>NZ_JBBKTQ010000028.1:0-73424 GCF_037890035.1 Ramlibacter sp. AN1133
TTGCAGCGGGTACCAGCCGGCGCCCTTCGCCTCGATCGCGGCGATGTCGCCTTCGACCGGCGTGGCGGGCGCCTTGACGGTGAAGGTCGCGACGCGGCGGGCGCGGTCGATCTCCACCGTCACGTGCGAATAGCGCAGCGCGTCGGCTTCGATGGTGCGCTGCAGGGGCGTGAGCGTCACGCCCTTCGCACCGGCCGGGCGGTCGCTCGCGGCGGCGAGTTCCAGCGCGCGCTCCTGCACACGGGCGGCGAACTGCTGCGGCTTGACGGCTTCGTCCACCAGCCGCCAGTCCACGGCCTTCTGGCCGCGCACGCCTTCGGCGGTGGTGCAGAAGATGTCGGCCAGGTCGTGGCGCACGTGGCGCTTGTCGGTCACGCGCGTGAGGCCGCCGGTGCCGGGCAGCACGCCCAGCAGCGGCACTTCCGGCAGGCTCACCGCGCTGTTGCGGTCGTCGACCAGGATGATTTCGTCGCAGGCCAGCGCCAGCTCGTAGCCGCCGCCGGCGCAGGCGCCGTTGACGGCGGCCAGGAATTTCAGGCCGCTGTACTTCGAGGAGTCTTCCAGGCCGTTGCGCGTCTCGTTGGTGAACTTGCAGAAGTTCACCTTCCAGGCATGGCTGGACACGCCCAGCATGAAGATGTTGGCGCCGGAGCAGAACACCTTGTCCTTCGCGCTGGTCACGATGACGGTGCGGACTTCCGGGTGCTCGAAGCGGATGCGGTTGATCGCGTCGTTCAGCTCGATGTCGACGCCCAGATCGTAGCTATTGAGCTTGAGCTTGTAGCCGGGGCGCAGGCCGCCGTTCTCGTCGAAGTCCGCGACCAGCCGGGCGATAGGTCCGTCGAAGCTGAGTTTCCAGTGGCGGTACTGCGACGGGTGCGTCTGGTAATCGACGGGCGCTTGGGGGGCGGACTGGGTCAAGGAGCTCTCCGGTTGATGCACTAAGATGCTTCTGATGTGTGTCAATAAAGAGCATCATAGTGCAGATCATCGCAAGGGCACAAGCAGTTTGATGCCTAGGGTTTTCCCTCGAACTGAAGCGCCTTGCGCACCATGGCACGCAGCGCCACGAAGGTCTCGTCCAGCGGCCGGGCGCTGGTGTCCAGGTGCATTGCGGCCTTGGCGTAAAACGGCGCGCGTTGCGCCAGGATGCCCTTCAGGTCGCCCATCGCCTCCTTGTTGCCCGCCATCGGCCGCAGGTCTCCTTGCGCGGCCACCCGGTTCATGTGGTCCTGGGGATGCGCCTGCAGCCACACGGTGGTGCAGTGGGACAGCAGCAGGTTGAAGGTGGCCGGCTCCGCCACCAGGCCGCCCGGCACGGCGATCACCGCCTCGGGATAGATCTGGATCGTTTCCTCCAGGGCGCGGCGCTCGTAGCGGCGATAGGCGTTCTGGCCGTACAGCGACTGGATCTCGCTGATCGAGCAGCCGGCGAACTTCTCGATTTCGCGGCTCAACTCCAGGAAGGGGAAGCCCAGGTCCTCGGCGAGCATCCCGCCCAGGGTGCTCTTGCCGGCGCCACGCAGGCCGATCAGGGCGACGCGCGGCGGGCGCGCCTGCGCGTCGACAGCGCCCGAGCCCACCAGGGGCGCGATCACCTCGCGCACCTGGCGCAGCTTGGCCTCGTCCTGGTTCTCCAGCAGCTCGCGGATCAGGAGCCATTCCGGCGAGCGGATCTCGTCTGCCAGCAGTTCGGCCAGGGTGCATTTGAGGGCCTGCGCGACCTGCAGCAGGATCAGCACGGAGGCGTTGCCGACGCCCAGTTCGAGGTTGGCCAGGTGGCGCTCGGACACGTGCGCGGCCGCCGCCAGCTCCCTGCGCGTCATGCCCCGACCATTGCGAAGGGACCGGACCCTCTCGCCCAGCCGCACGAGAAAGGGGTGCTTGGCGACCCCGTCGTTGGCGAGCGGCGCCAGCGCGGCCGCCGGCCCGGCTGCTTCACCCTCCTGGTCCACCGGGCTCAGGGTTAACCCCGACGCATGCAATATTGTGCTTGACATGAAATTCGTCGCCCTCTTAGAGTTCGCACGCACGATAGTGCATCCGACGCCGCGATGCAAGCTTGCCGCAGGTCAAGGACGCGCCTCCACCACCAGGAATTTTTCCCATGCAACCCCCGCAGATTCCAATGACCCCAGAGAGCTTCCATAGCGAGCTTGCGCTGCTCACGGCCGAACTCGCCGGCCGCCCGCTCGACGCCAGCCTGCAGCAATGGCTGAACACGCGGCACGGCACCGCGTCGCGCGCCTACCAGGCGCTGGCTCACGCCTGCCGCACCGGCGTCGCCGCCGGCTGGCTGTGCCAGCGGGAGGCGGGCGGCATCCGCTACGGCCGGATCTTCAAGCCCTCGGCGGACCTGCACGGGTTCTCCGTGGACGTCGTCGACATGGAAGACATCGCCGGCCCGCACCACGTGCACCCCGAAGGCGAGATCGACCTCGTCGTGCCGGTCGACGGCGACGCGCGCTTCGACGGCCATCCCGCCGGCTGGGTGGTGTGTCCACCCGGCAGCGGCCATCGCCCGACCGTCACCGGCGGCCGCGCGCTGGTGCTGTACCTCCTGCCGCAAGGCGCCATCCGCTTCACCTCCTGACCCCGCCCCTCCCATGAGCGAACTCCTCCTGAACCATCTGGCCGGCCGCGCGCAGGCCGGCACCGGCAGTGGCACCGCCCTGCTGGATCCCGTGCTCGGCACCGAACTGGCCCGCGTCGACGCGACCGGCCTCGACCTGGCCGCGGGCTTTGCCTTCGCGCGCGAGAAGGCCGGCCCAGCCCTGCGCGCCTTGACGTACGCACAGCGCGGCGCGCTGCTCGCGGCCATCGTCCAGGTGCTGCAGGCCAACCGCGATCGCTACTACGAGATCTCCACTGCCAACAGCGGAACGGTGAAGAACGACACGGCGGTCGACGTCGACGGCGGCATCTACACCCTGGCGACCTACGCGAAGCTGGGAGAAAGCCTGGGCGAGCGGCGCCACCTCCTCGATGGCGAAGCGGTGCGCCTGGGCAAGGACGGTGCCTTCCAGTCGCAGCACCTGCTGGTGCCCACGCGCGGCGTCGCGCTGTTCATCAACGCGTTCAACTTCCCGAGCTGGGGCCTGTGGGAAAAGGCGGGTCCCGCCCTGCTCTCCGGCGTTCCGGTGATCGTGAAGCCGGCGACGGCGACGGCGTGGCTCACGCAACGCATGGTGCAGGACGTGGTCGAAGCCGGCATCCTGCCCGCGGGCGCGCTCTCCGTCGTCTGCGGCTCCTCCGCGGGCCTGCTGGACCAGCTGCAGCCCTTCGACGTGGTCTCCTTCACCGGCTCGGCCGACACCGCCGCCATCATCCGCTCGCATCCGGCGATCGCGCGCGGCTCGGTGCGCGTGAACATCGAGGCCGACAGCATCAACAGCGCGCTGCTCCTGCCCGGCGAGACGCCCGGCAGCGAAGCCTTCGAGCTGCTCGCCAAGGAGGCTGCGCGCGAGATGACGCAGAAGGCGGGCCAGAAGTGCACCGCGATCCGTCGCATCTTCGTGCCCGAGGCGCTGTACGGCGCGGCAGCCGAAGCGATTGCCGCGCGCCTGGCCAAGACCACCGTGGGCAATCCGCGCAACGAGGGCGTGCGCATGGGCTCGCTGGTGAGTCGGGCGCAGCTCTTCGCCGTGCGCGAAGGCCTGGCCACTCTGAAGCAGCACGCCCAGGTTCTGCACGAAGGCGCTGCGCACGCGCTGGTGGACGCGGATGCGGCCGTGGCCTGCTGCCTCGGCCCGACGCTGCTCGGTGCGCGCGACCCCGACCACACCCCCGCGGTGCACGACACCGAGGTCTTCGGCCCGGTCGCGACGCTGATGCCGTACCGCGACGCGGCGCATGCCCTCGCCCTGGTGCGGCGCGGGCAAGGCTCGCTCGTGTGCTCGATCTACGGAAGCGACGCCGCCGCGCTCGGCGCCGCGGCCCTGGAGCTCGCCGACAGCCACGGCCGCGTGCACGTCGTCTCGCCCGAGGTCGCCGCAACCCACACCGGCCACGGCAACGTGATGCCGCAGTCGCTGCACGGCGGCCCGGGGCGCGCCGGCGGCGGCGAGGAACTGGGCGGCGCGCGGGCCCTGAACTTCTACCACCGGCGCGCGGCCGTGCAGGCCGCCACCGCCGTCCTGTCCACCCTTGCCTGAGAGCCTGCCATGCCCCCGACCACCGTCCCGCCCCCGCCGGAAGTCTTCAACTTCGCGCAGCACCTGCTGGCGGCCAACGCCGCGCGCCCCGAAAAGCCCGCCTTCATCGACGATCTGGGCACGCTGACCTACGGCGCGCTCGACGAGCGCGTGCGGCGGCTCGCCGCGGGCCTGCGCGGCCTGGGCATCCGCCGCGAGGAGCGCGTGCTGCTGCTGATGCAGGACTGCATCGACTGGCCGGTCGCATTCCTGGGCGCGATCTACGCCGGCATCGTGCCGGTGGCGGTGAACACGCTGCTGACCGCCGACGACTACGCCTACATGCTGGAGCACTCGCGCGCGCAGGCGGTGCTGGTGTCGGGCGCGCTGCTGCCGGCGCTGAACGCCGCGATGGTGCGCAGCGACCACGAGGTGGCGAAGGTGATCGTGTCGCGGCCCGTCGCGCCGCTGCATCCGGCGGAGGTGGACTTCGAAGCCTTCCTGGCCCAGGCCACCGCCCTGGCGCGCCCCGCGCGCACCGGTCGTGACGACCCGGCGTTCTGGCTCTATTCGTCCGGTTCCACCGGCCGCCCGAAAGGCACCGTGCATTCGCACTCCAATCCTTACTGGACTTGCGAGCTGTATGGCAAGGGCATCCTGAAGTTGCGCAGCGACGATGTCTGCTTCTCCGCCGCCAAGCTGTTCTTTGCCTACGGCCTCGGAAACGCGCTGAGCTTTCCGCTCTCGGTGGGTGCGACGACGCTGCTGATGGCCGAGCGCGCCACCCCTGACGCCACCTTCCACCGCCTCGCCGGCGGCGTGGGCGGCGTGAAGCCCACGGTCTACTACGGGGCGCCCACCGGCTTCGCCGGCATGCTGGCATCGCCGAAGCTGCCGGCGCGTGAGCAGTTCGCCCTGCGCCTCGTGTCCTCGGCCGGCGAAGCGCTGCCGGCGGAACTCGGCGAGCGCTTCAAGGCGCACTTCGGGGTCGACATCGTCGACGGCATCGGTTCCACCGAGATGCTGCACGTCTACATCTCCAACCGGCCGGACCGCGTGCGCTACGGCACCACGGGCTGGCCCGTCGCCGGCTACGAGATCGAACTGCGCGGCGACGACGGCAAGCCGGTGCCGGACGGCGAACCCGGCGACCTGTACATCCAGGGGCCCAGCGCCGCGATGATGTACTGGGGCAACCGCGAGAAGACCCGCGAAACCTTCCACGGCGGCTGGACCAAGAGCGGCGACAAGTACGTGCGCAACGAGGACGGCAGCTACACCTACGGCGGCCGCAGCGACGACATGCTCAAGGTCAGCGGCATCTACGTCAGTCCCTTCGAGGTCGAAGCCACCCTGGTGCAGCACCCCGCGGTGCTGGAGGCCGCCGTCATCGGCAAGGAGGACGACGAGGGCCTCATCAAGACCAAGGCCTTCGTGGTGCTGAAGCCGGGTGCCAGCACCAGCGAGTCCGAGCTCAAGGCCTTCGTGAAGGAACGCCTCGCCCCCTACAAGTACCCGCGCTTCATCGAGTTCGTGCCCGACCTGCCCAAGACGGCCACGGGCAAGATCCAGCGCTTCCGGCTGCGCGAGCGCGAGCGCGCCGCGGCGGCCTCGGCCTGAGGCCGCTTCATCACCACCAGAGGAGACTTTCTTGAATTCCACCCGCATCACCCTCGCCTGCGCACTGGCGCTCGGGGCTTCGTTCGCGCACGCGCAGGCCACCGGCAAGCTGAAGATCGGCCTGATGCTGCCGGCCACCGGCACCTACGCCTCGCTCGGCACCGCGATCGAGAACGGCTTCCGGCTCTACGTGGCCGAACAGGGCGGCAAGCTCGCAGGCCGTGACGTCGAGTTCTTCAAGGTCGACGACGAGAGTGACCCGTCGAAGGCGGTCGACAACGCGAACAAGCTGGTCAAGCGCGACAACGTCGACGTGCTGGTGGGCACCGTGCACAGCGGCGTGGCCATGGCGATGGCCAAGGTGGCGAAGGAGAACAAGACCCTGCTGATCGTCCCCAATGCGGGCGCCGATGCGGTGACCGGCCCCATGTGCGGTCCGACCATCTTCCGCTCCAGCTTCAGCAACTGGCAGCCCGGGTACGCCATGGGCGAAGTCATGGCGAAGAAGGGTCTCAAGAAGGTCGTGACCATCACGTGGAAGTACGCGGCCGGCGACGAGAGCGTGGGCGGCTTCAAGGAAGCTTTCGAGAAGGGCGGCGGCAAGGTCGTCAAGGAGCTGGCCCTGCCCTTCCCGAACGTCGAATTCCAGGCGCTGCTCACGGAAATCGCGGCGGCCAGGCCCGACGCGGTGTACACCTTCTTCGCCGGCGGCGGCGCCGTCAAGTTCGTCAGGGACTACGCGGCCGCGGGCCTGAAGGACAAGATCCCCCTGTACGGCGCGGGCTTCGTCACCGACGGCACTCTGGAAGCGCAGGGCGACGCCGCCAGCGGCATGTTCACGACGCTGCACTACGCCGACAGCCTCGGCACCCCGCGCGACAACGCCTTCCGCCTCTCCTACGCCAAAGCCTACAAGCTGCAGCCGGATGTCTACGCCGTCCAGGGCTACGACGCGGCGCAGATCCTGGCGGTGGGCCTGAACGCGGTGAAGGGCGACGTGTCGAAGAAGGCGGAGTTCGCCGCAGCCGTGCGCAAGGCGCGCATCGACAGTCCGCGCGGCCCCTTCACCCTCTCCGCCAGCCACAACCCGGTGCAGGACATCTACCTGCGCCAGGTCGGCGGCAAGGACAACAAGTACGTGAGCGTGGCCTCCAAGGCGCTCGCGGATCCCGGCCGCGGCTGCCGGATGCAGTAACACCCTTCATCGTTGGCCCTTCGTCCCGCATGGCCTGCCGTGCGGGCGCCCTCCTTCGCCCATGGACCTCTCCACTTTCCTCATCCAGTGCCTGAACTCGGTGCAGTACGGGCTGCTGCTGTTCCTGGTCGCCAGCGGATTGACCCTGATCTTCGGGATCATGGGGGTCATCAACCTGGCCCACGGCAGCTTCTACATGGTGGGCGCCTACATGGCGTTCGCGCTGTCGCCGATCGTGGCGGCCACCTTCGGCGGCGGCTTCTTCGCCACCCTGGCAGTGGGCGTCGTGCTGGCGATCGTGCTGGGCTACGTCCTCGAATGGGCGTTCTACAGCTACCTGTACGAGCGCGAGCACCTGCAGCAGGTGCTCATGACGTACGGGCTGATCCTCGTGTTCGAGGAGGTCCGCAGCCTGCTGGTGGGCGATGACGTGCATGGCGTCAAGCCGCCGGAGGTGCTCGCCGGCCTGCTGCCCCTCGGGGAACTCATGACCTATCCGGTCTATCGCCTGTTCGTCTCCGGCGTGTGCATCGCGCTGGCGCTCGGCATGTACCTCGTGTTCACGCGCACGCGCCTGGGCATGATGATCCGTGCCGGCAGCAGCAACCGCGAGATGGTGCAAAGCCTCGGCATCGACATCCAGTTCCTGTACCGCATCGTGTTCGCGGCCGGCGTGGCGATCGCGGCGCTGGCCGGCATGGTGGCCGCCCCCGTGAGCAGCGTGTATCCCGGCATGGGCGGGCAGGTCCTGATCATCTGCTTCGTGGTCGTGGTGATCGGCGGCATCGGTTCCATCCGCGGTGCCCTGTTCGCCGCGCTCCTGATCGGATTCGTCGATACCTTCGGCAAGGTCCTCCTGCCTGCGGCCGCCGGCGTGCTGGTGTACGTGCTGATGGCGCTGATCCTGATCTGGAAGCCGCAGGGCCTGTTCAAGGCCGGCTAGGAACAACCGAAATGAACTTCTCCCTTTCCTCCAAGGCCGTGTTCGTGCTTGCCGCCTTCGCGTGCCTCGCCGCCTACCCGCTGGTGGCAGGCACCTTCGGCATCGAGCTCGTGAGCAAGATCATGATCTACGCGATCTTCGCCCTCAGCCTGGAACTGCTGGTCGGCGGCACCGGGCTGGTGTGCTTCGGGCAGGCCGCGTTCTTCGGGGTCGGCGCCTATGCAGCCGTGTTGCTGTCGCCCGCGAACGGGCCGGGCCAGTTGCTCTGGATCCTCCCGGCTGCGGCGCTCCTCGCCGCCCTCTATGCGCTCGCCGTCGGGGCCCTGAGCCTGCGCACGCAGGGCGCGTACTTCATCATGGTCACGCTGGCGTTCGCGCAGATGGCGTACTACGTGGTGCACGACACGCCCCTGGGCGGGGGCACCGACGGCATCTACCTGAATTTCAAGCCGGCGATCGGCACCCTGCTCGAAATCGACCAGCCCGTCGCCTTCTACCAGTTCACGCTCGCATTGCTGGTGGCGGTGTTCGGCTTCCTGGCCCTGCTCTCGCGCTCCCGCTTCGGCCGTGCGCTGGCCGGCATCCGCGTGAACGAGCAGCGCATGCGCGCCACGGGGTATTCGACCTATCCGTACAAGCTCGCGGCCTTCACGATCTCGGGAGCGATCGCCGGGATCGCCGGATTCCTGTTCGCCGTGAAGGACGGTCTGGTGAATCCGGAGCTCATGAGCTGGCACATGTCGGGCGCGGTGCTTGTGATGATCATCCTGGGCGGCATCGGCCACCTGCGCGGCGCGCTGCTCGGGGCGTTCGCGTACACGCTGCTGCAGGAGCTGTTCCGCAGCGAGGCGATCTTCGGTGCCTTCGCCAAGCACTGGCTGCTCGGAATGGGCCTCGCGATCATCGCCTGCGTTGCCCTGCTGCCTCGCGGGCTGGTGGGCCTGCCCGCGCAGTGGCGGGCCCGGCTGGCGGGGCGCCCGTCGCGCATGCAGCTGCGCGCTCCGCTGGTGCAGGAGGTCCGCGCATGAACTCGCCTGTCCTCCTGCGTGGCCGCGACATCACCCGTCGCTGGGGCGGACTGGTCGCCGTGAACAAGGTCTCCCTGGAGCTGGAATGCGGCCAGGTGCATGCCGTCATCGGCACCAACGGCGCCGGCAAATCGACCCTGATCAACATCCTCTCCGGCGAAGTTCCTGCCTCGGATGGCGCAGTGGAACTCCTCGGCGAGGACGTGACGCGCTGGACGCAACCGCGGCGCGCGCGCGCCGGGCTGGGGCGCAGCTACCAGCGCAACACCATCTATCCGAGCTTCACCGTCCTGGAGAACTGCCGCCTGGCAGCGCAGGCGCGCGCGCCCCGCCCGTGGCGGGTGTGGGAGAGCGCCGGCAGCTGCCGGCTCAGTGTTCCGGCGGCCAGCGAAGTCGCTGCCCGCGTCGGCCTGGCGGACGCCATGGATCGCCCGGCCGGTCTGTTGAGCCACGGCCAGAAGCGCCAGCTCGAAATCGCGATGTGCCTGGCAAGCGCGCCGAAGGTGCTGCTGCTCGACGAGCCGCTGGCGGGAATGGGCGCGGAGGAGACTGAACGGATGCTGGGGCTGCTGGCCGACCTTCGCCAGGACCACGCCATCCTGCTGGTGGAACACGACATGGATGCCGTATTCCGCATCGCCGATCGCATCACGGTGATGGTCAATGGCTCGGTGATTGCCTCCGACACGCCGGATGCGATCCGCTCCAACCCGCACGTGCAGGCCGCTTACCTCGGGGGACATGGAGCATGAAGGACCGGGACCTGATCCTGCAGGCACGCGACCTGCACGCCTGGTACGGCAGCAGCCACGTGCTGCATGGCGTCAGCCTGGAAATCGCGCGCGGGGAGACCGTGGGCCTGCTGGGGCGCAACGGCATGGGCAAGAGCACCTTGATCCGTGCCCTGCTCGGACATGTCGCCCAGCGGGACGGACTCATCCTGATCGGCGGCCACGACGTGAGCCGCGGAAAACCGCACGAGTTGGCACGACGCGGCGTCGCCTACGTCCCCGAAGGTCGGGGCGTCTTCCCCAATCTGTCGGTCAAGGAAAACCTGCTGATGGCCGCGAGGCCGGCTGCTGCGGGCGATCGGCGCGCATGGACCTTCGCTCGCGTGATGGAAACCTTCCCGCGCCTGGGCGAGCGCCTCGGCAACCTCGGGTCGCAGCTTTCCGGCGGCGAGCAGCAGATGCTTTCGATCGGCCGCGCGCTGATGACGCAACCCGAGCTGGTCATCCTGGACGAAGCCACGGAAGGATTGGCACCCATGATCGTGGCCGAGATCTGGCGCGTGATCGCCGCGATGCGCGCCGACGACATCGCCACGCTCATCGTCGATCGCGACTACCGCAAGGTACTGGAGCACAGCGACCGCGGGATCGTTCTGCAGAAAGGCCAGGTCGTGCTCGCCGGGGAGGCGTCGAGCCTGGCGAGCGACCCGCAACTCGGACGGTTCCTGGGCCTATGATCGCGACGTGACTCAGGTTTGCGAATGCGGCTTGTGCCCGGTACTTGGAGCCAAGTAGCAGTTTGAGGTGGCGGATCTTCTTGGTGCGCTTGTACATCACCGATACCCTATCAACCGGCGCACCTTCACCGCCCGAATATTGTGACGCCTGAGAGGCCGGGGAGAAGAGCTCGCGGCCATACCCGATGTCCATAGCCGCGGAGCCTTCCCGGCGCCGCTTTGCTCCTGGAACCTTGCCCAGCCGTCGTGAACTGCGCCTCTTAGCTTGCGCAGCACCCTAACGCCAAGGTCGACACCATCGCGAGCGCAGTTCAAGCGAATCCTCCCGGCTACCCCGTTTGGCAGACGTCGTGCCCTCCCGCAGAACGCAGGGCGCTACTTCATCCCCGCTATTAGGAATGCGAAAGCGGCGCGCCTGAAACGGTGACTGCCAGTTCTTCGCCCAAATCCATCGCGAGGAAGACGCTCGAAAGCTCCTACAGTGAAGCAATCAGCCGTCTGAGAGGCTTGAGCAAAGCACCACAACTCACGTGGCCCAGATCTTACAAAGGCAAGAGCGCCTCGCAGGGCTGCTCTTGGCCGAATGCTCTTCGATTTCAGGAATCTCGCGTCGAACACGATGGAGGCATCGGATCGTCGAGCGCTTGCAGGAAAATGCCAGTGGAAAGCTGCTCGGCAGCAGACCGAGGACCATGGTGCAGTCGCACGCACGCGACGAGGGCCAGCGCGATGGCTCGCCGCGTTCATGCGCTCGGCCGCCGCGCGCCCACCCGCGAGCGTGCCGCTCAGTTCAACTTGACGTTGATGCCACTGTCAATGACGGTGGCTTTCGAACGGGCAACATCCTCCCTGACGATCCTCGCGAGGTCGGCCGGCGTGCTCGGTGCAGGAACCTGGAAGTCTTTGACATACACCGGGCTGTACTCCTTGTCGTGCACCATCTTCCGCAGGATTTCGTTCACCGTCGCATTTAGCTTCGCGATGACCGGCGCGGGGGTTCCGCGAGGCGCAAAGAGGCCGGTCCAGGCGCCTGACTCGAACTCTGAAATCCCTTCTTCGGCAAGTGTGGGCACGTCAGGCAAGACCGAGGCGCGTTCCTTCGCGGTAATAGCCAGCGGCCGCATCTTTCCGGCTTGGATGTAGGGTAGCGCGAGTTGCCCCACCAATAGCACCACCTGCACTTGCCCGCTTAACAGAAAAGATACCGCCTGACCGGCACCACCGAACGGGATATGCGTCAGCTTGATGCTCGCGGCCTTGAAGATTTGCTCCGTCGCGAGGTGGCTGGAGCCGCCCGGAGAAGTGCTTCCGTAGTTCAGCTGACCGGGGCGTGCTTTGGCGTACGCCACGAAGTCCTTGAAGGTCTTGATTGGCAAGGCCGGGTCGACAACAAGAACCCAGTGCGTGTTCATGATCTGGCCGATGGGGCTGAAATCAGCCACCGGGTCGTAGGGCAGCGAAGCTTGGGTCGCTGCCAGGACGGCAAAGCTGTCGATCGTCATCAACAATGTGTACCCGTCGGGCTTTGCCTTAGCGACGAAATCCGTCCCAATCGCGGTCCCGGCGCCCGGGCGATTCTCCACGATGACCGGCTGTCCGAGCTTTTCAGCCATGCGCTGACCGAGTTGGCGCGCAAGTGCGTCGGTACCGCCCCCCGCCACGAACGGCACTACGATCTTGATCGGATGATCGGGATATTGGGCACGCGCGGACGTGCCAGCTGTGAAAACACCTAGCACTAGGCAAAGCAGCAGTGTCTTGAGCATCGCGAGTCGTGATGGATGGAAGCTGAAGGAAGCGACCGGTACGGCCACCCGCGCCGGTCCTTGATAGATTAAAAATCATACACAACTGTTCACCAGATTGGGACCAGTGGTTTTCTCTACATATAGCGCCACGCTCCTCCGCATCCGCGGCGCGCGCATGCGGATTTCCCACGGCCGGCGCCACTCGTGGGACATGCGCGGGAACGCCTGTTCGGCTGGTCCGGCCTGAAGGGCGGTGGTGCTGCGGTCAATGCCGCCGGCGACGGCCGTCCCGACGTCCTGCGCTGGTGCGCGCACCTGGATGGCGCAGCAGCGGCCTTGCCGCGCGGACGCGGCCCCCGCGGCGCGGCACTAGGCAGCGGAGCATCGCACACGCGCCCGCCCGCCGCGAATTGCGCGGCGGAGTGCCCCAACACAGGAGGCCGCGCAGGGGCACGGACCCCCAATGCGCAGGCGGCAGGCCTCGACCTGGCGTCGCTCGGCCTCGCTGCGATCAGCGACACGTACACTCCCCCGGTCACGTCGCTGGCTAACACTGCGCCTCCGCGGTGAATAGCGCGGCGGCCCGGTGGCCTGCGAATCCACAGTGACCGACGCGCGCCCTGTGAGCGGCGTGCTCGTGACCAGCGGTGAGCCTGCGCGCTTGCGCATCAAGCCGCCCCGGGGGCAGCTCACGGTGCTGACGAACCCAGGCTGCGTAAAGCGGATCACCCGGTGCACGGCGAAGCATGTGGCTTGCACGGAAAAGGCCGCAGCGCGGCCCGTGAGGTTCCCTGCACAGTCTTTGTCCTTAGAAGGAACGGCGGATGCCGAGGTCGAAGCCCGTGGAACTCTCGCCCAAGCCGCCGGCCACGGCACCGTTGATGGTCATCTTGGAGCTGCCACGGTTCTTCAGGTGCGCCACTGTGGTGTACAGCGCGGTCTGCTTGGACAGGTTGTACACGTAGCCGAGGGAAAACTTACGCGCCGCTGGTGAACCTGCGGCGCTCGTCGCATAACGTGAGAAGGCGGCCCTAAGCTCGCCCGCGCCGATGGCGTAAATCGCGCCTGCGACGAAGCCGTTGCCGCTCACCGTCGCATTCCGATCCCTCACCAGCACGCCGAGCAGGCGAGCCGGCCCGATCTGCCACTTCAATGCGAGATTGTTCTGTCGCACGTCCCCGGCCGCGTACCTCGTCCTGCTGGCTGCGAGCGCGACGTCGAGCGGCCCGGCGGCGTACCCGACGCGGACGCCGGCTCCGTCCCCGTCGCGCTCGGTGTTGGCCCCGTCCCGCGGATTTTCCCCGAGGTACGCCTGCGCCTGCCCGTAGATGCCGCCCAGGTTCGCCGGAAGAAAGTATCCGACGGAATTGGACGCCCGCACCTGTGTGACGCCGTTGATGGCGGCGACGTAGGGCTGCGCGGCACCGGCACCCAGCGCGCCGAACGGATCGAACAGAAGCAGGTTCCAGATCTGCGGCGTGTAGTCTCGACCAAGCCTCAACTCGCCCCAGTTCCCGCTCAAGCTCACCGTGGAGCGGCGATTGAAGGTCAAACCGGCCGCGCCGGCCAGGGGCGCCGGCGCCGCCCCGCTGGCCTGGTTATTGGTGTTCGTCGCCAGCCCAGCGCCGTTGTCGTTCGCCATGCCGGCCTCGAGCCAAAAGCCCGCACTCAGCCCGCCGCCGAGATCCTCCTGTCCACGCAGGCCGAGACGAGACGCGTTGTAGCCGGAGCTGGCCAGCTGCCACCGATGCGAACTGCCGGCGCCACTGGCGGTGCCGTAGGTGAGCGTCGCGTCGACGATGCCAAACAAAGTGACGCTGGATTGCGCCCGCGCTGCCCAGCAGGCGCACACCGCGGCGGCAAAGATCAAGACTTTTTTCAACGATTGTTCCCCATGGTGGGCGGTTTGATGTTGTTGGAACCGCCCTGGTTAACCTCCCTTGCAGTGCGGCGTAATACATTAAATATCATGCCGTACTGTTAACCTCATTTTGTTTTCCGTCAGTGGCGGCCGTCAAGCGAATGCGGGAAAGTCCCCGCTTGCGGCTCGGTGTTCGCACAGAAATGAAAGTAGAGAAGAGGAGGGAAAGTCAAGGGGACGAGCGCACGCGCGGGTCGCCTCATGTGCGACCCGCGTGCGGAGTTGTCCCTTCGGGCTTGCGACTAGACGCCGAGCAGGCGCCGCTGCAAATCGACGTCGGCCGCCAGTTCGGCGGAAGTGCCTTGCCAGGCGTCGCGACCCTTTTCGATCACGTAGTGGCGATCGGCCACTCCTGCAGCGGAGGCAAGGTGCTTGTCCACCAGTAGCAGGGACTGGCCGAGCGATTTCAAGCGACCCAGAACACGCCAGATCTCGCCACGTACGAGTGGAGCGAGTCCCTCGGTTGCCTCATCGAGGATGAGAAGCGCCGGATTCGTCATCAACGCCCGTCCGATCGCGAGCATTTGCTGCTCGCCTCCGGAGAGAGCCTGGCCGTCGTGGCGCAGCCGCTGGCGCAAGACCGGAAACAGTTCAAGGACCGCGTCCAGGTCCCAGACTGGCGCCGCATTCGTCTTGCGGCGGATGGCGGCGACTTGCAGATTCTCCCGTACGGTGAGCCCGCGGAAGATCTGCCGCCCCTCCGGGACATAGCCGATCCCCGTTTGCACGACTTCGTTGGGCGCCATCCGGTCGATGGCGCGGCCGCCGAAGCGGATGGCACCCGCGCTGGGCCTCAGGATGCCGAGCACCGAGCGCAAGGTCGTGGTCTTGCCCATTCCGTTGCGGCCGGCGAGCGCGACCGCCTCGCCAGGATAGACAGCCAACGAAATGCCGAACAGCACCCTGGCGGCGCCGTAGGAGGCGTGGATCGCGTCTACTTCAAGCATCGGCTGCATCTTCGACCCCCAGGTAAGCGTGCCGCACATCCTGATTCAGACGCACTGTCTCGGGATCGCCCGACGCGATCAGGCGTCCGTGGACCAGGACAGAGAGTCGATCCGAAACCCGGAACACCACGTCCATGTCATGTTCCACGAGCAACACCGAAACCGTGCCTCTCAGGCTGAGGATCAGCCGCGTGAGCCGCTGCGTGTCTTCGTGGCCCATGCCAGCCATTGGCTCGTCCAGCAGGAGCACCTTCGGCCGCGTGGCCAGGGCCATCGCGATCTCGAGGGCGCGCTGCTCGCCGCCGGAGAGAGTCTCGGCCGGCAACGAGCCGCGTGCTGCAAGCCCCACCCGCTCCAGGCAGGCCCAGGATGCCGCGACGGCCTGCCTGTCGCTTCGGGCCGGTGTCCAGAAGCTGAACGCATGCCCGAACCGCGCAGCCTGGCACGCCATGAGAACGTTTTCGTGGGCAGTAAATTGCCTGAAGACGCTGGTGATCTGGAAGGTCCGTGCCAAGCCTTCCCGCGCACGGCGTGCAGCGGACCAGCGGGTGACGTTTTCGCCGTGCAACTCGATGCTTCCAGCGTCGGAGGCCAGGAGTCCGCAGAGCTGGGCGAGCAGGGTCGACTTGCCGGCACCGTTGGGACCGATCACCGAATGGATTTCGCCATCGGCCAGCTCCAGCGACACGTTGTCGGTCACTTTCAGGCCGCCGAAGTGCTTCGACAGCGCCGACACACGCAGGACGGGAGCTGCGTTCACTTGCGCTCTCCGCGCAGGAGGCCAACGAGGCCGCGGCGACCGTACAGCGCAATGACAACCAGCAGCGGACCGAGATAGAACATCCAGTGTGGGGTGAAGGCCGACAGCACTTCCTGCAGCAGCAGGAAGACGCCGGCACCGACCACGCCGCCTGCGAGGGTGCCGACGCCCCCGATAACAACCATCATGATCACGTCGCCCGAGAGCTTCCAGGCGAAGAAGTTCGGGCTGACGTACGCGTTGAGATTCACCATCAGGAAGCCCGCCAGGCCGGCAAAGGCTCCGGCGATGCCGAACGCCAGCACCCGGTAGGGGTAACTCGGAATGCCGAGGGTGGACAGGCGTACCCCGTTCTGCTTGGAGGCGCGCAAGGCCATTCCGAAGCGGGAACGAACGAGCAAGACGCACACCACGAGAACCACGGCAAGGCAAGCCCAGGCGAGGTAGTAGAAGTGCGTCCGGTCTGCCAGATCCAGCGGCATCAGGTTGCTACGAGAGGGCAGCGTCGCACCGTCGTCTCCGCCGAAACGCTGCAGGCCGGAAGCGATGAAGTACGCCATCTGCGCGAACGCAAACGTCAACATGATGAAGTGCAGACCGTCGCTGCGGGCACAAAGCAGACCGATGACCAGCGCCATCGTTCCCGAGACCGCCATCGCGCTGATCAGATGCACCAGGCCGTTGCCGGAGCCGGCGAAGATCAGCGCTGCAACGGTGTAGGCGCCGGCGCCGAAATAGGCCGCGTGGCCGAAGCTGATCAGGCCACCGAACCCGAGGATCAGGTCAAGACTGACCGCAAGGATGGAGAAGATCAGGACCCTCGAGCCCAAGGACACGATGTAATCACTGTTCGTGAGCGGCAACGCCAGCAACAGCAGGAAGAGAGCACAGGGCAGCGACACGCGCCAGCTCTTCGCCTTTGCCGAGTGAGTGAGTTCCGCCAAATGCACCAGGGAGAGTTCGCGCAACATGGGTGTCCTATATGCGAACGGGGAAGAGCCCTCTTGGGCGCCAGATCAGGACCGCAGCCATGAAGGCGTAGACGCCGACCGACGCAACGGCCGGCCCGAGGGGAAATCCAAGCACCGACGGCAGAAACGCGCGCCCGAAGGTGTCCACGAATCCAACCGCAAGCGCTGCTACAAAGGCGCCCCGCACCGAGCCGAGACCGCCGATGGCAACGATCACGAAGCAAAGCGTCAAGATCGCGTCTCCCATACTCGCGTCGACAGCCACGAGCGGGCTCACCAGCAAACCCGCTGCGCCGGCCAGCGCGGCTCCGGCGCAAAAGACGAGGAAGAACAGTTTGCGCACGTTGACGCCACAGCAGGCCAGCATCGTCCGATTGGTCGCCCCGGCGCGGATCTGTATCCCGATGCGGGTGTGGTGGATCGCCCAATACATCATCGCGGCAATCAGCAGACCGGCCCCTGTGACGAACAGGCGGTAGGCCGGATAGCGCAGGGTCCCGACGGCGACGCTGCCGGCCAGGGCGGCCGGTGCGGGCATCTCCAGGGAAGCACGGCCCCAGAGCATCGGAGCCGCCTCGGTCAGCAGCAGCAACAAGCCGAAGCTCGCGAGCACCTGGTCGAGGTGGTCCCGTTCGTACAGCTGCCGCATGACGAGGACCTCAAGGGCGGCAGCCACCGCGGCAACGCCCGCCACCGCGCCGGCCGCCGCCGCGACGAACGAGTGCGTCATCCCATAGGTCGCAACGGCAAGGTAGGCCGCGAGCATGAACAGCGCGCCATGCGCCAGGTTCAGTGTGTTCATGATCCCGAGTACCAGCGTGAGACCCGAGGCGATCAGGAACAGCATCACGCCGTACTGCAGCGCGTTCAGCAACTGCTCGGACACCAGCATGACGCTCATGCTTGCCCACCTGCGGCGACCTGCTCCTGCTCCTGCTCAGCCAGCATCCGATCGATCGTCCGTCGCAGAAAGAGCATGGCGCCGTCGCTGGCGATCGGGAAGGTCGGCGCGTCGGGTGCCAGGTCGATGTTGCGCTGCTGCTTTTCGATTGCCCAGACGTCCTCGTCGATGACGCTGTTCAGGAACCGCCAGGAATCGCTCGATTCCGTCCACTCGTGCGCGACCACCTGGAAGTAGTGCGTCGACCGTTCCGACTCGGGCGTGACGAAGTGGTGCGGCACAATCGACCAGCGGCCTGCGCCGACCGGCAAGGGGCTGTTCGCCATCCCGGTGCCAGCCTCGGCGACTCCGGTGTCGATGCGGTGAAATCCAGGCGCGCGGAATTCGGCGATATGCCAGCGGTCCACGTTACCCTTCGGGTTGGCCAGGCGCCCATACGACGGTGGAGAGGGGATGTCGTGAGTGACGCGGGTGAGCTCGTAGCCCGATGGCATCGGCTTGAACTCCAGTTGCGCCGGGCCCATCTGCTCGTTGCCTCCGCCGGAGGGAATATGCAGGTAGGCGACATGCAGCAGGTCGGCCAGGTTGTCGTGAAGCAGGAGGTAGTTCGCCTTCGGTTGGCGATACAGCCTGGTGGAGTGCCAGCCTGGCCGTTCGAGCCAGCCGGTATCGGGAATGGCGTTCACGTCCGCCCGATCCGCCGACCCCATCCAGGCCCAGATCAGGCCTGAACGCTCCACCGTCGGAAAGCGCCGGATCTTCAGCCCTGCCGTGTTCGACTGGCCCGGGACCAGCACGCAGCGTCCGCTGCAGTCGAAGGTCAGGCCGTGGTAGCCGCAGACCAGCTTGTCGTCCGGCGTGATGCGCCCGGCCGACAAGGGCATTCTGCGGTGAGGACAGCGATCCTCCAGCGCCGTGACGCTGCCGTCCTGCAGCCGGTACATCACGAGCGGTTCACCCACCACGGTGCGCCCCAGCGGAACGCGGTGCCCAACCTCGTCGGCGAACGCGACCACGTACCAGGCGTTCTTGATCAGAGTCGTCTTCATTTGGCAATTCCCTTGCTGGCAAGCTTGCACGCGGCGGCGTACGCATCGCGGTGAGGAGTGAAGATGTCGCCCCGGTATTCCAGCCTCATGTCGCCGCGCTCCTTGACTGCCTCGGCCAGGTAGAAGTTCTGGATGGGGAAATGGTTGGTGTTGAACTGCATGGGCCCACGAACCAGGTTGAAGCGCGCCTTTTCGAGCGCCATCCGGATCTCGTCCTTCTTCGACAGATCGCCATGCACGGATGCAACCGCCAGGTCCAGGACCTTGACCGCGTCGAAGCCGAGAGCGGCGTAGATGGACGGCCGCCGGTGAAACTTCGCCATGTACAGGTTGGCGAACGCCTGGTTCTGCGGGTTCTTGAGGTCGTCGTTGTAAACCGCCGCCGTGAAGCGGCCGGCGGCCGCGTCGCCCATCGCATGAACGTTGGATTCCTCAATGCTGAACCCGGAGTACATCGGAAGGTTAAGGCCGGCGGCCGCGGCTTGACGCACGAAGGTGACCCCCATGGAGCCGGGATAGAAGAAGTACAGGGCGTCAGGAGCTGCAGCGCGCACCTGCGCGATTTCCGCGGAGTAGTCGGGCTGGCCCACCCGCGTGTAAACCTCACCCACAACGCTGCCCTTGTAGTAGCGCTTGAAACCCGAGACTGCATCCCTGCCGCCCTGGTAGTTCGGCGCCAGAATGAACACGCGCTTGACATGTGCGACGTCGTTCACGTACTTGCCCACCGCTTCGTAGGTACTGTCGTTCTGGACGCCGGCGCTGAAGAAGTACGGATCGCACTTGTCGCCGGAAAGCGGTGACGGGCCGGAGAATGAACTGATGAAGAAGGTCTTGCTGTCGACGACGGGCTTGTAGGCGGCCAGCAGAACGTTCGAGAAGACCACGCCGGTGACGAAATCCACATGGTCGCGGTCCAGGAACTTGCGCACGCTTTCCACGCCGGATTCCGGGTCGAGCTTGTCGTCCGCGACCACGAGTTCCACCGGAACTCCGCCCAGCTTGTTGCCGGCGGCCTCGAGGGCAAGTTTGAAGCCGTCCAGGTGCATTTGTCCCAGGTTCGCCTGCGGCCCCGACAACGTGGTCAGGAAGCCCACCTTCACCTTTGAAGCCGGCGCAGCGATGGCGGCAAGTGGAAGCGCGGCAATCAGGACCAATGCCCGGGCCGCCCAACTGAATTTGAGCATGTGAGTCTCCGTGATGAATGGGGAAGCCGAGGCTTCAGGATCGCCCGGCCTTTTCGGCGGCGATCAGCCGGTCCACGATGCGATGCATCTGCACGACCGGCACGTCGGTGGGGATGGCGTGCATCACCGCTTCGGGGGAGCCATCGATCATCTGCTGCTGCGCCTCGCAGGCCCAGATGTCCTCCTTGTTGACGTTGACGATGAAGCGGTCAAGCTGCGGCACCAGCCGCTCGGGCCAGGAGCAGTGGACGATCTTGAAGAAGTGCGTGGTCTTTTCGGTCTCGGGCGTGATCAGTTGGTTGATCACGAGCGAGAGCTTTCCGTCGCCCTGGGGCAAGGGGCTGTCGATGCCGCCGGTGCCGGCGCGCGCGAAGCCGACCCGGTTGATGTAGAAGCTCGGCGCCCTGAAGTGCGATCGGTTCCAGCCATCGCTGATGCCGGCGATTGATCCGACTTCGCCGAACAGCGCGGGCGCCTCAATCCCCTTCCATTCCCACGCCACGTCCATTTCCTGTTCCCGCTGGTGCACCTTGGGCCTGAACTCTCCGAGCGGCGTCGCATTGCCTCCAAAGGAGGGGTTGTGCAGGTAGGCTTGATGCAGCAGATCGCTGAGGTTGTCATTCACCAGGAGGTAGTTGGCCTTGACGGGGAAGTAGTAGTGATGGCCGCCGCCCCGTACGTCGACGCCGGCGCAGGCGAAAATGGTCTCGGGATCAGCGCGGGTCGGATCGCCCATCCAGATCCACACTGCACCGTAGCGTTCATGCACCGGATAGCTGGGGACCTTCAGGCTGGGCGGAACGCTGGCGGCTCCGGGAATGCGGACACAGGCGCCGCTCGGAGCGTAGGTCAGCCCGTGGTAGCAACAGACCACGTGGTCGTCGACCACCGCTCCTTTGGAAAGCGGCATGCAGCGGTGGGCGCAGCGATCCTGCAGAGCGTGAACCGCTCCATCGCTGGTTCGGTACATCACGACGGGCTCGCCGAGAATGGTGCGAGCGAGCAGCCCGGAGCGGACCTCTTCGCTCCATGCCGCGACGTACCAGCAATTGCGCACGAACATTGGAACTCCTATTGCACTCGTTGAAAAGAACCGGTGAGAACCTTGCGCACTTACTTGCCAATGCTCTCGGCGAAGCGAGCGCGGGCCGGACCAGGTTGAGCGACGTGACTGCGCTCCTGGGGGTTGCGGCGGTGTCGGGCGGCAGGACGGCGCGCAGCGTGTCCGTCGGGACGGGTCATCGCGAATCCGGCACGCGCCGCGGAGGATCGCGCCCCGTGGTGTCGGGGGTAAGCGACAGCGCCCTGCCGTCGCAATCGGGGTAACCGCGCATTCGGGTGTTGTGATTGATGCAGCCTGTTGGCGGCGCTACCATTCGCACCTGCAGCGTGTTGACAAAGACCCCTTGCGGCGAACCGCGGTACCCCACAACGAGCGCGCGCACCGCTGGCACGCATGAAGAGCCAGCGGTGCATCCCTCTCTGCGGGCTTTCGCACGTGATTGCGCGCACCACCATTCGATCGCCCCTCCAATTCACATGATCTCCATTTCCAAATTGCGCTCCTTCGCTGCGGTGGCGGAGCACGGCAGCTACACGACCGCCGCGCGCGCGGAAGGCGTCTCGGCGGCCGCATTGAGCACCCGCGTCGCGGAGCTCGAGAAGCTGCTCGGAGTCACCCTGCTGCAGCGGACCACCCGGCGCGTGGAACTGACCAACGAAGGGCGCCGGCTGTTCGAGCGCGCAAAGCGGGTTCTGGTCGAACTTGAAGGCATCGCCGACGACCTGAGTAGCGAAGGCAAACTCCAGGCCGGTCGTGTCGTGGTGTCTTGCGTTCCCACGCTGGCAGCCAGTCTGTTTGCCGACGTGATGCGGCGCTTTGCGGAGATGTATCCCCAGGTGGCCATTCACTTGATCGACGAGCCGACCGACGCCTTGCGCGAGCGGGTACTCAAGAGCGAGGCAGACTTCGCGATCGGGCCGGACCCCGGCGGGGATCTGCAGTTCGAACGTTTGACGAGCGACCAGTTCGTCCTCACTTGTCCAGCCAACGACCCGATCGCCAAGAAGGAGTTCGTGACGGGCAAGGACATGGCAAAACTGCCGATCATTACCCTCGCGCGCGGCTCGAATGTGCGGAAGGTGCTGGACGCCTATTTCGAGCAGCAGGGCCTGGTGTTCCGTCCCCGCTTTGAAGTACTGCACCACTACACGCTCGGAGCTCTGGTAAATGCCGGCCTCGGATACGGCCCACTGCCCAGCCTGGCGTTGCGGCTTACCGGCGAGCCCCTCCTGGCCGCGGTGCCGATCCGCCGCCCTGTTTGCGAGCGCGCCATTGGAGTGATCACGCGGGCCGGCAATCGGCTGTCGCCGGCAGCAGAAGCGCTGCTGGGTGTCATTCGTCCCGTCTTTCATGGCCAGGCGGCGATCGCGCATCGCAAGTCCGCCTGAATACGAACCCTCGGCGCCGAGCTCGATCGGCGCCATTCGACTCCCGGATGGTGCGCTGCCGCGCATCGCCGGCCTGCTTGCGCGGCAGGACTGATGCACCCAGAGAGAGGAGGACTTCATCTTTGACAGGTTAACAGAGGCGTCGTACTATTAATCCCATATTAATTAACCTCGAACTGGTTCGTCAAGATGTGTTTCCTGAAGAAGATGGCCGCGGGTGCCGGCACGCTGCTGGCCGCACTTCTGAGCTACGTCGCCGGCGGTGCTGCCCTCGCCGCAGATGCGTACCCATCACGCCCAGTGCGGCTGGTGGTTCCCTACCCGCCCGGGGGAAGCCCAGACCTGGTGGCCAGAGGGCTGGCCGCGGCCGCCGCGGGCGAGCTGGGCGTGCCGATCGTGGTGGAGAACCGCGCAGGTGCCAACGGCATGGTGGCCACCGATTTCGTCGCGCACAGCGCAGGCGACGGCTACACGCTGCTGCTGGGCTCGGACGGTCCGATCGTTATCACGCCGCTACTAAAAGGGGAGTCCCCGCTGGAGCCGACGCTTCATCTCGCCCCCGTCACACTCGTGGGCGATTCCAGCTTCGTCGTGTTGGCGCCGCCAGGGGCGCAGGCACGCACCCTGGGTGAACTGATCGCCTTCGGTCGTGAACATCCCGGCAAGTTGACGTACGGCTCGTCAGGCGTGGGTAGCCAGCATCACCTGGCGGGCCTCATGCTGTCCAACGTCGGCAGGATGCAGATGGTGCACGTGCCCTACAAGGGCTTCGGCGAGGCTGTCACCGACCTGGCGGCGGCTCGCCTGGACGTTCTGTTCGGCAGCGTCCCTGCCGGCGCGCCGCTCGTCACCACCGGGCGGTTGAAGGCCCTCGCGGTGACCGGCAAGTCACGCTCGGCGTTGCTGCCGGACGTGGCGACCACCGCCGAGCAGGGCTACCCGCAGCTTGCGGTCAGCGCCTGGTATGGGGTCATGGCTCCCACGACCACGCCCGCCACGATCGTGAACCGGCTGGACACGGCTTTTCGTTCCGCGCTGGCGTCCGGTACGCTGAAGGCCTCACTGACCGGCATGGGTCTGGAGGTACTTGCTGCGGACAGCCAAGGCTTCGCCGCTCGCATTCGGAAGGATCGCCTGCGCTGGGCCGTTGTCATCAAAGCATCCGGCGTGAAGCTTGAGTAACGCTGCGTCCGGTGGGGGCCAATGGCTCAACCTTGAACAATAGCCACACATGCGACGATTCGCCGGTCCCCCTTGCCCGCTGGCTTTTCCGGGCGGTGCATCGTGAGACATGTGGGTACGAAACGATCGAGTGCCGCGCGGACGGGCGCGCCGGGCGGACCTGTCGGCACGCAGTTCGGCCCGAACGACCGTTGGCGCCGACCGGGAGAGTAATCGGCGAGCGCGCTCCGACGCGCTGTTGCTGCAACTCGCTCGCGCGTCCTGCCTGGCCGTCGAATCGGCTGCCGGTGCGGAAATCCATGACCTCGGGGTCGATGCCTGGGCAGGTGCTGTTTGCTCCCGCGGGCACTGCGCGCCCTCATCACGCGGCTGAATGCCGCAGTGGCATGCGGGTCGAGGGCGCGGAAGGAGGGGAACTCTTTCCTGCCCCGAGGCGTGGGTCCCGCGCCGTCCGCATCCGAAGGGTCCGTGATGTGACCATGGGCGCAAATCGACACCCCGCATTGCGCGTGGGGCTGCGCAACTCCGCAGCCCACGCGCAATGCGGCCTGCAAGGAGCAATTAAAAGTGTTCACCGCATCACATTGGGGCATCTTTGAGGTTCAAAGCTGCGGGTCGGGAACGTGCCCCGAGCTGCTCCCTCTCACGGACGATCCGGCCCCGTCGCCGATAGGAGCGGCCGCGGCCCGCGCGTACCAGTCGGCGCTGCGTGCGATGCGACCCTCGGTCAGGAAAAGCTGGATCGACCACGGCTGGGGAGCGCACCCGGAGCTGCGTGGCCGAGAAGGCTTTGTGGAAGTTTCCTGGGACGAGGCGATCGCCCTGGCGGCCGACGCCCTGGCTTGCACCATCTCAGCTCACGGCAATGAAGCCATTTTTGGCGGCTCGTACGGTTGGGCCAGCGCCGGGCGCTTCCACCATGCCCAGAGTCAGGTGCATCGCTTTCTGAACGCGCTCGGCGGATATGTCCGTTCCGTGGACAGCTACAGCCTCGGTGCGGGGAGCGTGATCATGCCGCATGTGGTGGCGAGCATGGACCATCTGCTCGCCTCCCATACCGATTGGCAGACCCTCGCGCAGCACACCCGGCTGTTCCTCACCTTCGGTGGCATCGCGCGGAAGAATTCGCAGATCTGCCAGGGACTCGCAGGCCAGCACAGGCTTGATCTCCACCTGCAAGAGATGGTGCGGCGGGGCGTCCGGTTCGTGAACGTCAGTCCGGTGCGCGATGACCTTCACGTGGACCATGAATGGCTGCCCATTCGCCCGAACACGGACACGGCACTGCTGCTCGCCTTGTGCCACACGCTGCTGGTGCAGCAGCGCGCCGACACCGGTTTCCTGGCTCGCTACTGTGTCGGCTTCGACATCTTTGCGGCCTACCTTCAGGGGCAGGCCGACGGAGTACGGAAGGACGCAGAGTGGGCGGCCGAGATCACGGGCCTCAAGGCGGAGAAGATTCGGCGACTTGCGCAGGATCTGGCCAGCGTCCGCTCGATGATCAATGTGGCGTGGGCCCTGCAGCGCGCCCATCACGGCGAGCAGCCCTATTGGGGCGTGGTCGCGCTGGCGGCGATGCTGGGCCAGATCGGGCTGCCCGGCGGAGGCTTCGGGGTCGGCTACGGCACCCTCAATGGCGTGGGCGGTAACGCGCTGAAGTTCGGCGGCCCGACCTTGCCGCAAGGGCACAACCCTGTGGAGACCTTCTGCCCCGTGGCGCGGATTGCGGACATGCTTGAATCGCCCGGCAAGGCATTCAGCTACAACGGCTCGGAGTACCGGTTCCCTGAGGTTCGCCTGATCTACTGGGTAGGCGGAAACCCGTTCCATCATCACCAGGACCTGAACCGCCTGCTCGGCGCCTGGCGGCGCCCGCAAGCCGTGATCGTGCACGAACAGTTTTGGACCGCTACCGCCAAATGCGCGGACATCGTGTTTCCGGCCACCACGACGCTGGAGCGGGATGACATCGGCTATGGGGCGCTGGACCGGTATCTGGTTCCGATGCGCAAGATCGTCCCCGGCTGGGGTGAGGCAAGGGACGACTTTGACATCTTCACCCTGCTGTCACGGCGGCTCGGGCGCGAATCGCAGTTCACCGAAGGCCGCAACACGACCGAGTGGCTGCGGTGGATGTACGAAGGAGCATTCGAGCGAGCGGCGCAGCGCGGCATGCACTGGCCCTGCTTCAGTGAATTCTGGGACGGCCCGCCGCTTCTCCTTCCGGCCAGTCCTGAACCCGTCACCATGCTTTCGCGCTTCAGGCAGGACCCTGAGGGCCACCGGCTATCCACCCCGTCCGGGAAGATCGAGCTTTTCAGCGCGCGGGTGGCTTCGTTCGGTTACGCCGACTGCAAAGGCCACGCCAGCTGGCTGGAGCCGGCCGAGTGGCTGGGAAGTCCGCTGGCGCAACGATATCCCCTGCACCTCCTGTCGGACCAACCTCATACCAAGCTGCACAGCCAACTGGATCATTCCGACTACAGCGTGGCCAACAAGGTACGGGAGCGGGAGCCCCTGACCATCAACGTGGAAGACGCGCTCGCTCGCGGGATTCGCGACGGTGACGTCGTGCGCGTTTTCAACGGCCGAGGCGCATGCCTGGCGGGCGCCAGACTCTCAAGCAACATCCGGCGGGGCGTGGTCAAACTGGCCACCGGTGCCTGGTTC
This sequence comes from Ramlibacter sp. AN1133, assembly GCF_037890035.1. Taxonomy (NCBI): domain Bacteria; kingdom Pseudomonadati; phylum Pseudomonadota; class Betaproteobacteria; order Burkholderiales; family Comamonadaceae; genus Ramlibacter; species Ramlibacter sp. AN1133. The sequence continues at coordinate 26,175 of NZ_JBBKTQ010000028.1, forward strand.
GACCCCGACGACTGGGCCTCCCCGCAGCTGGAGCGGCATGGAAATCCCAATGCCTTGACGGCTGACCTGCCCTCCTCCTCCTTGTCCCAGGGCTGTTCCGCGCAAACCTGCCTGGTGCAGGTCGAATCCTTTCACGGGACAGTGCCTCCGGTCGAGGCCTTCCGGCCGCCGCCATTCAGGTCCCGGGCCGGCCGCTGACGGCGGCAAAACCGATCAAGCCGATTGCACCGGCGCATTGGAAAGTGCAGCTACCGGCTTGGTGCCTTGCGTCATGATGCGGCGCAGGATGCGCCGCGCGCCCGGATCGAACGCTTCACGCTGATGCAGCACGCTGCGGTTGTCCCAGACGACCAAATCGCCGGGCCGCCAGTCCTGCCGCCAGATGAATTGCTCCTGGGTGACGTGTCCCCATAGCTGGTCGAGGAGCGCATCCGAGTCGGCCACGCTGAGCCCGAGCACATAGGAGTTCGAACGGCGCCCCAGATACAGGCACTCCCGTCCGCTCTCCGGATGGATGCACACCAAGGGGTGCGCCTGTCCAGGCGAGGTGCGTACGTCAGTCACTGCCATGTGGTCGGGACGGCGATAGCCGGCGGCGTCCACCGAACCGTCATGCTTGAGCTGAAGGTTTCTCACGAGCTGTCGCAGAGCGAGCGGCAAGCGCTCCCAGGCGACCTGGGCGTTGGCGAAACCGGTGCGGCCCTGGCCGGACGGAGCCTCTACGGCGTAAAGCAGGGTGGCGGACGGCGGAGCCTCGTTGTTGGACTGGTCCGAGTGCCACATCAGCTCGCCATCGCCGAGGCCGCCCAGCGCAACGCCAGCGTCGATCACGTTGGAGACCACCGCAATGTGCGGATATCGCTCGCTGCGCGCAGCTTGTCGCACGCTCGACGCGCCCGGGCCTCGCAGGTCCGTACGCGTCGCCACGTGGGCGCTCATTTGCGTCGGCTGCGGCGGCCCGAATCGGCGGGCGAACCGGTCGAAGCGCTCATCGTCGAACGCGACGCCGCGAAAGCGCAGGACGTGGAACTGTAGCCATGCCGCATGGATTTCCTGGAACTGCTCAGGGCTCACCTGGTCCAGGTCGCCGGCGTCGACCTCCGCGCCGAGCGCTTGGCCAAGCCGCGTCACGCGAATCCTGCTGAATCCATCAGCCTTGCGAGCGGGAACCGCCGTTCTCATGATGCCTCTTGTTCGGTGCGCACGCCTGTGCGCGACGCAATGGATGATGTGGACTGCTGCGCGAGGTGAGCGCACCGCACCAGGTGCGACAGCGCCTGCGGATTGAGCAGTCCGGACGTGGCCACGGGCTTGCCGGCCAGCGCGTCCCGGATTGCCAACTCCGATACCTTTCCGTTCGATGAGCAGGGAAGTTCAGGCACCGCCACTATGAGGCCCGGGACGTGCCGCGCAGAGGCTCGCTGTCGGATCGTCTTGCCAATGCGATCAATCAAGGCGTCGTCCAAAGTAGCACCGGCGGTGAGTCGCACGAACAGGGCGATTTGTGCTCCGTGCTCGACGGCCGCCGCCTCGGCAATCTCCGCCAGCGGTTGCACGGCCTGATAGAGTTCGCTCGTTCCGAGCCGCACCCCGTTCACGTTCAGCGTGGCGTCGGATCGTCCTTCGATGACGACCCCGCCGCCCGGGGTGATACGAGCCCAGTCACCATGACGCCACACATTCGGGTACATGGCGAAGTAGGTGCCGCGCATGCGCTCGCCCGATGGATCGTTCCAGAAGCCCAGCGGAACCGAAGGAAAGGACTGGGTGCATACCAGCTCTCCCGCTTCGTCGACGACCGATTGCCGGTTTGCGTCGTAAACCTCCACCTTCATGCCGAGCGAGCGCACCTGGATCTCGCCGGCGACCACCGGCAGCACCGGGCAGCCTGTCGCAAGCGAGCCCATGACATCGGTCCCACCCGCGGGGGAAAGGACGTGTACGTCCGACTTGATGGATTGGTGAACGAACTCGTAGTGTCGAGGCAGCACCGGTGCACTGCTGGCAATGATGCACTTGAGCTTCTCAAGCCGGTGTGTCCTGGCCGGACACACGCCGCTGCTGCGCAATTCGTCCAACAGCTTCGGGACCAGACGGATCGCGCTGACATCTTCCTCTTCGGCCAAATCGAACAAGCGGGTTCCGCGCGGATGCGTCGGGCAGCCGTCGTACAGCACCAGCGACGTTCCGAGGCCCAGCGCTGAGACCATCATGTTCCACACCATCCAGCCGGTCGTCGTGAGCGACAGGAGTCGATCGCGGCTGCCCAGATCGGTGTGCAGTGCCATCTCCTTCAAGGTTTGCAGCAGCGTTCCGCCGGCCCCGTGCACGATAGCCTTGGGAGCGCCGGTCGTACCGGAGGAAAACAGGATCAGCGCCGGATGGTCAAAGGGAAGCGCGACGAAGGCGCTCGGCGCACCCGCGAAGCGCGCCACGAAGGCGGCGTATGCCTGCTCGTCAGCGCTGGAGTCAGCACCAAGGTACGGGACCCGGATTACCGCGGCCAGCGAGGGCAGCTCTCGCACGAGCTGCGCGACCTTGCCGTCCAGGCGATGTTCTTTTCCCGCGTACCAGTATCTGTCGCCTGCGAACAGGACCTTCGGATTGACTTGGCCGAGCCTGCGCAGGCAAGCGTCAACGCCGTAGTCGGGCGCGCACGCACACCAGATCGCGCCGATGGCGGTGGTGGCCAGCATGGCGACCACCGCCTCCGGCACGTTGGGCAAATAGCCCGCGACCCGATCGCCAATGCCCACTCCGACGGCACGCAGGGCCGCGGCACAGGAGGCGACCTGGCCATTGAGTTGGGCCCAGGTCATCGAGCGGCGGCTTCCCTCCTCGCCCCGAAAGATCAGCGCTTCGGCGTCGTCGCTGCGACGCAGCAGATTCTCGGCAAGGTTCAACCGTGCGCCAGGAAACCAGGCCGCGCCGGGCAGCGAGCCGATGGAGCGCACAGTGCAGGAAGGCGGCGCCTCCGCGCGGATCTCGAGATAGTCCCAAAGATCCCTCCAGAAGTCGCCGGACGGTTCCACTGAATACGCGTGGAGTTCCGCATAGCCCTGGAGTTTGCGCCGGTGCCGATGCTCGATCGACGCCATGAACCCGGTGAGCCGGGCATGGGCGATGCGTTCGGCAGTAGGAATCCAGATAGGAGCATTCATGCCGTTTTCGCGGGATCAGCCGCAAGTTGATGGGCCGCAGCCTTCTTCAGCGACGCCGCGAAGGCCGGATAGGTGCCGGCCATGGCTTCGCAGACATGGTCGTGCAGGATTTGCGCGGCCTCCCCCCGCGGCAGCGGAGTCAGCGGGGCTTCAGCAGGCGCGTCGAACCGGAACCCGGTGGCGCTCACAACCTGGTCCGCGGTGTAGCCGGGATGCACCGAGCGCAGGACGAAGCGCCCGCGGATCCGATCGAAGTCGAACAGCGCCATGTCGGTGAGCAGGTGCGATGCACCGCCCGGCCGGTATACCTCGGGCGGACTCAGTCCGGGCGCGCTGATGAACTCGACCCGCTCTACCATGGTCCTGGGGGCATGGCCAAGCCGAAACAGCACGACGTTGGGGATCATCAGGTACAGCAGCGGCATGCCATGCGAGCCAGAAGAGCGGATGCGCATGCGCGGATGCTCTCCGATTCCGACCAGGTTGATGTTTGCCCGGCCGTCAATCTGCAGGCCTCCGAGCACGAGCGCGTCGAATCGCCCTTGGGCGGCGCAATGGAAGATCTCGTCGAGGTCGTCGGTGAGGAACGACCGGGTCCCCGCGCCTATCACGGTGACCTGCATCCGCCGGCTGGAAGTCCGCTGCGCAAGCAAGGCCGCGGCCATGTGGTGAGGCGCGTTGGTGCCAATCAGGACGTGACTACGCGGCGCCAGCAGCTGCGCGAGCGCTGAGATGAGTAGCAGGTCGTTCATTGCGCTTGGAGCACGTGCTGGCGCAGATAGGACGCGAAGCCTTCGGGAGTGGCCGCCAGTTCGGCATACGAATGCATGTGCGCACGATCCTCCGGAGCGGCAGCACCTGCGTGCAGTGGCCAGCTGCCCCCGGGCCGATGACAGACGGCGGTAATGTATTCGCCGGAAACGGAGCCTGGCGCGTACAGAGAGTGGTCCAGCAAGTCGCCCTCGTACAGTTCGTCGCAAGTAACGACGCAACGCCTGGACGCGTGGGCCATGAGCCTCAGGCTGCCGCGTCGGCCAATCCAGACGTTCCCGTACCGATCGGCCAGAGGCGAATGAAAGACGGCGACGTCCGGACGCAGCGCCGGGACGACGGCGCTCTGTTCGAGTGCATTGAAGGGATTGCGGATCTGCTTCCAGTTCGGCTCGCGTACACGGTAGACGTCCGAACCTAGAATGCCAGGCACCGGCATGAACGGCAGGCCGGCCTCACCGGCGCGCAACCCTGCCGCAATGGCAGGACAGGTCGCCTCCAGGATCTCGATGCTGCCTTCCCGTTGTGCCTGTCCGAAGCGGGGCGCAGCGCCGTACTCGTAAAGCAGCACTGCGCCCATTTCGATGGAGGACACGCAGCCGGCGCCGATCAGCATGTCCGCCTGCAGGCCGCTGGTGGGCACACACAGCAGGCGAAGGCCTTTTGCCCGGCGTCGTATCAGCGCCCGCGTGACATCCATGGCGACGGCACTGAACTCCGCGTTGAAACCGGTCGGAATGGCAACCTGGTCTCCGTCGCGAATCACGTCGCAGACAGCTTCGAGCTCCCAGAGTTTGTCTTCAGTCATAGATTGATTCCACAGAAAGCGAGATCCGCCTGCGGCCTTTCACTCGGGACCACCAGGCCGTGTCCCCCGCGAGGGCGTTTCGCCGATGCTGGCGGGCGCAGCGCCGTCCCGGCCAGCCTGCGGACGCGGCCAGCCCTTGCTCGCGCGTCAGCGATTCGGCTGCGCAGGCCACCTTGACGCGCGTGCAGCGCGCTTCCTGCAATGCCCCGGCCGGCGATGCCGCAATCCAATGCGGTATGGACTCGAAAGACGTGTTCATTCGCGAAGCTCGTGGCGGTCGGTCGTGCGCCCGTACCTGAGCGCTCCCGCCGCGCCCCGTGCGATGTGGCTTGCGCCTCCACCGGGATTACTTTCATATAGTTAATAATCGTCATCAATCATATAGGCGACACTCGGGAGTCACCAACCCGGGGTTAACCCCCGGACCGCAACTGCGTGCAAGCGTCCCCGCAAGGTGCGCTTCGCATCCACGCGGTTGCAGAGTGGTTTTTTTAGGTTAATAATGTCACACCACCCTTAACCTCTATGGCGAAACCCGCGCTAACGAGAACCGTGACCCAAGCTGAACACTCTGCCCGTCCCATCGACCAGATCTGGTACACCCGCTGCCCCGTACCGACTGCTTCAGGCATTGCAATCCACCATGGATGGCTGACCGAGGAATTCGCGCGCGACGGTATCGAGGTTGCCAGCCTGCGCGCATCTACCGATCGCAAGGTCCGGGAGTCCCACTTCGATCACCGAGTCGAGAACTCCTTCAGACACGGCGGGAATGCCCCTCCGATCTGGTCTCGCTCGCAAGGCCAGGACATCGTCGTGATCGGCCTGACGTGGCTGCCGCAGTACCAGCGCATTCTGGCGATGCCTGGTTCAGGCATCCGTCGGGTGGAGGACCTACGCGGAAAGCGTCTGGCACTGCCGCGCCGCACGCGAGAACAGATCGATTTCTGGAGAGCGTCCGCCCTCGAAGGCTATCTGCAGTCGCTGGCAGCGGCGGGAATCTCGCCTGAGGAAGTGACGTTCGTGGACCTGCCCATCGACACGCCCTACATCGGCGACGTGAGTCCGTCCAGCACCGGCGGCCTGTTCGACGCGCGACAGGTTGCGGGAAGTTCCCGGGCGGAGGCGCAAGCCATGATCCGCGGCGAAGTCGATGCGCTGTACCACTACGGCGCATTCGGGCCCACGCTGCAGGAGTTCCTCGATGCCCAAGTGGTGGTCGACATTGGTCACCACTCAGACTGGCGCGTTGCGATCAACAATGGGACCCCCAATGTATTCACCGTCAGCGGGAAGCTCGCCCGGGAGCATCCCCGCATCGTCGCGAGGTACATCGCCCAGGTTCTCCGGGCCGCAGATTGGGCCAGGAGCAATCGTGCGGCCGCCTCCACCATCATTGCGAACGAAGTTGGAACGATGGACGAATGGATGCCGGATGCATTCGACCAGTCCATGTTCGACGACTTGGCACCGACGCTTCGGCCGGATCTGATCAAGGCGCTCGAGGTCCGAAAGAACTTCCTGTTGGAGCATGGCTTCATTCAAAGAGATTTCTCGGTGCAGGACTGGATCGATCCGGCCCCGCTTGCCCTTGCCCACGAGCTGCTGGCGAACGGAGAACTTCACAGCAAGTGAACCGGCAGGGCGGCTGCCGGATCAGGAGCCTCGGAATCGCGCACGATGCGCAGTCGCACAGGATCTTCCGGTCTCGAGTTCCCCACACTGCTCATGCGGTCCACTGGCTTCCATTGCTTGCGCGTTCCAAGGAGGGACTCGACGGCAATGCTTCGGCGGCTCCTCTTGCAGGGCTGGCTCGATTCACGCGCACGCAGGCGCTGCAGCGCACCGCACCGCGCCGGCCGAAGTCGAGGCGGCCATTCGCATCTGGAAGCACGACCTGGGCCTGGTGCAGCAGTTCGGGGCAGGTCCGCGGCCCGCCATTCCACACACGCGAACTCCTTCACGGCGCCAAGCCGCTCATGGTGCGGCGCACGCGCCGGCTGCTCCAGTTGCTGCCCCTCCGCGGCCCCTTGATGACGGGGTGGAACTTACGGCAGCGGGCGGCTGAGCCGGGGCGCGGTTTCAGGCCACCGCCCGGTTCGCAGTTTTTCTGGCGAAGCGCGACTCTCTGGGACGGGTCCCTGCACCCGCAGATCCTCATGTTTCGTCCCGCAAGACGAGCGGCAAGATCTCCCCGCCCGTCCGCCGTCACTGACACGCCGGGACCTTTTCCGTCAGGCCTCTCGCAATGCGGATTGGCGGTCCTCCTGACGCGAGCCGTTCTGGCATTGCACTGGGGCCCGCCGTGGCGATGGCCGGGTGGCGCGAACGACTCTGGCCAGTGCGTGTTACCTGAGCGGAGGACCTCGCTCGCACATCGCGCGGATCAAAGGACGCCAGGGGAAACGGTTGACCGCAGCTGTCGGCGCCTTCCTGGCGCCACCGTGCGGGCATGGCAGCCGGCAGTCCATGCCCGCGATCGGCACACCGTGGTCCCGCACCTGATTCGATGCCGGAAAGAGATATGACCATCTTGCGGGTCGTTGGACTTGTTGATTGGCTGGGGTGACGGATGGCGAAGCTTGACCTCGACTGGCTGGTCCTCTTTAACGCGCTGTACGAAACTGGCAGCGTGTCGCAGGCTGCCGAGCGCCTGGGCATTGGGCAGGGCAGTGCCAGCACCATCCTCAACAAGCTGCGCGCTCAGTTCAAGGATGCGTTGTTCACCCGCACCTCCACCTCCATGGAGCCGACGCCCTTCGCGCGCGAGCTCGCGCCGGAATTCCGGCAGATGCTGGAATTCCTCGCCCAGGCCCGGGGCGGTCCCATGCCCTTCTCCCCGGGAACTTCCGACCGTTGCTTTCGCATCTGCATCTCCGATTACAGCGAGATCGTTCTGCTGCCGCGCCTGCTCAATGCTCTCTGTCGTGCCGCGCCGCACGTGCAGATCGAGACGCAGAAGATTGCGCCGGACAGTCCCCGCCAGCTTCAATCCGGTGAGCTCGACCTCGCCATCGGCTTCATGCCCGATCTGGACGCGGGGTTCTACCAACAGACCCTCTTCGGTCAGTCGTTCGTCTGCCTCGCGGCCCGAGACCACCCACGCATCAAGGCGCCGCGATTGACGAAAGCCGCCTATTTCGCCGAGCGTCACGTCGTGGTGCCGACGACCGGCACGGGACACGTGATGGTTCGCCGCGCGCTCGCGCAGGAAGGAGTGGCACGGACCGTGGCGCTGCGGCTTCCCAGCTTTCTGGGTCTAGCGAGAATCGTTGCCCAGACCGAGCTGCTGGGTATTGTTCCACGCTCGCTGGCGGAAACCTTCGTGCAGCAGGAACCCGTGCGCATGCTCAACCTGCCATTCAACGTTCCGGACTATTCGGTCAAGCAGCACTGGCACGCGCGCTTCCACACCGATCCGTCCAACATCTGGCTGCGCCGGCTCATTGCCCAGTTGTTCCTGGAGGCTGACGACGAACAACCAAGCGCCTGATCAGGGCTGCGCCAGCGCGGGATGCAACGCAGCGGTGAACAGTGCCAAAGATTGGGGGTTGGCAAGGGCGCCAACATTTTGCGGTGGAAGGCCATGGATCGCCTGTCGCACTGCAGCTTCCGAGACCTTGCCGGTGATGGTCACCGGGATGTCCGCCACCGGCAGAATCTTGCGTGGCACGTGCCGCGGCGAAAGCTTGTCTCGAAGTTCTGTCCGCAGCCTCTTCTCCAAGCGCTCATCGAAGGTGAAACCCGGCCGTAGTTGCACGAACATCACAACCCGTGTGTCACCATCCCAGTCCTGCGCGACCACCACGCTTTCGGCCAGCTCCGGCACGTCCGCCAACTGCCGGTAAATCTCCGACGTGCCGATGCGAATCCCCTTGGCATTGAGAGTTGAGTCGCTGCGCCCATGGATGACGACGCCGCCATTCGCCGTGAACTCGGCCCAGTCACCGTGCCGCCAGACGCCGGGGAAGTGGCTGAAGTAGGTTCCCCGGTAGCGACTGCCATCCGGGTCGTTGAGATAGCGCAGCGGCATCGATGGGAAAGGTTTCTTCACCACCAACTCGCCTGGCTGGCCACGCAACGACCGGCCGTCGCCGTCGAACACGTCGACTGCGAAGCCCAATGCGGCGCACTGGATCTCGCCGGCCCGCACCGGGGCCAAGGGGTTGGAAGACACAAGGGAGCCGAACGAATCGGTCCCACCCGACGGCGAAACCAGGTGCACGTCGCGCTTGACCTTTGCGTATACGTAGTGGTAGCCGTCTGCGCTGAACACCGACCCATTGCACATCAGCGTCTTCAAGCACGAGAGATCATGATCTCGCTGGGGCTCCAGGCCCTCCTTTGCCAGCCGGTCGACGTAACGTGCCGCCCAGCGCGCCAGAGTGACACGCTCCTCCGCTGTGTGCCGCACGAGTGTGTCGATCGCAGGATGGAACGCCGAGCCGTCGTACAACACGATGCTCGCGCCGCAGCCGAGCGCCATCGTCATCACGTTCCACACCATCCAGCCGGTGGTGCATGGGAAGTAGACACGGTCAGCCGGTTTGACGTCGAAATGAAGCGTATGCGCCTTCAGATTCTCCAGCAGGGAGGCGCCAGCCGCGTGCACGATGCACTTGGGCGCGCCAGTGGTGCCAGAGGAGAACAAAATGAACGCCGGCTGGTCGAACGGGAGGCTCTCGTACGTGATCTCGCCGCCGGGGTGCGGTTCCAGGAACTGCGCCAGTGGCACCGCCCCCGGCAAGGTGGGCGCCGCCGCGAGGACTGGAACCAGCACCGTGGCCGCGAGCCGCGGCAGTTGGCTGGCCACCTCACGAGCCTTCACCAGCAAGTCATGTGACTCGCCGCCGTAAAGATATCCGTCTCCCACCAGCAGCAGCTTGGGATCGATCTGGCCGATGCGGTCGATCGTGCCTGCTACACCGTACTCGGGAGAGCATGCCGCCCACACGCCACCGACCGCCAGCGTGGCCAGCATCGCGGCGACGGTTTCGATCGTGCTCGGACACAGGCTGGCGACGCGATCACCGACGCCGACTCCCGCCGCACGCATGGCTTGTGCCATGCGCGCCACGAGCTGTCGCAGCTCACCGAAACTCACTTCCCGGCGATGTCCCCCCTCGCGCAAGGAAACGACGGCGCTGGCATCGGAGGAAGCGGCCAGCAGAGTCCGCGCGATGTTCAGGCGTGCGCCCGGGAACCACGCCACGTTCTCCATTCCGGCGGACAGTCGCCACCCCGCCCTGGCGGCGCGGTCGAACTGCACGCCGCAGAACTCCGCTACCAAGCCCCAGAACTCGTGAGGCTGGTCCACCGAGAAGCTGTGCAGATCGGTGTAGTCGCGGATTGGCCACTGCAGGCGCTGGCTTACCAACGAGATGAAGGCCGTGAGATTCGCGCCGGCGATGCGTTCGGCATCAGGTTGCCAGATCGGTTCGTTCATTGCGGTCCTTGCAGCCGCGTTGCGGCGAATTCCGGGTAAGTTTCGGAGACCTGCGCGCGCACTTCACTGCGCAGCAGATGCAACATCTCGCCTGTGGGAGCTTCCGTCTCCCTCACGATGTCAGGGTGGTCGTATTCGAAACCGGTCGCTTGATGAACTTCGGTGGCGGTATGAGGCGGATGCACCGATGCAAGCGCGAACCGGCCGGCGGCGCGGTCGAAAATGAAGTGAGCCTTCGACGTGATCAGGTCGGTCGGGCCGCCGCGGCGGTACATGTGCGGCGGCGTCACGCCAGCGGCGCTGACGAAATCTACCTTCGGCACAAGGACGCGAGGCGAATGCTCTTCCCGGTACAGGATCACCCGCGGGACCATCCCTATGATGAAGGGCGTGCCGAATGAGCCCGGAAAGCGCGATTGGGTACGCGGATAAAGCCCAACGCCAACGTTGTTCAGATTGGCGTTTCCGTCGATCTGGCCGCCACCGATGAAGAAGACGTCGACACGCCCTTGGCTGATGCGGTCGTACAGCTCGCTGCCACTCTCGTGAAAAGGATCGTTGACGTTATTTCGGAAGATCAGCGCGCGGGTGCGGCCGGGGCACAGGTATTGGGCCAGCAGCGCTCCGGCTGCGGGCATGGGGGATGAAGATCCGACGCCCACCACGCCGGCGTCGGTGAGCAAGCGCGCCATCAGGCAGATTACGATTTCGTCCGCACTTGCCTTCATGCCGCCAACTCCCCGCCGAAGACGAATTCGTCGAGATACTGTGCGAAACCTTCGTCCGTGCGCGCCCGCGCTAGGTAGGCCCGGAGGTGAACCGCATCTTCGGCATGCACGTACTGCAGTGTCATGGGCCAACTGCCCCGAGGCACATGGGCGAATCCAGACACATAGGCCTCACTCAGAGTCCCCGGTGCCATCATCGGGTCAGCCAGCAGATTGCCTTCCCAGATCTCTTCCGCGGTGACGAAGCATCGGCGCGAGGCGTGCGCGGTGTAGGCGAGATCTCGCCGGCCGCCGGTCCAGACGTTGCCGTAGCGGTCAACCCAGCGCGCGTGGAACATGAAGACGTCGGGATTGAGCGCCGGCACCAGCAGCACCGGATCGTCCCCTTCGGCGAACGGGTTGTTGACGACACGCCAATCCGTGCGGATCTTCAGAAGATCCGAGCCCATGAAGCCACGCACGGCGGCGAACGGACTGCCTTTGGCTCCAGCCTGCAACGCAGCGTGCAGCGCGGGGCAGCTCGAGTCCTTCAGGCGCAGCGTGCCGGCGCGTACCGCGGCCTGGAAGCGCTGGCCGATGCCGAGTTCACCTACGACGATGCCCCCGAACTCGATCTCGGCGACGCAACCTGCGCCGATCAGGAGATCTGCATGGAACCCGCAGGCGGGAACACAAAGCAGCCGCAGGCCTTGTCGGCGCTGGCGGACGATTTCCCGGACGGCCTCGCAGGGTGCCCCACTCTCGTCTTTGGGAAGCGCTAGCGAGGCGCCATCGGGGATGGCGGCGACAAGGGAGGCGACCGACTGGAAAGGACGTTCGATGGGCATGGTCCAGAAATTCTGCTAGTGCGTCCGCGCGCTGCACACCGCGAAAACCGAATTCGGGCTATTGATTTGTGCAATAGCCCTGTGCTGACAGGCACTTAGTTTGGAATTCGACTGGGTGGGCGGGTCGCGCTCACCACTGCTGCCATTGCGGCGGATACCGCCCCATGGCATCGTCGATTGCAGGAGACACATCATGAGAATTCCGCATCTCTTGCTTTCACTCGTGACTTTCGCGAGCCTGGCCCTGGTTGGCCCAGCGCGAGCCCAGGACGATTACCCGAATCGGCCGATCACCTGGGTGGTGCCGTTCGGGGCGGGTGGCGGCCCCGACACCGTCGCCCGAATGCTGGCGCCCAAGGTCTCAGCTCGCCTTGGTCAGCCGGTGGTGATCGAAAACCGTCCAGGCGCCGCTGGCACGGTCGGTGTGGGGCTGGTAGCCAATGCCAAGCCAGACGGTTACACCATCGTGCAGGGCACGAACGGCACCCACGGCGTGGCGCCGGTGCTTTATCGAAGACTGAGCTATGACCCCGTTCGTGACTTCACCGGAGTCACGCGGCTGACGAGCGTCGGTTTTCTACTGATGGTGCCTGCCACGTCCCCCATCATGAACCTGCAGCAGTTCATCGCCGATCTCAGGACTCACGCAGATACGCGCACATTCGGCACCTCCGGCAATGGCAGCATCCCCCACATTGCTGCGGAATCGTTTGCGGCAGCCACCAATACCACCGTCCGCCATATTCCGTACAAGGCCGTGTCGGGTGCTCTGAATGACGTGCTTGGCGGCCGGCTCGACTTCATGATCGACAGCACGACCAACTCCTACGGCTTGGTGAAGGGGGGAAAGTTGCGGGCGCTGGCAGTTCTCACGGCAGCGACGCGCGCCTTCCCTCCCGAGGTACCGACGCTTCAATCCGTGGGCATCCACAATTTCGACGTTTCGGGCTGGGATGCAATCTTCGTCCCGGCCGCCACCCCGCGGCCGGTGGTCGCGAAGCTGAACCACGCCATCACCGAGGCGCTTGGTGATCCGGAAATCGTCAAGGCGATGGCCGAGAAAGGCCTTAGCCCCGTTCCCACGAGCGTGGAGCAAACCGCTGAATTCTTGCGCAACGACCTGCCACGCTGGGCTGAGGCTACGCGTCGGACCGGCGCCCGCGCGGACTGACGTCGTTCATACCTCGCCTTTGCCATTCGCTACTGCGGGAGGCGAGGTGATAGCGCCTGCACCTTGGCGTGCGGCTGCTCGCGCTGGCTCCCGGCACACCCTGGTGAGAGCACGGTCTCGCAGGAGTGGCCAACACGACGGATGCCGCGCTCGGATCTGCAGCCGTATGCCGAGCGTGACCGCGGCCATTCTGACCGGTGTGTAGGTCACTCTTCAAACTTGCCGGTGCGCGCACTCGTGGTACGTGAACCCGGCGGTCCTCTGCCTTGCGCGCTCGTGTGCGTCAGTTCGCTCGCCGGTACGCCTGCACGGCGCGGCCGCTGAGCAGATCCGACGCAAGCTTCTGTCCGGGTGTCTGCCGTCTCTCGGCGCCCCCGCGACGGGATCGGGCACGAACAGCTCTTCGCGCTCCCGTTCTTCGAACCACTGGTTCTGGCGCATGGGTGAAACGGCGCAGGAATGCCTGGTCAAGCAGGTCGGCGCGCAGCAGCTCGTCCCAAAAGACCATGAGAGGGCGACATCCATCGCCGGCGCGCGACCGGCGCATCGGACCGCTGCGCACGGCCGAAAGCGGCGGCGCGACAACCCAGCGAGGCGCCGTGCAGCCGGCGGGTGCCATCGAGGCGTCCGGCCCCGGGTCCGCGCAGGGTGTCACGAGCGGTTCACCTCGCCCGACGGCAACCTGCATCCGATGCTGGAGGACGCCCGGTCGACCATAGGCGCAACGGGGAGCACGCCGCGACCTCCTATCAGCGGCGACGGTCCGCACCGCTTAGCCGCTCCCGAACGTAGACGTGTGTCTGGTTTCAGGGGCCGTGCCTGGCACCAACACCGCCCGGATGCTGCTCCCGACCCGCAGCAGAGCATACGAACTTCACAGCGTGATCTCACCTTGCAAGACCCGAACGGCCAGGCGAGACCGGAGCGGCATTCGCCTTCTGACGTAAGAGCCAGGTGATGGGCCGTCACAGGGAATGAACTGGTCGACCCGGCCTCAGCAGGCGTCGCCCCGCTCTCAACCCCGATAGCGCACCAGCCTCGTCCGGTTGATGCCGAACACGTCCAACAGCCGGTCGATGGTCAGCTCCTGACGATCGCGGGGTCGTGCTGCAGTGCTCCGCGCGCGTCTCTTCCTCTCTGGTCAGGCGCTGCGCGGGGTGGCATCCAGCCGTCGCCCGGAGCGCGACTGCCAGCGCTACGTGAGCTGATGTTGCTCACCGGCGCGCGCGCTCCCGATTCACGACGATCGCCGACTTCGGCCGGGGAAAACGGGACGGCGATCCGCAACGTGTGCCGCCAGTTCGTCGTCCTCTGCGGCGACCCGAAACGATCGTCTCGTGCCGCGCGGGCTGTCGCCCTCGTGGGTACGGAGTAGCGTGCCTGCGGAGCCGCCGTGGTCAGCAAGCCTGACTGAGCACGGAAGTATTGGCAGTGAGGAACTGCCGTTGCAGCCCCTTGCGTGACCGGCCAGCGCGGGCGGCACGGCGCGCGGGTGTGGATCCGCCCGGCCCAGGCGACGGAGCCGGCGCGTGAAGCAGATGTCGATGGTGCCCGAGTGGCGGCCCGGTCAACATCCGCGACGACATCCCTTACGTCCGTTCTCAATGGAAAAGGCAAGACGGACTCGTCGCTCATGAAGCATGCCGATGCATCGCTCAAGCCCTCGGCGTCCACGCGCCCGGCTTCGGCCTTGGTTATCAGGAATTGCGCTGCGCGGTCCGATCCTGCAATTCAGGACCCTCCGCAAACGTGCGATCCGACCCGACCTGCAGGAGGTCCAGTGCAACGTCCACGATCATGTCTTCCTGGCCACCCACCATCTTGCGGCGACCCAGTTCGACCAGGATGTCAACAGTCTTCAGGTCGTAGCGCTTGGCCGCGATCTCCGCGTGACGCAGGAAGCTGGAGTACACGCCAGCGTAGCCGAGCGCCAGCGTCTCGCGGTCCACACGCACGGGGCGATCCTGCAGCGGCCGCACGATGTCCTCGGCGGCGTCCATCAGGCGGTAGACATCGCAGCCATGCTTCCAGCCCATGCGGTCGATGGCGGCGATGAACACCTCTAGCGGCGCATTGCCCGCGCCCGCGCCCATGCCGGCCAGGCTGGCGTCAACGCGGTAGCAGCCTTCCTCCACCGCGACGATACTGTTGGCGACGCCCAGGCCCAGGTTGTGGTGCGCGTGCACGCCCAGTTGCGTCTCGGGCTGGAGCACCTCCTTGAAAGCGCGGAAGCGGTCGCGCACGTCGCGCATGTTCAGCGCGCCGCCGGAGTCCACCACGTAAATGCAGGTGGCGCCGTAGCTTTCCATCAGCTTGGCCTGTTGCGCCAGCGCGTGCGGCGGCGTCATGTGGCTCATCATCAGGAAGCCCACGGTGTCCATGCCTAGCTCACGCGCGTACTCGATGTGCTGCTTGGAGACGTCAGCTTCCGTGCAGTGTGTCGCCACGCGCACGATGCGCGCGCCGGCATCGTAGGCATCGCGCAGGTCGTGGCGCGTGCCGATACCGGGCAGCAGCAGCGTCGCAACCTTGGCGTTCTTCACGGTGGAGGCCACCGCTTCGATCCACTCCAGGTCGGTGTGGGCGCCGAAGCCGTAGTTGAAGCTGGAGCCTTGCAGGCCGTCCCCGTGGGCAACCTCGATGCTGTCCACGCCGGCGGCATCGAGTGCGGCCGCGATGGCCTTAACCTGCGGGATCTTGTACTGGTGGCGGATGGCGTGGCTGCCGTCGCGCAGCGTCACGTCGGAGATGTAGAGCTTACGGTCCTTCATGCTGCGTTCCTCGCGGTGTTGGCCTCGATGCGCCGGCGGGCGATTCGCTCGCCGCAAGCAAGCGCCGCGGAAGTCATGATGTCGAGGTTGCCGGCATAGGCGGGCAGGTAATGGGCCGCGCCCTCCACCTCCAGAAACACCGAGGTCTTGAGGCCGTGGCACGGCCCGATACCGGGCACGTTCAGCGCCGCGTTCGCCGGGACCGCCTCGAACTGCACCTTCTGTTTGAGCCGGTAGCCGGGCACGTAGCCCTGTACCAGCTTCACCATGGCCTCGATGCTGGCTTCCACCTTGGCCTGGTCGGCCGGCGCTGACAGCACGAACACGGTGTCGCGCATGATCAGCGGCGGCTCGGCCGGGTTCAGCACGATGATGGCCTTGCCGCGCTCGGCGCCGCCGAGCTTCTCGATGGCCAAACGGGTGGTTTCGGTGAACTCGTCGATGTTCGCGCGTGTGCCGGGGCCGGCGGACTTGCTGGAGATCGAGGCCACGATTTCCGCGTAGTACACCTTGGCCACGCGCGAGACCGCCGCGACGATGGGGATGGTCGCCTGGCCGCCGCAGGTGACCATGTTGATGTTGCACGCGTCCACCGCCTCCAGGTTGATCGGCGGGATGACGTACGGGCCGATTGCCGCTGGCGTGAGGTCGATCACCTGCACCCCGTGGCGGCGCAGGATCTCGTCGTGCTTCTTGTGCGCAGCCGCCGAGGTAGCGTCGAAGGCGACGTCGATCTCGCTGAACACTGGCAGCTTCAGCAAGCCCTCGATGCCTTCGGACGTGGTCGGGATGCCCAGGTGCTGCGCGCGCGCCAAGCCGTCGGAGGCGGAGTCCACGCCCACCATCGCGCCCATCTCCAGGTACTGCGCGTTGCGCACCACCTTGATCATCAGGTCGGTGCCGATGTTGCCCGAGCCGATGATGGCGACCTTCAGTTTCCTGCCTTTCGCCATCATCAATCCCCCACGAGAAAGCCAGCACTGCCCAGGCTTTCCATCTCGATGGAGACGTACTGGCCTGGCTCGATCCATTCGGCGGCGGTGGCGCCGCCGGCCATCACCACCCAGCCCGCCTGCAGCGGCTCGCCGGCGGCGGCCGAGAGACGCGCGGCCGCTACCAGCGAGCGCAGCGGCTGGCCGAGGATGGCGGCTGTGGAGCCAACCTGAACCACGCGGCCGTCGATGGACAGCGTCAGGCCCAAGTTGGCGAAATCCCGCTGCGGGCTGCACCAGGGGCCGATCACGTAGCCACTGGAGGAAGCGTTGTCGGCTACGACGTCCTGTAGACTGAACTTGAAGTCGCGGTAGCGAGAATCGATGATTTCGATCGCGGGCGCCACGGCTTCCACCGCAGCCAGAGCCTGGACCGCCGTGACAACACCGGCCAAGGGCTGCTTCAGGATGAAGGCAATCTCGGGCTCGGCGCGCGGGTGCACGTAACGCGCGAACGAGGTCTTGCCACCTTCCTCCACTTGCATGCCGCTGGTCAGGCGCCCCCAGATCACGTCGTCGATGCCCATCTGGACCATCTTGCTGCGGCTGGTGAAACCCATCTTCACGCCGGTACGTTTCTCGCCGCGGGTCACGCGCCGCTGTACGGAAGCGGTCTGCACGGCGTAGGCGTCGGCCAGCGACAGCATGCCCTTGGGGTCGATCTGGTCCACCGCCTGCGCGCTGAGAGCGGCCTCGTCGAGAACGGTCGCGAATTCGTTGATGGTGCTCATTGCTTGCCTTCCGCAGGTGCGGCGTCGAAGACAGCCTTGACGTTGCCTAGGCCGTTGATGCGTGTCTCGAAGATGTCACCGGGCTTCACGGCCGCCATGGGGCCGAGAGCGCCGGACAGCACCAGGTCGCCGGCGCGCATGGGCGAGCCGACGCGCGCCATCTTGCGCGCGAGCCACAGTACCGCGTTGAGCGGGTTGCCCAGGCAGGCCGCACCGGCGCCGGTGGACACCGGCTCGCCGCGCAGCGTCATTGCCATGCCGCACATGCGCAGGTCGAACTCCGACAGCTTTCGCGGCGAGCTGCCCAGCACGTAGGCAGCGGAGGACGCGTTGTCCGCCACGGTGTCGACGAACCTGATGTTCCAGTTGGCGATGCGGCTCCCGACGATCTCTAACGCGGGCAGGGCATACTCGACGGACTTCATCACGTCCACCATCGTAGGTTCGGGCGACTCGATGTCGCGGCCGATGACGAAGGCGATTTCGGCTTCGATCTTGGGCTGCTCCAGCACGCTCACCGGCACCGGCTCGGCGTCGCCGTAACCCATGTCGTCGAACAGGGTGCCGAAGTCGGGCTGGTCCACGCCCAGCTGCGCCTGCACCGTGCGCGCGGTGAGGCCAATCTTGCGGCCGACAATGCGGCGGCCCTCGGCCAGTCGCCGGTTGGTGTTGATCTTCTGGATGGCATAGGCGCTAACCGCGTCAATGCCCGGGTAGATCTCCCGCAAGGGCGCAATCCATTCTCCGCTTTGAGCCGCCTTGCGCAGTAGGGCTGCCGCTTCTGCATGCTGGTCTGGAGTCATTTTCGACAGAGTGTTGAGAGTGATCGGAGGGTGCGAATCAGAGATCCAGCACGAGCAGCGGGGTGCTCGCCCGCGAACAACACGGAGTAAAGGCAGCGTTGCGCTCCTTCTCCTCGGCGCTGAGACAGATATCGCGGTGATCGCACTCGCCGGCTAGTACCCGCGTGACACACGTACCGCAGAACCCCTGCTCACAGGACGTCATGATCTCAATTCCGGCGGCGGCGAGTGCCTGGACGGCGGTGCGTTCGGCGCCAACGACGATCTGCTGTCCAGTGCTCGCGATCTGGATGATGAACGGGCGGTCGCCATATGCACCCTGCGGCTCGGCGCCGAAGTACTCTGCGTGCACCTGGTCGGGAGCGAACCCTCCTCGCTCGGCCCCCCGACGGACGTGCTCGATGAAGCCGCTGGGACCGCAGACGAAGATGCCAACGCCCGGGGTGGGCGCACCTATGGCGGCCTCGACACTGAACTTCTGCTCCGGCGGACCGTCGTCGAAATGGTAGTGCACGCGATGCGCAAAACGCGACGCAGCCAGCTCTTCCCGGAATGCGGTGCGCGCTGGTGAGCGGGCGCAGTAATGGAGGGAAAAGTCGCAATCCAACTCACAAAGGTGTTTGGCCATGCTGAGCAGTGGCGTAATGCCGATTCCACCGGCGAGCAGCACGCTGCGCTGTTCATGCTGCAGCGGGAACGTGTTCCTCGGCGTGCCGATCGTGACGATGTCGCCGACATGGAGCTGCTCGTGCACGGCGATCGAGCCACCGCGGGACCCAGGCGCGCGCAGGACCGCAATGCGGTAGTCGCCCTTCTCGTTGGGGCCGTTGCACAATGAATACTGCCGCACGTGGCCGCCCGGTAGGTACACGTCGATATGAGCGCCGGGCGAGAACGGCGGCAGCGTCCCGCCATCCGCGCGCACGAGCCGCAAGCTCGCGATGTCAGGCGCCTCTTCCCAGCGGTCCAAGACTTTGGCGGTGAGCAAGGTCATCGGCTTCCGCCCTAATTCAGGGTCATGAGGAATCGCTGCACTTGGGCGACGACGCCGGCGGGGTTGTCTTCCATCAGCGCGTGACCGCCCGCGATCTCGACGACCTCGACCCGGTCGTTGATCGTGCGGAGCTTGTCCACAGTCTCCGCAGCAAACATGTCTGACTGCGCGCCTCGCACGAACAGGGCGGGCATGCGTAGGTCGCGCACCATGGCCCAGAGGTCCACCGGTGAGGGCGCAGCCGAGCCAGTCGCCAGCATTCGGCGGAATGAGTTGCGGAAATGCAGGTCGCGCTTGAGGACCCAGCCGCCCGGTGACCGATGCAGGAACTCTTCCCATCGGGCGCGCAACGGCGAGCCGACAGGAACGTTCTCGTGGCCGTGGTAAGCCATTGCGTGATCAACCGACGTGAACAGATCGGGTTGCTCGCCAATCCGCTCGGCAACCTTGCGCCGGCCTGCAGCCGCCACATCGGGCGCGAAGTCGAGGCAGACCAGGCCGCGCACGCGTTGCGGCTCCCAAGCCGCGGTCACCAGGCAGATCCGGCCGCCCATCGAGTGTCCTACCAGCACGGCGTCCATCCAGCCAAGATGGTTCAGGACCGCCACGATGTCGCAAGAGAAGTCCTGCAGTTCGTAGGCGCCGGCGTCACTGCAAGTCGAGTCACCGAAGCCGCGCAGATCGATGGCAACGACTTCGCGATCACGGCAAAGGTCGCCGGCGATCTGGATCCAGTCGTACGAGAAGTACGACAGTCCGTGCGCGATGAGCACCGGCGGCCTCGCTGTGCGCACGCCAAAGCGGCGATAGAAGACCTCCACCTCACCGGACCGAACGGTGCCGGTTGTGTGGGGGGCGAGGGAGAATGCTGATTGGTCGTTCATGGAAGCTGTTTCAGGCATGCCCCGTCACGACGCCCATGCCAGTCAACCACTCGGGGATCACCTTGTAAAAGCGCTGCTGTGCTTTCAGTTCGTGCGGCGCGGCCAGCGCCCGGGCAGCCGCGGAGCCGGCAAACCAGGTGCGCACCTCGTGGCCGCCGTAGCCCGCTCGTGTGTCCAGTTCCTCGTCGGTAATCGCATCCAGCGCCTGCACATCCCACGCGGTGATCCTGCCGAGGAACCAGGCATCCCAGGCGGGATCCGGCGGTAGGCAGGGACCGGTCCCGTCGACTAGTTCGGTGGCCGCCTTCATCACGCGCGCTTCTCGCATGCCCAGTTCCTGCGCGCTGGGAACGGCACGCCGGATCAGCCGCTTCGCGAGCTCCTCCGAAGCGGTACCCAGCCGCGGTGTGGGCGGGTCGTGCGAAAGGCCGCCCGAGCCGACCACTGCGACACGCCGCAGTCCACGATCCAGGAGGAAACGGCCGACTTCCGTGCCAAAGGCTCGGGAGCGTCGCAGGGTCGGTCGCGGATCGGCGGCACAGTTGACGAAGATCGGCAGCACCGGGTAGCGGTCCAGGGCGCCAGCAATTTGGAGAAGGGAAACCGTCGATCCGTGATCGACTTTCATCTCGTGCGAGATCGCGGTGTCGAACTCGTGCCGATGCAGGTGCCTGACACACGCGAGGGCCAAGTCGGACGGCACCCGCAGGGGGCCACCGGGGATGCCCCAGTCGTGGGTGCCCTCCGCCTTGACACCAATGCAGAAGGAAGGCATGAGGTCGTAGAAGAAGCCGTTGAAGTGGTCCGGGCCGAAGCACACCACCACCTCGGGTTCGAAGCGGGCGAGCTCCTGCGACACCCGCTGCATCGTTTCCATAAACGCCGCCTGCGCGCCCGCATGCGTTTCCCGCATGTTCTTGCGCATCAGGGGGCTGTGAGAGCACAGGATCAGTTGCACGTTCATCGCTTGTCCTATTCGCCCCTGATGTTGGCTGCGCGCGCGACCGCCTGCCAGCGCGAAACGTCCCTGCTTATGTAGCCGCGCAGCGCGGTCGGCGGCATGTAGTCCGCGACCATGCCGAGCTTCGCCATGGTTTCCGCGATATCGGGCAACGCCAGCACTGCCTTGAGCTCTCCCGTGAGCTTCTGCACCACTGATGGCGGCGTTCCGTTGGGGGCCAGCAGCGCGTACCACAGTGGGACGTCGAAGCCGGGCGCGCCCTGTTCCGCCACCGTGCGCACCTCCGGCATTGCCGGGTCGCGTGTCTCCGTGGTCACCGCGAACGCACGGATGCGACCTACCTTCACAGGCTGTAGGGCAATGTTGATCGGCATGAACATCAGGTTGGTCTGGCCGCCCAGCAGGCTCGTGTTGGCTTCGCCAGCGCTTCGGTGAGGCACGTGCACGACCTCGACACCAAAAGCGCGTTTGAACAATTCCATTGCGAGATGCTGCGGAGATCCGACGCCTGTAGAGGCATAGAAGAACTTGCCCGGATTCCGCTTCAGAAGCGCGACCAGTTCCGGCAGCGAGCTGGCCTTGATAGTGGAATTCACGACCAGCGCCATGCCGCTTCTGGCCATCATCGCGACCGGAGCCAAGGACTGAGGGTCGTAACCTGCACTCGACACCGCCGGGTTGATGGTGAAGGTGTTCACCACCGACAGCAGCGTGTAGCCGTCGGGCGACGCGGCAGCGACCCTGCGCACGCCAATGTTGCCGCTGGCGCCGACCTGGTTGTCAATGATGATGGGCTGCCCGAGACGGTCGGACAGATGTCTGCCCACCGCGCGGGCGAGCACGTCCACGCCGGTGCCCGCGGTGTATGGGACCACCAGCTTGATCGGCGCATGCGGATAGCTCTCCTGGGCTGGCGCCAGCCCCACGGCGGCTACGATGGCCACCGCGAAAGCGCCTCTTGCAAGTCGGTTGGCCGAGCGCACCAGCACTCCGCCCCAAGACGGCAGAACCATCATCAGCTACTCCTAAAGGACAAATGTCAGGTTCTCGATCGCCACATCGCGGTTCAGGAGCACCATCTTCTTAAGCGCGATCTTCCAGTCACCGCCAGGCTGCAGCCGGTAGCGATGCTCGCAGCGGGCAGCAAAGCTTCGCTGCTGCCCGAGCCCGAGCTGGCGGTAGTCGGCGGTGCCCGCTCGAATCTCATAGATGATCTGGTTGGACAGCACCACAGCCTCTTCTTCTGCAGACTGCTGCACCTGCACGTTGCTCACCAGGTGAATTGTTCGAGACGCCGGCTCCTGCGCGTGTGCGCGGGTCTCCAGCAGGCGGTAGACGCGTTCGCGGCGGCGCAGGCTGTTGTCGCAGATCAGGGCGACGGTGCGACCCGGCTGCGCGTTCTCGTCAATCGGCAGCCAGTAGAGAGCGTCTTCCATGAAGAGCGCCATCCATTCGGTCAGGCGATAGTCGTCGATGAGGGCTGCTTCATGGTGCAGCCAGGATTCCGCCTGGGCACGATCGACGGCGTTCATGCGCATGCCTCCTTGGTGCTGGTTTCGCAGGCGTGGGACGCGTTCGCCGCTGCCATCAGCTCGAACCACTTGCGATGGAAGGCCCGCTGGGGGGTTTCGTCGCTGGGATGGCCCTGGCGTGTGCCGTCCGGGAGAATTTGCTCCCGCTGCAATCCCCGGTCCAGCCTCAGCCACTGCATCTCGCCGGCTTGGAGACCGACCTGGTTCATCGCGAACATCTCCACGTCGTCCGGCGAGCCAAAACTGGCCGGACCAAAGAAGCGTTCGTAGCCGTCGAAGCGCTCCTGGTTGTACGCTTCGGGCACGCCGTCGAGGTCGTAGAACTGCAGCGTGACTTCTGTGCGGTCCACCGCCAGCGGCTGAACCACGCGAATCTGGTCCAGGAGCACGCCAAGGTTAGGAAAAATCCAGAGGTTGTACTGCGGCATGATCTTCAGCAGCCGTTCCGGCGTGTAGGCACCGTCCATCAGTTGCATGTAATGAGCGTGCGGCCCCCGCCGCATGGCGTCTAGGCCGCCACCCGGTAATGGGTACTCCAGGATGCCGTGACCGTTGGCGAAGCCGAGCGTGCGACCTTCCTCCCGCCGCTGCATGATCTTGGCCATGTCCGTCTCGGCATAGTTGCCATGCTGACCGCCCTCATTGCCAAAGCGGCCCATGATCTTCCAGAACGATTGGTGGACGAAGTTGCCGTGGTAGCCATCGGTGGAGTTTTCGGCCTGGAACTTCCAGTTGCCCTGGTACAAAGCACGATGCGTTCCGCGCTGCACCGAGATTCGGCCGACGGGAGAGTGATCGATCTGGTGATCCAAGTAGGGCAACACGGGAGCCAGATGCTCGGTTAGGCTCGGACCAACGAGGGCCATCGAGGCGAAGATGAAGCCGCGGTAGCTCTCCACGCGCGCCACCTGCTGCAAGCCCAGTGAGCTGGCATCCACGCCCGAGGGATATCCCCCCGCCCGCATAGAAATGGCATTGAGACTGCCGTCGACGCGGTAAGTCCAGCCGTGATACTTGCAGGTAAAGAGCTTGGTGTTGCCCTGGCTCTCGCGGCATACTGCGCCGGCACGATGCCGGCAACGGTTCAACATGACGTGGATGCGACCATCCGAGGCACGCGAGACGATCACCGGGCGCAGTCCGATCTGGGTGGTCTTGTAGTCGCCCGCTTGGGGAACTTCACTCTCATGGGCGACGTACACCCAGGTCGTGCCGAAGATGCGGTCCATCTCCGCTGCGAAGAGGGCCTGGTCGGTGTAGATGGCGCCGTCGACCCGGAAATCCGTGGGCGAGTGAACCAGCATCTCAGCGACTGGACGCGTTTCGTGCTTGTCTCGTGTGCTCATGTCTTACATGCTTGAAAATGGGTCCGGCGCACCGGATGGCGAGCACGATACTGACCACGGCCGGCAAGCGGTAGACGCCTTGCGGTTGTTGACCGATAACCAGAAGTTGTGACCCTGATGAAATCGCACCTCGACCGGCTTCGCTTTCGCCACCTCCTGATGCTGGAAAGCCTCGGCGAAACCCGCAGCTTGCGAAAGACGGCAGAACAGCTGGGCCTCACACAGCCCGGATGCTCCAAGCTGTTGCGTGAACTGGAGCTGGAACTTGGAACCGTCCTCTTCGAGCGCACGCCGGCCGGAGTTTCGCCCACGCCATACGGGGAAGTGATGCTGCGGACAGCTCACTTGATCATCGCGCAAGCGAACTCGGCGCTCCAGGAGATGGAGACTCTCGCGGGTGGCTCGTACGTGCGAGTTCGCGTCGGCATGTTCGGAGTCGCACTGTCAGGCTTCGTCGCGGAAGTGGTCCAGAAGATCCGGGCCGCAAGCTCCAGCACTCTGGTTGCGTTGGAAGAGGGAAGCGCGGAGCTGCTCCTTGCTGCATTGCGCAAGGGGGACTTGGAGTGCGTCATCGGACGCGGCGGCCAGGGCGGCGCGGTTGGCGGGCTCCGGCAAGTGCCCTTGTTCTTCGAGAACGTTAGGGTGGTTGCCAAGCCTGACCACTGCTTGGCCCGGAGAAAAGGGATTTCACTCGCGCAGCTGGCGCAGCTCAATTGGGTGTTGCCTGCCCCCGGCACGGTTCTGAGGCAGCGCCTCGAGACCCTTTTTGCGCAGCAGCGCCTGCCGATGCCCCGCTGTTACGTGGAGTCCTCGGTCTACACGACCAACCAGGCGCTGCTTCCCCTCGGCGACGGAGTCATGCTGTTTCCCGAGCGCCTGGCCAGCACGCTGGAGACATCCGGGACGCTGTCCATCCTGGACGTTCCCCTGCCTTTGGAGCTGCCAGCGGTCAGCCTGTGGCTGCGCGATGCCGCAGCCTTTGCTCCGGCCGTGGACAGCTTTATCCGCGAGGCTAAGTCAGTGGCAGTGAATTGGTCCTGAGTGCCCGCCGACCGGCGGCGGCTCCTCCGTTCCGGCGATGCAATGTCGAATCGCATTTCCCGGTTGGCCGGGCACGGTCACGGTGAAGACACCGAGCGCGGGGTGACCCCGCTGGCCGAAGGCGTCGCAACGACCCGTCGCCTGAGACAGGTTGGTGCGCAGGCGTTTGCGGCGGCACAGCGGGGCAGTGCCCCTGCACGGGCTCGCTTGTTTCCTCGACCACCGCGGTGCGGAAGGGGCCGTTCCGCTTCTTGCTCCCGAATCTCGCCGGACGTCATCGCGACTGGCCAGCATCGGACAGTTCGTGGCGCGCAGCGGCACGCGGTTGCCCGGCTGCAGCCAAAACTGGTTCACCAGCACGCCGGAGATCTGATTGGCCTGCTGGAACTGCGCACAAGTCCACTGCACGGGCTCGCTAACGCTGCAGCACCTCTCGCTCCGGCCCTCGTTCCGGCGGATGCGAATGGCGGCAACATCGCCAACCATGCGGCCGCATTGGCGACCTTGCGGACGACTGCGGCGACGGTCACGTTGGAATGCCTGCGCCAGGCCTGGTCCGGCCTAGTCTCCGCAGGAGGTACCCGTCGGCGCCGTGCCGCGGGGACCCTTCCGCCCTGGGGCACGAGAACATCACTCGCTTGAAGATTGACCGGTTCAAGCGCTTGCAGCTTCATTCGCGCGGGCCATGCAGGTGTGCGTCATCGGTACTTGCGCTCGCGAGCCTGCACTGCACGCAGACGCGTATGCACTCAGCGGCAAGATCGCCCAGTTCGGCCAGGACGAAGCCGAGGTTCTCGATCGACTGCGCCGAAACGGAGCCGTCCTGCAGGTCCATGGCGCTGCGGGCCACCAACTGGCCCAAGGCGCCAACGCCCAGGTGGACGCGAAGGACGGACAGGCGTTCTCCAAGCGCGTGTCGGGGAACCTGAACGTGAACCACGCCGACTCGTTGGTGGAGGCCGCAATCGCTGGCATGGGCATCGTCATGATCAGCAACTTCATCGCGGTGAATGCGATCACAGGCGGGCAACTCAAGCCGATCCTCATCGACTACGTGGCGCCTGGACCGAAGGTCTATGTGGTGTACCCGCCAACGCGCGTAGCGTCGCTGAAGTTGCGGGCTTTCATCGAAGCGTTGGACCAGGCTGTTTCCGGGGTGGATCAAGCCTTCGATCGAAGGGCCTAGCGCGACGCCCTCGCAGGCTGGAACGCACGCCGCGCCTTCCTTCACGGCGTGTTCTGTCCACCGTGCCATTCGGTATGGCTGCAGGCTCATGCTCGAAACTCATTCCCTCTGGCCACGGCAGCTGAAGCAACTGTCGAAGCACGGGCAGTTGCAACTCCCATCGCAAGTTCCTATTTGAGGTCAAGGTGCCGGATGCCCGCATTTCAGGCCGTGGTGGCGGCGGCGCCGGTCCGCCGAGAACAGCGGGCCCGGTGCGATGCTGGTTTTCCGCGACAGCACGAGCCGGTGCAGCTGCAGCGCGTCCACGTCCTCCGGCAGTCCGCCCAAAGGAAGTAGCCTCCTTCCGGCTGGCTGTTCCGCGTTCAGTCCGGGAAGTCCCTCGCCGCGAGTCGCAGGTCGTTGCTGCTGCGCTCAGCGCCTGTTCGCGCCCATGGTGTCCTCCTCACCATCGCGAGTGCCAGGCCCATGCCGCGCTCACCCCGACGGAGGTGTAGAGCTTGCCGTCCTTGACGGAGGTCGCATTCGTGCCGGCCTCGTTGGCCAAGGCGCTGGTGCGCATCGGCGAGCTGCCGATCCGCCAGCCGCCCTACCGCTCGGGCACCTCCACCACGCGCGCGGTCTGGCACCAGCGCAACGAGCACGACGTCGCACATGCCTGGCTGCGCGAACAGGTGGCGCAGGCGGCACGCGGCGCCGCGGGGGGGGCGGAGGAGTGAGCGTGAATGCGCGGGAACGCCTGGCCTGCAGGAGGTCGCGGCCCACGCGGGTGCGGCATGAAACGCTTGCAGCGTGCGCTTGCACAGAACTGCCGGGCTCCCCAGAAACGGCCTATTCCGATACGGAATTGACGACTCCGATCTTTTCATGATGCCGTGAGTACCTGCCACGTTCGTCGCAGTCCACCATCGGCAGCGATGGAAAAAAAGACGACGACCCCTCGACCTCAGGCGGCGGAGCGTTCGCCAGATGTGCCCGCCAGCGTGCACGCGCACACGCTCTCCGGTCTTCACATCCTGGTGGTGGACGACATTGAAGTGAATCAGCTGCTCGCACGCGGCATGCTGCTGCGGCTCGGATGCACCAGGGTCACCATCGCCGCCAATGGGCTCGAAGCCCTTGCCGCATGTGGCGCGCAGCGATTCGATCTCATACTGATGGACTGCCAGATGCCCGAGATGGATGGCCTGGAAGCGACACGCGTGCTGCGCGCCCGCGGAGTGGACACACCCATCATTGCGCTCACCGCAAGCGGCATTGCAGGTGTCCGGCAGGGCTGCGCCTCGGCCGGA
Organism: Ramlibacter sp. AN1133; assembly: GCF_037890035.1. Taxonomy (NCBI): domain Bacteria; kingdom Pseudomonadati; phylum Pseudomonadota; class Betaproteobacteria; order Burkholderiales; family Comamonadaceae; genus Ramlibacter; species Ramlibacter sp. AN1133. Next base: position 53,617 of record NZ_JBBKTQ010000028.1, read on the forward strand.
ATGAACGATTTCCTCGCCAAGCCGGTGGAGCTGCAATCCTTCGCCGAAACGCTGCACCGCTGGCTGGCGCCGCCGCCACCGTCGCGCGGGGACGAGCCCTAGCTCCGCCTCTCGATCCTGCGTGCCAGCGCGCTGCCACACTCACTTGCCGCAGTGCTCGCGGCCCATCCGGAGGTGACATCGCCGCGGCGTGCTCTCCCTGTCTGGCGAGACGCAGCGGCCAAGGAAGCGGTCGGTGAAACCCTCGCCCGCTGGTGCGGCTTCGCCACGATCGACTTGGGAAGCGTCGCGGCCGCAGCGCTTGCAGCAATTCCGATGCGGCGTGCTGCCGGCGCTGAATGTGGTCAAGTCCGGGGCGAGCCTTGCATCGGGCCCAAGCAAGGTGGGCCAGCTCGCCCGCGCCTGCCGATCGCCTCAACCATCCCGGACAGGGTGGTGCAGGCTCTCGGAGGAGCGAAGCTCCGATGGCCGTCCCTCCGCGCCACCGAGCACTGACTCATCTGACAGACTGCAGGCAGTGCTGCACAAAGGCGCGCGAGGCGCTTCCGAGCTGCTTGGCACGGTGTACGACGACCGCCAGAGTCCGGCGCATCGGTGGCAAGGGTGTCTTCAGCTCCACCAGCCAGCCGTTCGCCACGGCGTCCAAGACTGCGTGATGTGACAGGCACCCCAGCCCCAGCCCGGACGCCACCGCCCGCTTCACGGCTTCGTTACTCCCGAGTTCGAGCCCGACGTCCAGCTGCGGCAAGTTTTCGATCAGCCAGCGATCCGCGGCATCTCGTGTGCCTGAACCTGGCTCGCGCAGGATCCAGCTCGCCTGTGCGAGCCGGGCCAGCGTCACACGCTCGGCGGCCAGAGGATGCGCGGGCGAAGCGACCACGACGAGCTCGTCGGTGCGCCAGCGCCGCACCAGCAAGTCCGGATGCGTGCGCTGGCCTTCGATGAATCCCACGTCGACGGCGAACGAGGCCACAGCGTCGAACACGTCTTTGGTGTTGGAGATGTCAAGCCGCACCTGGCCCCTTGGATTCAGGCGCTTCCACTGCACGATCAGGTCGGGCAGCAGGTATTCGCCCACCGTGTAGCTGGCCGCGAGCCGCAGCGGTGCGGCATGCGCTTCCTTGAACAGCGACTCGGCTTCCAGCGCCTGTTCGACCAGGCCGGCGGCGCGCGGGAGAAGGGCCCGCCCGTTCTCATTGAGCATCAGCTTGCGCCCGACACGATCGAACAGCTGCACGCCCAGCGCCGTTTCGAGTTCGGCCAGCGCACTGCTGGCGGCGGACTGGGAGCGGGCCACCTCGCCCGCCGCCGACCGCACGGAGCCGCCGCGCGCGATGGCGGCAAAGACTTCCAGTTGCGCCAGCGTGAGGCGCACCCTCTGATCGGTTTTTCCGTTCACGTAGCGCAGGATTATCCGCTATCGCTGGTTATATCCAAATTCTAGGATGCGCGGATGTTCAAGTTCCTCGCGCGCGCCCCCCTGCATGACCCTGCCCAGAGCGATACAGCACGTACCGAGGTGAAGACCACGACCTGCTACATGTGCGCGTGCCGCTGCGGCATCCGCGTGCACCTGCGCGATGGCGAAATTCGCTACATCGACGGCAACCCCGAGCACCCCCTGAACAAGGGCGTTATCTGCGCCAAGGGCAGTTCCGGGATCATGAAGCAGAAGTCCCCCGCACGGATCACGCAGCCGCTGCTGCGCAAGTCTGGCTCTGACCGCGGTGCCGGCGAGTTCGAACCGATCTCCTGGGAGCGCGCCTTCACGCTCCTGACGGAGCGCCTGGCGCGGTTGCGCGCCACGGATCCGAAGAAGTTCGCCCTGTTCACCGGCCGCGACCAGATGCAGGCGCTGACCGGCCTGTTCGCGCGCCAGTTCGGCACGCCCAATTACGCGGCGCATGGCGGGTTCTGCTCGGTGAACATGGCCGCCGGCATGATCTATACGGTGGGGGGCAGCTTCTGGGAGTTCGGCGGCCCGGATCTCGACCGCGCGAAGTTGTTCGTGATGATCGGCACCGCCGAAGACCACCACAGCAACCCGATGAAGATCGCCATCAGCAAGTTCAAGCGGGGTGGTGGTCGCTTCATCTCCATCAACCCGGTGCGCACCGGCTATTCCGCCATCGCGGACGAGTGGATCCCGATCCGCCCCGGCACGGATGGCGCGCTCTTCATGGCACTGCTGCACGAACTGATCGGCGCCGGTCTTGTCGACCGTTCGTTCCTGCAACGGTACACGAACGCACCGCAACTTGTGGTGCTGGACGAGGGCGAACGCGAGGGGTTGTTCGCGTTCGATCCTGCCGCCGGGCCGCCCGGCGACGGTCGCAACCCCCACAACAAGCTCGCCTGGGACCTCACGATCGGCGGCGCCGTCGCGGCCTATCCGCAGGGTGTGGAAGACGGGCGCGTGCTGGCGATCGAGGGCCACTTCACTCTGCCGGACGGAACGCGCGTGGCGCCCGCCTTCCAGCTGCTGCGCGAGCGCGTGGCGGCGACGACCCCGGAATGGGCCGAGGCCATCACCGGCATCCCGGCCGAGCGCATTCGCAAGCTGGCAGGGGAGATCGGCGAAACGGCCCTGACGGGGGGCTACGAGCTGCCCATCGCGTGGACGGATGCGTGGGGCAAGCGGCACGAGACCACCCAGGCGCGGCCGGTTGCGTTCCACGCCATGCGCGGCCTGGCCGCGCACTCGAACGGCTTCCAGACGGTGCGTGCGCTCGCGGTCCTCATGAGCGTGCTGGGCACCATCGATGCACCGGGCGGCTTTCGCCACAAGGCGCCCTATCCGCGCCATATCGTGCCGAACTACCGCGCGTTCAACGATCCGGCGATGGTCAAGCCCAACACGCCGCTGAATGCGGCGCCGCTGGGCTTTCCGGCTTCGCCGGAGGAACTCGCGGTGCACGAGGACGGCACGCCGCTGCGCATCGACCACGCGTTCTCCTGGGAGCACCCGCTCTCGGCCCACGGCTTGATGCAGAACGTGATCACCAACGCGACGCGCGGGGACCCGTACCGCATCGACACCCTGCTGATCTTCATGGCCAACATGGCATGGAATTCGACCATGAACACGACGGCCGTGCGGGAAATGCTGAATGCGAGGGACAACAAGGGCGAGTTCAAGATCCCGTTCCTGGTCGTCTGCGACGCCTTCCAGAGCGAGACGGTCGCCTTCGCCGACCTGGTGCTGCCCGACACCACCTATCTCGAACGGCATGACGTGATGAGCATGCTGGACCGGCCGATCTCCGAGTTCGAGGGGCCGGTGGATTCCGTGCGCGTGCCCGTCGTGCCCCCGAGCGGCAACTGCAAGCCGTTCCAGGAGGTCCTGATCGAACTGGCTTCGCGCCTGAAATTCCCGGCGTTCACCAACGCGGACGGCACGCGCAAGTTCAGGGACTACCCGGATTTCGTCGTCAACTTCCAGTCGCAGCCCGGGGTCGGATTTCTGATGGGGTGGCGCGGCAAGGACGGCACCGAGCACCTGCGCGGTGAGCCAAACCCGAAGCAGTGGGAGATGTACGCGCGGAACAACTGCGTATTTCAGTACCACATGCCGGAGGACCAGCAGTTCATGCGCAACTGGAACCGCCCCTACCTGGACTTCGCGATGCAGAAGGGCTGGCGCCAGAAGAACGACCCGGTGCAGCTGGCGATCTACTCGGACACGCTGCAAAGCTTCCGGCTCGCGGCGCAGGGTAAGACGCGCGGCCGCCAGCCGCCCGATGCGCTGCGCGGGCGCATTGGCGAGTATTTCGATCCGCTGCCCTTCTGGTATCCCCCGCTGGAAGACGCCTGCACCGACCCGAAGGAGTATCCGCTGGCCGCCATCACCCAGCGTCCCATGGCGATGTACCACTCCTGGGATTCGCAGAACGCGTGGCTGCGCCAGATCCACAGCCATAACTACTTGCACGTGAATCCTGCGACGGCGCTGGCCGCGGGCATCGCCGACGGCGGCTGGTGCTGGGTCGAAAGCAAGTGGGGCCGGGTGCGCTGCATGGTGCGGCACAGCGAAGCCGTCGAACCCGGCACCGTGTGGACGTGGAATGCCATCGGCAAGGCCAGCGGCGCCTGGGCGCTGGCGCCGGACGCGGACGAATCGCGCCTGGGCTTCCTGCTCAATCACCTGATCACCGAGGAGCTGCCTTTCGGCTCCGGCCGCATCAGCAATTCGGATCCCGTGACAGGCCAGGCCGGCTGGTACGACGTGCGGGTGCGCATCCGCCCCGCCGCGCCCGCAGACCATACCCAAGCCGAGCGAAACGCATGAACACCGCCGAACCCGAGGTGACCCTGGCCAAGCAGCTGGCCCTGGTGATCGACCTGAACGTCTGCGTGGGCTGCCATGCGTGCGTGACCTCGTGCAAGGAGTGGAACACCTCCGGGGCGGCGGGGCCGCTGACGGACCTTCATGCGTACGGCGCCGGCCCGACCGGGACGTTCTTCAACCGCGTCCAGACCTACGAGGCGGGGACATTCCCGGCCACCGAAACCATCCACTTCCCCAAGAGCTGCCTGCATTGCGAGGAGCCACCATGCGTGCCGGTGTGCCCCACGGGCGCCAGCTACAAGCGGGCGGAGGACGGCATCGTCCTGGTCGATTACGACAAGTGCATCGGCTGCAAGTACTGCAGCTGGGCCTGTCCTTATGGCGCGCGCGAGTTCGACGAAGAACGCAAGGTGATGACCAAGTGCACGCTGTGCGTCGACCGCATCTACGACGAGCTGTTGCCTCCGCAGGACCGCAAGCCGGCCTGCGTGAAGGCGTGTCCGACCGGGGCCCGCCTGTTCGGGGATGTCAAGGATCCAGCCTCGGAAGTGTCCAGGGCGATCCGGGACCGCGGCGGCTATGCCCTGATGCCCGAATGGGACACGCAACCGGCCAATCAGTACCTGCCGCGCAAGGTGACCACTGCCGCTCCGCTCGGACCCGGGCAGGCGGCACGCCCGGCCACCGTGGACGAACTCAAACCGCAGCTGGCGCAGGTGTCCGCCGCGACGACGGAGCGTTGACATGCATCCTTCCTGGTCCATCCTGCTGTTCACCACGACCGCGGGGCTCGCACAAGGATTGGTCGTCGCGCTGGCACTTGCATGCCTGCTGGGGGCCGTGCCGCATGCGGCCTTCCTGGCCGCAGCATTGACCGCCGCGACCGGGCTGCTGGTGACGGCCTTGGCGGCGTCGTTCTTCCACCTCGGGCATCCACGGCGCGCCTGGCGCGCGGCGCTGATGTGGCGCACTTCCTGGATGTCGCGCGAGGTGATCGTGCTGCCGGTGTTCATCGCCCTCGTGGCCGGCTGGGCCGCAGCCACGCTGTTCGCAGCGCCCGCGACGATCACGCATACCTTGCTGCCGCTTGCTGCGCTCGTGCTTGCGATTGCGCTCTGGTACTGCACGGCGATGATCTACGCTTGCCTGCGCTTCATCCAGGAATGGGCGCATCCGCTCACGATCGTCAATTACACCCTGCTCGGGCTTTCCTCCGGGTTGATACTGGCCGGCGCGCTGGCGGTGCCGGGCGGCGAGTCGGAGCTGCAGGCCTTCATGACGCCCTGGGCCCTGGCGGTAACGGTGCTGGCATGGGGCACGCGAGCGCAGGCGCTGCGGCGCAATGCTGCATTAAGGCCGAAATCCACCTTGCAGTCGGCCACCGGCATCCGCAGCACGCCTCTGGTGCAAAAGTCGATGGGAATGTCCGCCGGATCGTTCAACACGCGCGAGTTCTTCCACGGCGTGCGGCCGTTTGTCTTGAGGCGCACGCGCATCATGTTTCAGATGCTCGCGTTCGCCGCTCCGCTGGTCCTGGTCGGCCTGGCTTCCTTCCGCGGAACGGGTGGTTTGTGGTTGCTCGCCGTCCCGGTGCAGTTCGTGGGCCTGCTCGCGGAACGTTGGTTCTTCTTTGCCCAGGCACGCCATCCGCAGAACCTGTATTACCAGTCCGTGTCCTGATCCCATGCAGCCGGATCGCGTCCTCGATTTCGAGCCTGAAGAGGCCCGCAAGCTCCGGTGGCTGCCCTTGGCAGTTCGCTTCAAACTTGACAAGTGTGGGCTGAAGCTCGGGCTGCAGCAGTGGCAGGCGCTCGACCTATGTCAGCGCGAAGCACTGGTCCGACGGCCGCCCGGCGACCTGTTCGAGCAGCGGGTGTTGGAGCTCGTGCCGGCCGCTCGCAGGTTCGCGGCCGCAGGGCTGCAGGCGCCGCTCGCATTCGACGAATACGTGATTGCGAAGCGCACCTCGGCCGCAACATCGTGCAAGCGTCCGGCGGGATGACTTCGCAAATGCAAGCTCGTCGAGCAGAGCTCGCCTGCAGACTCTACGGCCCTGCCAACGCGACGCACTCCACCTCGATATCGAATGAACCGGCGGCACCAGGAACAACGAAAAGCTCCGGGACTTCAGCCGGGAAGTATTGCTTGCAGAGAGCACTGACGGCCGGAAACACCCCGGCTGACGTGCAATGGACACTGCAGGCGAGGACCCGCTCCAGCGACGATCCAGCTTCCTCCAGGCAGCGCTTGACCTGTTCCAGTACCATGGTCGTCTTGTCTTCAACGGAAGCGTCGATTCGTGTCAGTGGGGAGATGGGCGGCATCACTGACACATAGACGACTTCATTGATGTATCTCACCATCCAGTGGGGTTCGTCCCATCGCGCGGCGTACGCCGCAAGGGTCCCGGACCGGGTGAGTTCCTGTGGCACTGCTGGAGTCATTCCAAACTTCGTCTGACTGCTATTGGCTGGCCGGCGCGACCGGCGTGCTACGTCCTTGGCTGTGAACCGACAGGATATCGAGCACAGCGCGGTTGCACGGGGTATCGACGCCCAGGCGCTGTCCGCGATGTACTACATCTCCGCTCAGCCACTCGAGCTCCAGCCGACCGTGACGCTCCAGATCGCCGAGCATCGACGAGCTCATGCTGGCCGGAAGCGTGTCGATGAAGTCGAGGCGGTTTCTCGCGTAACCCGGCGCCAGATCGATCCCCTGTGCCCTGCCGACCTCAACGACCTCCTGCATCAGGTCGTGCAGGAACGAGCGCGCTCGCGGATCGCTGCGGATCGGGCCGATCGGCGTGCGGGCAAGGCTGGTGGTGCCGGAGAGTCCCACCAGGAAGACATACTTCTCCCATATCGTTCGCTCGACGGAAGCGTCGACCGACACATCGATCTTGGCCGCCAGGCAGGCGTCGCGGAATTGACGGACACGCGCGCTGGTTGTTCCATCGTATTCACCAAACACCAGCTTTTGCATGGTCCCCGTATGGCGAATCAGGCCCGGTTCGACAACGGACGCAGCGATATAGCAGGCTCCTCCGACCACATGGCTGGCGCCCAGAATGTCCCTCAGGATGTCGTCCTTGAGCACGCCGTTCTGGAAGGACACGACCGCCGTGTTCTCCCCCATGACCGGGTGAAGCAGGCGTGCCGCCCCTTCGGTGTCCCAGAGCTTCACCCCGAACAGCACGAGGTCGACGGGACCAAAGTCCGCTGGATTGCTGGAGGCTGAGACGCTGGGAAGGTGAAGGTCTCCCAGAAGGCTCTCGACCCGGAGACCGGAAGACTGCAGTGCCTCCAGGTGTGGGCCCCGCGCGACGAACGAAACATCACAGCCGGATTGCGCGAGGCGGCCTCCAAAGTACCCGCCAACACCCCCAGCCCCCATCACCAAGATTCGCATTCAGGATCTCCGTTCACGCGCACCGTCAGTCGCTTTCGGTTCGGCCTTCGGCCGGATTCGACAGTGCGCGAGGTACCCGACAAGGCCTGAAGGCACTGTATGGCTTTCGGTGTGTCGGGGAATCCGGGAAACGTTTCCGGGCGTCGGATTGTGAAGCCTGGCACGCGCTGTGTTGGCCAGCAGCGCAGCGCCCGGACTACATTGGGCGCTCGCGCGGAAGAATTGATGAAATGCGCAGTGCAATGCAGCCGACCATCAGCGAACCCATTCCGACAATGTTGCAGGGATCTTTGAGCTCCGCTTGCCCACAAGGGCTGACATGAAGCCACGTTCATCCGCGGCGCAACCCAGCCTGCCAGGCAACTTCCTTCGTCAGGCGATCAACCAGGACCTGGAGCGAGGCACGTATTCCACCCGCCGCTGGGGCGGTAGCCCGGGAGATGCGCGCCACCATGCCGGCGGCGCACCGGATATCGCCCGCATCCGCACCCGCTTTCCGCCCGAGCCGAACGGTTACCTGCACATCGGCCATGCGAAGAGCATCAGCGTGAACTTCGGGCTGGCACGCGCCTACCAAGGGGTGTGCCATCTGCGGTTCGACGACACGAACCCGGAAAAGGAAGACGTCGAATACGTCGAAAGCATCAAGGACAGTGTGCGGTGGCTTGGCTTCGACTGGGAGGTGGGAGGTACCAGCCACCTTTACCACGCCAGCGACTACTTTGACTTCATGTACCGGGCGGCCGAATACCTCATCGAAGCCGGTCTCGCCTATGTCGACGAACAGAGCGCAGGGCAGCTAAGGGATCATCGCGGCGACTTCGCGCGCCCGGGCGTGAACAGCCCCTTTCGCGACCGCAGCGCAGCGGAGAACCTGCGGCGTTTTCGGCAGATGCGGGACGGAGAACTGCAGGAAGGGGCCGCAATCCTGCGTGCCAAGATCGACATGGCAAGTCCCAACATCAACCTGCGGGACCCGACGCTGTATCGCATCAAGTACGCTCAGCACCACAGCAGCGGCAGCAGGTGGTGCATTTACCCGATGTACGCCTTCGCGCATCCGATCGAGGACGCGCTGGAGAACATCACGCACAGCATCGCCACGCTGGAGTTCGAGGACCAGCGCCCCTTCTACGATTGGCTGCTGCAGCATCTGGCGCAAGGGGGCCTCATCAACACACCTCCTCCGCGCCAGTACGAGTTCGCACGACTGAACCTGACCTACGTGGTGACCAGCAAGCGAAAGCTCAAACAGCTGGTCGATGAAGGGCACGTGGGTGGCTGGGACGACCCCCGCATGCCGACGATCGCCGGCCTGCGGCGGCGCGGCTATACGCCTGGCGCCCTGCAGCTCTTCGCCGACCGCATTGGCGTGAGCAAGGCCGACAGCTGGATCGACTACCCGGTACTGGAAGGAGCCCTGCGCGATGACCTGGAGCCCTCGTCAGCTCGCGCGATGGTCGTCCTGGATCCGGTGCGCCTGGTCGTGACCAACTGGGACGAGGCCATGGGGCCGGGGCATCTGGAACCGTGCTCAGCGCCTGTCCATCCTCGGGATCCCGAACGGGGCGAGCGCACATTTTCATTCGGTCGCGACCTGTGGGTGGAACGTGCGGACTACAGCGAATCGCCCAGCCCAGATTTCTTCCGTCTGTCTCCCGGCAAGCTGGTGCGACTGAAGTACGGCTACGTCATTCAATGCACCGGAGCCGTCAAATCCGGCACCGGAGCGGTGACGGAGATTCACGCGCGATTGTTGCCCGAGACCAAGAGCGGTACGGCGGGCGCTGCCGCGGTGAAGGTCAAGGGGACCATCACGTGGGTAGGTGTTGCCGATTGCGTGCAGGCGGAAGTACGCCTGTTCGACCGTCTCTTCACTGTGCCCCAGCCTGGCGCCGGCGAGCGATCCTTTCTCGAGGAGCTCAATGCCGCCAGCGTGAAGGTCGTGACCGCCTATGGGGAGCCGTCGCTTCGTCAGACGCTGCCTGAGCAGAGAGTGCAGTTCGAGCGCCAAGGCTACTTCGTCGCGGACAGGCACGACCATCAACCGGATCGAGGCGAACTGGTCTTCAATCGCACGACCACCTTGACCTGAAAGGCAGAGCCGGCGTGAGCGACTCCCACCCGCTCTGAGTCGGGATGGAATTCGGCTAAGGGAAGACTCAGCCTGTGCTTGAACCCGCAACGGCCCTCGTAGGGACTGCTCTTTGAGCCAAACGGCAGGCACAGATGCCTTGCGCCTCGCCGCGCGGCCGTGCATCTCTTGCCGCAGGTTCGCACTTTCGAGCGGGGGATCTTCCAGCGGCCCCCCCTGCGCGTCCAGCAAAGGTGTCGACGCGCGCGCGAGTGGAAGCGGAATTCCCGGGGCGGCGCGATCCCTTCGGATTGCGAAGTATCCGTCGAGGTTTCATCTAACGGACGCCACGCAGCATCAAACGGAATCCATGGCCAATCGCTTCGATTCAAGGGGCTTCTCTCTCTCTATCATGTCCGTCAAGCAAGCGAAGAGACAACTGGCACAGGAGAGATTCACATGAAGGCGATCGTCGTTACGGACCAGGCCGCGGGAACGGCGGGGATGAAGCTGGTGGATCGGCCTGAGCCGCGGGCAGCCATCAACGACGTCGTCGTGGAGGTTCATGCGTCGGGCTTCGTCGTGACCGAATTGGCGTGGCCATCGACCTGGACCGATCGCCTCGATCGTGGCCGGACACCGTCGATTCCCGGCCACGAGTTGGCCGGAGTGGTCCGCGCCCTCGGCTATGGCACCACGGGCCTGTCGGTGGGACAGCGGGTGTTCGGCCTCACGGACTGGTACCGCGACGGCGCTCTGGCCGAGTACGCCGCCGTCGAGTCTCGCAACCTCGCGCCACTGCCCGGCGACGTCGACTTCGCCGTGGGCGCCAGCCTGCCGATCTCGGGTCTGACGGCATGGCAGGGACTGTTCGAGCACGGCCATCTTCAGGCGGGGCAGAGCGTGCTCGCGCACGGCGCGGCCGGCGCCGTCGGATCGATGGTGACGCAACTTGCGCGACTGGCCGGCGCCCACGTCATCGGCACGGGACGCGCCGCCGACCGTCAGAAGGCGTTCGACTTCGGCGCACATGAGTTCGTCGTCCTCGAGCACGACGTCCTCGAGGACGTCGGCGCTGTCGATCTGGTATTCGACGTCATCGGCGGCATCATCGGCAAGCGGTCCGCAGGCCTGATTCGCGCTGGAGGAACGCTGGTGTCCGTTGTCGGGCCGAGCGAGGTGCGACCCGAGGAAGGCCTGGCGATCGATTTCGTCGTCGAATCGAATCGTGCCCAACTCAGTGAAATCGTCCAGCGGGTGCGCGACGGCCGACTGCGGACGCACATCGGCACCGTCTCGCCCCTCGAAGATGCCATCGCCGCCTTCAATCCGACCAAGAGGGTCAGCGGCAAGACGATCATCCGCGTTCGTCCGTGAGAACTTGGACGGGGCAAGCGGTTGTTCCCTCCTCGCGGATCATCGTCGCCTGCCGGCTGGCGGCGATCGTCCCGGGATGCATCCGGGAAAAAAACGAAGCAAGCATGACTCAGTTGGATGGAACAAGAGAAGGAACGGCCCGATGCAAGACGTGGCTCCAGTGATCAGGGAGGCTCTCCCCGACAGAATGCTCCGGCTGGCATTCGTATCTGCGCTGCTCTCCCTGGTCGCCTCGTTTGTCACGACGGCCGCGCCGATACCCCTGTTCAATGTCTATCGGGCGGAGGACGGGTTCACCAACACCGGCATCTCGATGGCCGTTGTCGCCAATTCGGTCGGCACCATTGCCGCACTGCTGGTGCTGGGACAACTGTCCAATCATCTGGGTCGCCGGGTCACCTCGATCGCCAGCCTCGGCGTGCTCCTGCTAGGCTGCCTGCTGCTGCTGAACGTGCACGATATCGGCACCCTGTGGGCCAGTCGGCTCCTGATGGGCGTGGGTACCGGCCTGGCCAGCAGCAGTCTGACCTCGTACATTGTTGACGCGGCACCTAGCAGGCCGCAATGGTTAGCCTCCGTCGCCTCCAGCCAGGGGCCCATGCTCGGCCTCACCGTGGGCGCGATCGCCTCCGGCGCCCTCGTCCAGTTCGGCCCCTGGCCACGCGACCTCATCTACCTGGTTTGCGTCGGCTTCCTGATGGTGTCCACCGCACTCATCGCCATCAGCCCGGAAACTGCAACTCCGAAGCCGGGCGCCTGGCGATCACTGCTACCCCGAATTCGCGTACCGGCCCGGGTCAGGCACCTACTGCCTGCCGCGACGGCGGTGTTCCTGGCCACCTGGTCGACTGGCGCTTTCTACCAAGCCTTCGTGCCCGCATTGGTCGAAGATCAACTCCACACACGCAGCCCACTCATTCTCGGACTGGTGTTCGCCGCCTATATGGCCCCCGGCGTCCTTGGCGCTCCCATCGGCGGCCGGTTCACACCCGCAGTGGCACAACGCGTGGGCATGATCACCTTCCTGGCCGGAATGATCGGGATCATCACGGCGGTCACCATGGGCAAACTGACGCTGTTCATCATCGCAACCATCGTCGCCGGCGCCGGCCAGGGCGTCGCCATCAGTGCCGCCATCCGGGGCCTGCTGCACGGCAGCACCCTGGCTGACCGGGCGCCGATCTTCAGTGCGGTCTACCTTATCTGCTACAGCGGCGCCGCGTTTCTCAGTTTCATCTCCGGCCAGCTTTCCAACATCTTCTCGCTACCGCAGATCGCCCTTGGCTACGGCGGTCTTGCCATCGCCGCCACCGTGTTCACTCTCGTCGGCGCGCGGAACCCCCACGGCGACTGGCCCAGCACGACCCTCTGCGACGGGTCTCCGACACTCGCGGGCGACCGTCGATGGGCCAGTTCTACGCGCGCTCCTCGCCCTTGACGCTGGGGACCCGCTGTTCCAGGCCTCGAGTGCAGGCATGGCGGGACTGCTGCCTCGCGCGTCCGGCGGTGCCGACTTGCATGCTGCCGACGGCAGCCCGGATTCAAGATTCTTCAATGGTCTGCAGCGCAGTTCGGCGCTCGGCACTTGCGTTCACCAAACCTGAAAAGGAGCGTCCCAATGGCAACACGAGGCTTCACCGGCCGTCGCGTCGACCCGCAGCTCGCGGCCCGTTTGCCGCCGGGACAGCACCTCACGCAGGATTTCCCCGTCCTGTCGGCCGGCCCGACACCCGATATTGACCTGGGTGCCTGGAGGTTCACGTTGAAGCATGGCGCCCGGCCGATCGCCAGCTGGTCATGGCTCGAATTCAATCAGTTGCCCCGCACGATGTGGACGGGCGACATCCATTGCGTCACGACCTGGTCGAAGTTCGACACCACCTGGGAAGGAGTGACCATCGACGACTTGCTGGCCGCCGCCGGAATCGGAGAACTCACGCCGTTCGTGCTGGCGGAGTCCTATGGTGGATACACCACCAATGTGCCGGCTGCCGATCTGGTCGGTGGCAAGGCGATGGTGGCGACCATGTTTGGAGGACGACCTCTTTCGGGCCAGCACGGAGGCCCCGCCCGACTGCTGGTGCCGCACCTGTACTTCTGGAAGAGCGCGAAGTGGTGCAGGGGCCTGAAGTTCACCGAACGCGACGAGGCGGGGTTCTGGGAGCTGCGGGGATATCACATGCACGGCGATCCTTGGACCGAGCAACGATATTCCGGCGACTGCTAACCCGTGACCAAGAAGCTAGCCTGGCTGCAGACGAAAGTGCGCGCAAAACGCGCCTGCACGCCGAGCTCCATCACCCTTGTTCTAGAGAACACGGTCGGCGACTACCTGGCAGGCCAGCATGTCGATGTCCGCCTTGTCGCCGAAGACGGGTACGAAGCCCGACGCAGCTACTCGCTCACCTCCATTCCAGGCAGCCTCGAGTTGGAGCTGCTCATCGAGCGCCTGCCTGAAGGGGAGGTGTCGCCTTTCCTGGCCGACGAATTGCAGCCAGGAGACGTCCTCGAGATCAGAGGTCCCATCGGCAACCATTTCACTTGGGCGCCCTCGGACCGCCGACCCCTCGTGCTGGTTGCCGGAGGTTCGGGTATCGCTCCTCTGATGTCGATGGTGAGACATCGTTCACTCGCTCCACATCCCGCGGCACCGGCGCTGCTCCTCTACAGCGCGCGCAGTTGGCAGCACATGGCCTTCGCGGCGGAACTCGAAGAATTGGCGGAAAAGGACAGCACCCTGTCCTTTGTCGCCATCACGACCCGGGAGCCAGCGCGCCGCCGAGGCGACTTCGACCGACGCATCGACACGGACATGCTCACCGAGATCTTCGCCCAGCAAACCGACCTGCGGGGCCTCGCGTGCTTTGTGTGCGGCGCCACTGATTTCGTGGAAACCGTCGCAACAGCACTCGTCCGGCTCGGGATGGCTGCCGACTCTGTCAAGACCGAGCGCTACGGGGGCACCTAGTCTTGGCGTCCGCGTGCGGCCAGCGCCTGCCTGCCTCCCTCAACTCAGGCCACGTTCTGCACCCTCAACACTCGTCCCCCGTACTCCACGGTATCCCCCGCGACCGCGCCTTCCAGCGCCTCGTAGATCGGCGCTTCGGTGGAGATGCCCATGTACGTCAAGCCGTCGCACTCAAACGCCTGGGTCGCGACCCCCACCACATACCATCGGCCATCGAGCTGCACAGCGGCTCCCTCTTGAACGCGCGATTTCGGTCCAAAGTCGATGGCTTGAAGTCGCTTCAACCCGGCCTCGTAGGTGCGCGTCGGCCCTTCGAAGAACTCTGCGAGTTCAGCGTTTCCCAACGCTTGTGACGCCTGGTCGTGGTCGGTGGGTTCGCTTCGGTCGCGTGCGGCGCCGGCCAGATAGGCGGCGTAGGCGGCCCGCGACTGCCGCAGCTGCGCTGCCTGAAGCTTCGTAAGGACTGCCCGCAAAGAGGTCTTGCTCAACATGATCGGCTTTCTTTTGTCGGAGTTTCGGTGTCGCTCAGGAGCTTCGGCAGATCGGCGCCGGGGGAGGCGGCCTGTCCGCGGTACTCTCGCGGCTCCATTCCGTAGGCCTTGCGAAATGCACGGATGAAGCCGCTGTTGTTGGCGTAGCCGGCAGATTGCCCGATCTGCCCAATGGATATTTCGGTGACGCGGAGTTGCTCCGCCGCCTGACGCATGCGCAAGTCCCTGAGCACGCTCATTGGCGCACGGCCCACCAGCTCGTAGAAGCGGGCCATGAAGGTGGACCTGCCCAGGCAGGCCACTCTCGCCAGGCTGTCCACCGTATGCGCGGCGCCCGGCCGGGCCGTCATCTCCGCGAACGCCTTGGCGATTCGATGGTCTCTCAGAATGGCGAATCGCTCAACCCACGGAGATGATGAAGTGAGCGAGCGCCGCAGCAAGAGCACGATGGCCAGTTTCATGTGCAGCGACGCCATCGCCACACTCCCAGGCTGCTGCCCTTGCAGCTCTCCCACGGCAGATTCCAGCGCGGTCTGCAGGTCCTCGTCTCCCGGAAAACGCTCCACGATGGGCGTCGAAAGCCCGCCGAACATGTCAACGACGCCACCGAACGCTGCGTGGAAACGACCGCACAGGATTCGAGCGCGCCCCGTCAAGGTGGCACAGCCCGCACGAACGGCCTGGGGCGGACCCGGCGATTTGTCAGCCGGCGGAATCACGACCAGGGTGTTCGGTGCGATGGCAATGGAAAGTCCCTGCGGCGTCGTGAGCGATCCAGAACCGGATATCCCGTAGTACAGGCGGGTCAGGGAGTCGTCGCATGGCTGCAGGCGCCGTTCATTGCGCAAGGTGCATTCCTCCAGTTCCGTCTGGCGGACTTGGATGGTGCTCATGAGGGCGTCCAGGTCCGCGGCCGGTATCCTCAGAATGGGGTGATCGGCGGAGGCCATTCCAATGGTGGCTCCCCCGCGTAAGCGGCCCGTGAATGCGGCCTGAGGATTGTCGTCGCCTTGCTCCATCGCCGGTTCCTACGCTGAATCTCCATCTTTTTGCAGGCCTTCTTTCCGCCCGGAATCTGCCGCGCCACGCTGGCGTATCGGCCACGGCCGCCATCTGCATCCGACGGTGCAGGGCACCGCCTACAGCGCCGTTCGGACGTAGAGGGGAGGACGCTTGAACGCGGGGCGCACTCGCCTGCCATTTGCCGCGGTGCCGGCGGGCGCCCTGCGCCGAAGCAGGCGCAAGGCCCGACCGAGGCGGCCGGATACTCCCGGAATCTGTGTTGCCAGGAGCATCCACCGCAAGCGCATGGATGCTATGCAGATGCCGCATCAAGCGACGGCTACCTTCCGGTCGCACCGGTCGAAGCCAGGTACTGGATCACGGCTTTGCGCTCGGCAGCCGAGGGCAGCGAGAACGCCATCCTTGTGCCGGCGGCGACGGACTGCGGATCCTGAAGCCACTTCTCCAGGCGTGCAGCATCCCACTGGCCCTTGACGCGTCGGAGCGCATCGGAATATTCGTAGCCGGCTGCCGACGCCACCTTGCGACCCACCACTCCGCGCAACATCGGCCCGATGCGATTTGCCTCCAGAGAGTGGCACGCCAGGCACTTGGACTCGAACAGTGTCGCGCCAGCACTTGATGGCGGCACGCCTTGTGCCCAGACCGAACCGGGAACGAGCCCGACGGCGATGAGTAGAGGCAAAGCAGAGACGAACCCCCGCACTGGGCTGCGCTGCATGGCTCTTACCCGAACAGGTAGGCCTTGGACCGGATCCCCAGGCCTTGGGCGTTGTTCAGAGTCGTCCAGTGCACCGCTTCGTCGGCAGCGAGATTGCTGAAAAGCTGCGCCAGCTTGCGGTCGTGCAGGGCCGCGACCTGGCCGACGTACGCGCTCGCCGCGCCCTGCTCCAGCTTCGTGGCGAGGGCGACCACGTCCTCTTCGGTCTTGAGCGAGCCGAGGTTGAGCGCCTTCACGTACTGCTCGTCCGATTGCGCCTGGACAGGCTTGCCGCCAGCCTTGGAGATGAGCGCCGCCAAAGAATCCCTGTGTTGTTCATGGTGCCCCATGAACACGTGCGCCAGCTTGAGGGTTCCGGCCTTGAGCAGCCCGCTCCCGGCGGCGAGCCGGTAGGCGGCGATGCCTTCGTGCTCCAGGGCCAGAGCAACTTGCATGACGGACACGTCCATGGACGCGTCCTTCGAACTGCCGTTCGAGGCAGCTGCTGTTGCTGCAGCGGATCCGCCCACGAGGCCCAGGCCTGCAATGACCTGGCCGCAGCCAGCGAGGAAGATCCGACGCGGCTCGGCGACGACCCGCTGCTTTGTGTTGGAAGGCATCTCTAGCGCTCCTTTGGGTGGGTTGCAAAGTCTGCGGTGCGCCGCCCGGCCTCGTCCCATTTCATGCCCGTGGCGAGCGTGCACCGCCCTCAGACTCAATCTAACGGGTCCCGCTGATTGGTGAAATGGAGTGCGAGGCTAAACGGATGCAGGAGATCATTTGCGAGACGCGAGGACAGAGAGCATGGACGCGCAGGCGCGGTCCGCACGAAGCGACTTCGGTGAAGCGCGCATCCCTGCGCTGGCAACGCATCCAGGGACGCGCGCAGCGGTGTGGCTCAGGCTATCGGGGAGGATCTCGACGACACCGCCGCAGCGCGAACTCATCCCGTGCTAGTCCCGGGCGCAGGTCAGCGCTAT
Organism: Ramlibacter sp. AN1133; assembly: GCF_037890035.1. NCBI lineage: Bacteria > Pseudomonadati > Pseudomonadota > Betaproteobacteria > Burkholderiales > Comamonadaceae > Ramlibacter > Ramlibacter sp. AN1133. Next base: position 70,926 of record NZ_JBBKTQ010000028.1, read on the forward strand.
GCGTTCAGCAGCAAGCACCGCAAAGTAGCCGTTCGCATCGGTCCATTGGCCGGTGACGTTCCACCCTCCGGCTCGCAGCAAGAGTCGGATGTCGCGGGCGGTGTACTTGTAGCTGTTCTCGGTGTGGATGGTCTCGCCCGCTTGGATCGAGAAGCAGCGGTCGGCAATGCGAAATCGCATGTCCCTGGCCGCGCGCAGATGCATCTCGATGCGGGAGAGGCGCTCGTTCCAGCGCACTTCGTGCTCGAACGCGCATACCGGGATGTTGCCCTGGAGTTCGCGGTTCACCCGGTGCAGGACGTTGAGGTTGAAGGCCGCCGTGATGCCCCGCGAATCGTCATAGGCAGGCAAGAGGATGGATTCGTGTTTCAGAAGGTCCACACCCAATAGCAGCGCGGCGTCAGGCCCCAGCGCTTCGCCGAAACCCCGAAGGAGATCCACTGCTGCAGCCTCGCTCAGATTGCCCAGGGTCGAACCCGGAAAGAAGCCCGCCGCGCCGCGCTGACGCACACTGGCCGGCAGTTCCAGCGGCTGCAGAAAGTCCGCCTCCACAGCATGCATCGGAATGTGCGGAAACCGGTCTTTGAGAGCGTCCACCGACTGGCGCAGGAAGTCCCCCGAGATGTCGATTGCGATGTACTCCGCGACCGACGCGTGCTTGAGCAACTCCGCCGTCTTGCTGGCGGAGCCAGCCCCGAATTCAACCAGCACCCGGCTGCGGCCCAGAAGCTGGACGATGCGCTCCATCTCCTTCGCAAGAATCTGGCGCTCGCATCTGGTGGGGTAGTACTCAGGCAGGCGAGTGATGTCCTCGAAGAGCCTCGAGCCCACTTCGTCATAGAACCAGCGCGGAGGGATGGCCTTTTGTGTTCCTGCCAATCCGCTGAGTACATCATTCAGGAACGCGGCAGGCGCGTTTGCTGGCCGGGCCACCGTGAGCGCGGAGGAAGGGGGATTTCGCATCGGACGAATTGCAAGGTTTGTGGCGCGACTCCGCGCCCATCGAGCGAGCTGTGGAGTCGGCAGGTTGCGCGGGCGGATCGATCCGGAGCCAAGGCTGCAGTCATGTCCCTGGACGATTGTTGTCGAACGGCACTGCGAAGTTCGAGGGTGAATGTGTCCCGCCGTCCGGGAAACGCACCCTTCAGAGCGGAATTGAGCCTGCCCCGGCAACCGAGCTCGGATCGCGGGCCAAGAGTCACGCCTGGAGCGGTACGCGTGGAGGCCGGCATCAGCGGGTGCAGTCGGTCGACCTAGTCGGACTGAAGCCGTTGCGTCGCATTGTTGCGACGCACTTGCGAGGGGTCCATCCCGTAGCATTTTCGGAACGCCTTGATGAAACTGCTGCGGCTGGCATATCCCGCGCTGCTCGCGATGTGTTCGATCGGGAGGCTGCTCGCCTTGAGTTGATCCATTGCCTGCCGCAGCCGAAGCTCGCGAAGGACCTGCATCGGGGCCTTTCCGACGATGGCCGTGAAGCGAGCCACGAACGCAGATCGGCTAAGACAGGCCAGGTGGGCCAGGCTGTGGAGAGAATGGTCGTCCCCGGGGCGCAGCGCCATCGCTGCAAAGGCCCGGGCCACCAGGGGGTCGCTGAGTACCGAGAAGCGCTCGACCCATGCGTTCATGGATGCGAGCGACCGGCGCAGGAGCAAGACGATGACCTGCTTCAGCAGGGCGGCGCTCATCGCCTTGCTGCCGACTTCCTGAGCGACCAATTCGGCCACCGCCGCCTGCAGCTTGGCGTCGACCTGGTCCGTCGCGTCGAACTGCTCCGTAATGGGTTCTGTCAGGCCGCCGAAAAGGTCGGTGGACGCGCCATAGCTTGCGTGGAAGTACCCGCACACCAGCAGGAGGGATGGATCGTCGCCTGCGACGACGCGGCGCACATTGTCAGGGTCCGCCGTCGGCGACTTGCCGTCAACCGTCCTCAAGCCGGTGAATCCATTGCTGCCTTCGACCTCGATCCGCCACGCTGAATTGGGGGGCACCACGATCAGCGTATGGGGCATCAGTGGTATCGGATCGTGCTTCCCAATCACGGCGCGGCCGACGCCAGCGAGGTTGTAGTGGATTCCTGGCGCATTCGCGCCACTCAGTTCCAGGCTGTAGCCGCGGCTCACCAGACATTCCGTGAGCTTGACAAAGCTCACCTCGAGGGTGCCCAGCAGGTTCTCGAGGTCCGCCGACGAAATCCTCAGCATCGGGCGTTCGTTCATGGTGCTGGCTCCACGTGAGATCCGTGACAAAGGGAATTTCGCAGACTGCTACCGATGGCTGGTCAACGCGAATTCCTAGGTCTTCAGCGCCGCCAGCAGCTCGTCGAGCATCTTCTTGGCGTCGCCGAACAGCATGCGGTTGTTGTCCTTGTAGAACAGCGGGTTGTCCACGCCGGCATAGCCCGAGGCCATGCTGCGCTTCATGACGATCGAGGTCTTGGCCTTCCACACCTCCAGCACCGGCATGCCGGCGATGGGGCTCGTGGGGTCGTCCTGCGCA
>NZ_JBBKTQ010000029.1:0-68860 GCF_037890035.1 Ramlibacter sp. AN1133
TTATTTCCACAGCCTGCCCAGCGAATGTCCCCCGTCGCGCGCTGAAGCGCGCGACTCCTCCTTAATTTCGCTGGGGCGGACAGTCCCACCCAGGCCCTGCGCCGTGGCGACGTCGCACGCGCATCCCCCGGAACCCGCGCTGATGCTTGCGTGCGTTCTCGGGGGCAAGAGCAAGTCGATCAGACGCGATGCAGGACCGGGATGGGGCCCACCTGCTTCAGTGAAATAAAGGAAGGAGGAGCGGGCTTCAGCCCGCTCCGGGGGGACATTCGCTGAAGCGGGTGGGCTCCATCCCGGTCCGGGTCGGGGGCAACATTTGCCACTGGACCCCCGCCTTCGCGGGGGTGACGGTTCAAGCCGTCTCGCGCACCAGCACCTCACCCCGCAACGAATGCGGCAGCGCCTGCGTGATCGTCACGTCGACCATCTGCCCGACCAGCCGCTGCGCGCCAGCGAAGTTGACGATCCGGTTGCATTCCGTCCGCCCCATCAGCTCGTTCGGATCCTTGCGCGAAGGCCCTTCGACGAGGATCCGCTGCACGGTCCCCACGCGGCTGTCGCTGATGCGCCGGACGTTCTCCTCCAGCACCGCCTGCAGGTGCTGCAGGCGCTTCAACTTCACGGCATGCGGCGTGTCGTCGTGCAGCTGCGCCGCCGGGGTGCCGGGGCGCGGGCTGAAGATGAAGGAGAAACTCGCGTCGTAGCCGACGTCCTCCACCAGCTTCATCAGCTTGCCGAAGTCCTCCTCGGTCTCGCCGGGGAAGCCCACGATGAAGTCGGACGACAGGGAGATCTGCGGCCGCACCGCCCGCAGCTTGCGGATGGTGCTCTTGTACTCCATGGCCGTGTAGCCGCGCTTCATCGCCATCAGGATGCGATCGCTGCCATGCTGCACCGGCAGGTGCAGGTGGCTCACGAGCTGGGGCACCTTGCCGTAGACGTCCACCAGGCGTTGGGTGAACTCGTTCGGGTGGCTGGTCGTGTAGCGGATGCGCTCGAGGCCGGGGATCTCGGCGACATACTCGATCAGCAGCGCGAAGTCCGCGATCTCGCTCGTGTCGCCCATGCGCCCGCGGTAGGCGTTCACGTTCTGCCCGAGCAGCGTCACTTCCTTGACGCCCTGGTCGGCCAGGCCGGCGATCTCGGTGAGAACGTCCTCGAAAGGGCGCGACACTTCCTCGCCGCGCGTGTACGGCACCACGCAGTAGCTGCAGTACTTGGAGCAGCCCTCCATGATCGAGACGAAGGCGGAGGCGCCCTCCACCCGCGCCGGCGGCAGGTTGTCGAACTTCTCGATCTCCGGGAAGCTGATGTCCACCTGCGGGCGCTGCTGGCGCTCGCGCTCGGCCAGCAACTGCGGCAGGCGGTGCAGCGTCTGCGGGCCGAACACCACGTCGACGTACGGCGCGCGCTCGATGATCGCGGCGCCCTCCTGCGAAGCGACGCAGCCGCCCACGCCGATCAGCACGCCCTTCTTCTTCAGGTGCTTGACGCGCCCGAGGTCGGAGAACACCTTCTCCTGCGCCTTCTCGCGCACCGAGCAGGTGTTGAACAGGATCAGGTCCGCCTGCTCCGGGTCCTGCGTGGGCTCGTAGCCCTGCGCAGCGTTCATCACGTCCGCCATCTTGTCCGAGTCGTACTCGTTCATCTGGCAGCCGAAGGTCTTGATGTACACCTTCTTCATGGCCGACCTCATCGCAGCAGGAAGGCGGTGCGCGCGGCCCAGATCAGGTTCAGCAGCTCGGCGAAGCGCTTGTAGCCCTCGGGATCGCCGTTGTAGTTGCCGCCGACCTTGGCGTACTCCTCCTCGTTGAGGAGCCACACCTCGTGCACGAGGCCGGCGCTGTCGCGGCGGTACACCGTGTAGAGGGTCTTGCCGGCCAGCGCGCCGGAGAGCACCAGCATGTTGTTGCGGTCGCGCACGCGCGCACCCGGCGAGAGGCGGTCTTCCTTGCCGTCCACGGTGATGATGGGCGGCGTGGCGCTGACGGCGATGATGGCGGGCTTCACGTCCTTCGGCGCTTCGCGCACGAAGTTCTGCGCGCAGGCCGCGGAGGCGGCGAGCGAGAGGCCCAGGAGGGCGGTTCGGGTCCAGCGGTGCATGGTGTAGATCCAGGGGCTGTGGGGCAGGGCCACTGTGCGGCGACAGGGCCCGGGGTGTCAACGCGCGCTGTTGCGCGGATGCGAGTGCGCGCGGCGGAAGGCGCAATTATCCCATGCCCCTCCTGCGCAGCCGCCCTGGCGCGCAGGCGCCCGTCAGGCCACGAGCACGTCGTGCAGGGCCTGCATGGCGGGGTAGCCGGTGCAGGGCGCATCCACCGGCAGCACCGCGACCCCGCAGGCCGCGCGCAGCTCCTGCGCGGCCCAGGCGCGGCTGGCGGGGCAGGGGCACATCAGGTGGATCCAGGGCCGCGTCGCCAGCCGGCCCACCATGCGGGCAACGTCCGCCAGCAGCGAGGAATGCTGCGCCGACTGCGGATTCACCAGCAGCACGAAGCGGTCGATCTGGCCCAGCCCCAGCAGGTCGATGCCGGTGCCCAGCGCGCGCGGCGACAGGGCCTGCACGCGCGTCGCCATCGAGGCGCCCGCCTCGATGTCCATGTAGGCGGCACCGACGTCGCGGCGCTGCAGGTCGCTGCCGGCATAGCGCTGGTACGCGACGCGCGCGCCGAACTCGATGGCGACGCTGCGCAGCAATTCGACCGCGTCGTTGTCGTCCGAGACGAGGGCGACCACTTCGCGCCGGCCGACCAGCCCCGGCCGCCAGGCGCCGGGGAGCTGGCAGGGCGCGCACAGCGACTTCCACACGTCCACCGGCTCCGCGTCCCAGCCCTGTTCGTGCTGCCGCTGCAGGTACTGCAGGCGGCGGATCATGTCCCCGTTCGGGTCGGACATCTGCAGCGACGCGAGCTGCACCGGCTCCGCCAGCAGGCCCGGGCCATGGCTGCCATGCAGCAGGCGCGGCGACGCGAGGCCGAATTCGGCCTGCATGGCGTCGCGCTGCGTGGTGATCGCCTCGGCCGGCCCCTCGTGCCATTGCACCAGCCAGCCCTGGGAGGACAGGAGCGCAGTGCGCACGCCATTGGCGATGGCCTGCTGCAGCAGTTTCGGGCGCAGCCCCAGCAGCGCCTCGACGGCGGAGCCGGGCTGGCTCCATTCGCTGGCGGCCAGCATGCGTACGACAGGAGAGGGGGACATCGAGGGGGCGCGGGCGGGATGCGGATACTTCAAGTGTCAAGAAAGCCCTGCGCAGCATACCAAAGCTCGCACCCGCGCATCGTCCGTTCGGAGGATATCCCGGCTCCGGCCGGCGCGCGCATGCGGCGACACGACGCGCGCAGGCACTCCTTCACGAAACGGCCAGCAGCCACGCGGGGGTTTTCCCGGCACGGCGTTCGCCTCCTTCATGCGCGCCCCGGGCGGCGGTGCATGCGCGCAATTTTTTTGTTGCAGCCGCGCGTCCCTCCGGTTGCCTCGCCAGGGGAGATTGCAACAGAATGTGCCAGAGCTTCGCAAGCGCGGGCTCGCCAGCCGGCGCCCCCATCTGCTCCTGCTGTGCCTGGTCGTTGATGCAGTATCGGACGCAACCATCGTGACAAAGGGAGAAACGGAGCCACCCGTGCGCGGCCGCAGGCCGGTCGCCTTCCTGCGCGCGATCGCGGCGGGCGTCGCCTTGCTGGCCTGCAGCCAGGAGGCCGCGGCGCTGTCCTCGGGCGCGCCGCGCGGCACGCCCCTGATCGGGCGCGCCTTCCAGATCTCGATCCCGGTCGCCTGGGAGCGCGGCGAGTCCCCGCCCTGCGTGCGGGCCGAATTCCTGCAGGGCGACTCGCCGGGCGGGCCCCTGCGCTGGCGCCTGGACCAGGCTTCCGAATCGACCGGGCTGCTGCGCCTCGCGTCGAGCCTGCCGGTGCAGGAGCCGGTGGTCACCGTGCAACTCGCACTCGGATGCGCACAGCAGTACGTGCGCGAATACGTGCTGCTCGCGGAGCCCGCGAACGAGGCGCGCGACGCGCAGGCGGCCGCGGAAGCGGGCGGTGACCTGCCGGTGGCGCTCGCGCCGCTCGCGCTCGCGCCAGCGACCACGCTCGCATCGGCCCCGCCGTCCGCGAATGGCGAGCGCCCCGCTGCGGCCGCGGCTTCGACGAACGCACCCGTTGCGCGTGCGCCGGCGCCGGCTGTGCCTCGGCACCGCGCGCAACGGTCGCATCCGGCGGCGGCCCGCGCCGCCGCTGCTCCACAACGCCGCGAATCCGCACCGAAGGTCGCCGCCGCCAGGCAGGGCGCCGCGGCGGCCAGGCCCGCCGGCCCGCGGCTGAAGCTGGAGCCGATCGACATCGCCATCGACGACGCGCCGGTGCTGCGCCTGACCAGCACGCTCGCACCGAGCGTCCCGTCTCCCGGCGGCACGGCCGCGAGCGCGGACGCCCGCGGCCTGTGGCAGGCGCTCAATACGTCCCCGGAGCAGCAGGCCGCGCAGGCCCAGGCGACGCTGGCGCTGCAGGCCGAACTGAAGTCCATGCGCGAGCTGGTGCAGCGCTATGGCGCGGAAAGCCGCGCGGCCACGCAGCGGCTGGAGAAGGTCAGCGGCGAACGCGACCTGATGCTCGACGTCCTGCTCGGACTCGTGGCGGTGCTCGGTGGCGGCCTGGGATTCCTGCTGTGGCAGCGCTCGCGCGAGACCGCGGTGCTGCGCAGCTGGTGGCAGGAGGAGCACGGCGGGCCGTCGGCCGCGAAGGCGGCGAAACCGGCGGCGCCGCAAGCGGCACCCCTCGTCGCGGCCGGGGCGGCCGTCGCCGCGCCAGCGCCCACGGCCGCGCCCTCGGAGCAGCCGGCCGCCGGCGAGTCCGGGCCCGACGACGCACTCGTGGACCTGCCCGACTTCCTGGAGTTCGACCAGGGCCGCGCCCTCACCGCGGAGGAACTCCTGGGGCTCAAGGAGAAGGCCGATTTCTTCCTCGCCGTGGGCCAGCCCGAGAAGGCGGTGCAGTTGCTGGAGTCGCAACTGCAGGAACACACCAGCAGTCCCTTCGTCTGGCTGGACCTGCTGGACCTGTGCCGGCGCCTCGAGCGGCGCGACGACTACGAGCGCCTGCGCATCGCGTTCCAGAAGCTGTTCTCCGCGCGCATGCCGGCCTTCGACGCCGCGATGCCGGAATCGAACGGGCTGGAAGACCATCCGCGCGCGCTCTCGCGCATCACGCAGCTGTGGGGCACGGCGCGCGTGCTCAAGGTCATCGAGGATTCGCTGTTCGAGGAGGCCAAGCCCGGCTCCATCACCTTCGACCTGGAAGCCTCGCGCGACCTGCTGCTGCTGTACGGCATCGCCAGCGACGCGCTGGCGGCGAGCGCCACGCGCGAGAACTTCGGTGGCGCCTTCCCGTCCACCATGCGCACGCCGCTGGTGTCCGCGGCACCCAGCGAGACGGAGCCGGTGCCGCTGGTCGCACTGGACCAGCTGGACTGGCCCGCGTCGCTGCTGCCGCCTGCGGAGCCGGCCGGGGATCCGCCGGAGATGCCCCCTGTGCCCGCAGCCCCGGCCGCCCCGGCGCCCCCGGAAGCCGCCGACGCGCCGGACATCGATCTCGCCGACCTCGCACCGGATTCGCTGTTGCCGGACGACCTGGACTTCAGCCTTTCGCTGCCGCCGGCGCCGCCGGAGCGCGCGCGTTGACCGCCTTGCCGCGCGTCCTCCTCGCGGCGGCGCTGGCACTCGGCGCCACCGGCGCCGCGGCCGCGTGGGTCAGCATCGGCGAGAGCGAGTCCACGGCCTACTATCTCGATCCCGACTCGGTGCGCAGCGAAGGCGCGCACCGGCGCGTGTGGCGCCTGTTCGAATACAAGGGGCAGCAGCGCGAGGGCGTGAAATCCGGCAAGGCGCTGATCGACATCGACTGCCAGGCCGGCACCTACCGCTACCTGAAAACCATGTACTACTCGGACGCGATGGGCAGCGGCAAGTACCTGGGCGGCCGCGGCGAGCACCGCAGGGAACACATCGCCCCCGGCACGATGATCGGCCAGCTGGCCAGCATGGTCTGCCAGCCGGCGGGGAAGAAGTAGCGCGCAGGAAAAAAGGGTGCACTGCTTGCGGCAATGCACCCTTTGGGATCTGGTGGCGCTTCAGGGACTCGAACCCCGGACCTGTGGATTATGATTCCATCGCTCTAACCAACTGAGCTAAAGCGCCGAAGCGAACGATTATAGACCAGCCGGCGGCGCCCCGGAAGCTCAGCGGTGCTTGAACGCCGGCTTGCGCTTGCCCACGAAAGCGTCCATCCCTTCCTTCTGGTCCTCGGTGGCGAACAGGGCGTGGAACAGGCGCCGCTCGAACATCACGCCATCGGACAGCCCGCCTTCATACGCGCGGTTCACCGATTCCTTGGCGGCCAGCACGGCGAGCTGCGAGTAGTCGCAGATCTGCAGCGCGGCGCCCAGCGCCTCCTCCATCAGCTTTTCCAGCGGCACCACCCGGCTCACCAGGCCGGCGCGCTCCGCTTCGGCGGCATCCATCATGCGGCCGGTGAGCACCAGGTCCATGGCCTTCGCCTTGCTCACCGCGCGCGGCAGGCGCTGCGTGCCGCCGGCGCCGGGGATGATCCCCAGCTTGATTTCCGGCTGGCCGAACTTCGCGTTCTCCGCCGCGATGATGAAGTCGCACATCATCGCCAGCTCGCAGCCGCCGCCCAGGGCGAAGCCGCTGACCGCGGCGATCACGGGCTTGCGCACGCTGCGGATCGTCTCCCAGTTGCGGGTGATGTAGTCGCCCTTGTAGACGTCGGCGAAGGTGTAGCTGGCCATCGCGCCGATGTCGGCGCCGGCGGCGAAAGCCTTCTCGCTGCCGGTGATCACCATGCAGCCGATCGCGTCGTCGGCGTCGAACGCCTTCATCGCCGCACCGAGCTCGTCCATCAACGGGTTGTTCAGCGCATTGAGCTGCTTGGGGCGGTTCAGCGTGATCACGCCCACCTTGCCTGCTTCCGTCCTCACCTCGATCAGTTCATAGGCCATCGCGTTCTCCTCTGCGGGGTTGCGGCAACTATAACCAAGGGAAACCATGCTCCAGCCGCGCGCAACCGCGGTGATAGATTCGGCGCCCGGGAAGGAGACCACCATGAGCGAAGCCACCGTCCTGTTCGAGGCGCGCGCCAGCGTCGCCCTGGTCACGCTGAACCGACCGCAGGCACTCAACAGCTTCACGCGGCAGATGCACGAGGAGTTGCGCGCCGCGCTCGATCGCATCGCCGGCGACAAGTCGATCCGGGCCGCGGTGATCACCGGCTCCGGCCGCGGCTTCTGCGCCGGCGCCGATCTCGCCGAATTCGACATCAGCCCGGGCCCCAACCGGGTGGAGCGCGCCGATCCCGGCCCGGTGATCGACCAGCTGTTCAACCCCACGGTGCGCAAGCTGATGGAACTGCGCGTGCCCACCATCGCCGCCGTCAACGGCGTGGCGGCGGGCGCGGGCGCGTCGCTGGCCATGACCTGCGACCTCGCCATCGCGGCGCCGTCCGCCGTGTTCATCCAGGCCTTCAGCCGCATCGGGCTGGTCCCCGATGCGGGCGGGTCGTGGTTCCTCGTCAAGAAGCTGGGGCTCGCGCGCGCCATGGGCTGCGCCCTGCTGGGCGACAAGGTCGCCGCGCAGGACGCGAAGGAATGGGGAATGATCTGGGACGTGGCGCCCGAGGGGCAGGACTGCGTCGAGGCGGCGCTGAAGATCGCGGAGCGCCTGGCCACCCTGCCCACGGCGGCCCTGGTGCAGACGCGCAAGCTGCTGCGCGCCGCGGCCAGCAACGAACTCGATGCGCAGCTCGATCTCGAGCGCGACACGCAGTCCGCCCTGGGCCGCACGCACGATTACCTGGAAGGCGTCACCGCCTTCCTCGAAAAACGCCCCGCGCAATTCAAGGGTGAATGAAGGACATGGCCCCCCACGCTCACCTGCGTTCGCTGCCCCCCCGAGGGGGGCTCGGCCTCCTTGGGGCGGCCCGGCGGAGGCCGGCATGCTGACTCCCGCCGCCCTGGCCGCCCGCGTGGGCGAGGCCATGTTCGCCGTCGATGCCGCCAGCAAGGATTTCCTGCAGATGGAGCTGCTCGCCTGCGAGCCGGGGCGCGCGCGCATGCGCATGGCGGTGCGCGAGCCCATGCTCAATGGCCATAGGATCTGCCACGGCGGCCTGATCTTCACGCTGGCGGATTCCACCTTCGCCTTCGCCTGCAACAGCCACAACAAGGTGACGGTGGCCGCGGGCTGCAGCATCGAGTTCCTCAAGCCGGCGCACCTGGGCGACGTGCTCACCTGCGAGGGCGTCGAGCAGGTCCTGCAGGGCCGCCACGGCATCTACGACATGCGCGTGACCAACCAGCGCGGCGAGGTCGTCGCGATGTTCCGCGGCAAGAGCACCAGCATCCAGGGCACGGTGATCCCGGAGGCCACATGAACGCGTTTGCGCTGGAGACGATCGAGAAGGCGAGCGTCGACGAACTCAGGTCGCTGCAGTTCAAGCGCCTGCGGGCGTCGCTGTGGCATGCGTACCGCAATGCGCCGGCCTATCGGCGCAAGTTCGATTCGGCCGGCGTGCATCCGGACGACTTCGCGAGCCTCGCCGACCTGCGCAAGTTCCCCTTCACCACCAAGGCGGACCTGCGCGAGAACTATCCGTTCGGCATGTTCGCGGTGCCGCGCGAGCAGTGCGTGCGCATCCACGCGTCCAGCGGCACCACCGGCAAGCCCACCGTGGTGGGCTACACGCGCAACGACATCGAGATGTGGTCGCACGTGATGGCGCGCAGCATCCGCGCCGCCGGCGCGCGCCCCGGCGACCTGGTGCACGTGAGCTACGGCTACGGCCTGTTCACCGGCGGGCTGGGCGCGCACTACGGCGCCGAGAAGCTGGGCCTGACCGTCGTGCCCTTCGGCGGCGGCCAGACCGAGCGCCAGGTGCAGCTCATTCACGACTTCAAGCCCGACATCATCATGGTCACGCCCAGCTACGCGCTGGCGATCGCCGACGAATTCGAGCGCCAGGGGCTCGATCCGCGCGAATCCAGCCTGCGCCTGGGCATCTTCGGCGCGGAGCCCTGGACCAACGACATGCGGCAGAAGATCCAGCAGCGCCTGGCCATCGATGCGGTGGACATCTACGGCCTGTCGGAAGTGATCGGTCCCGGCGTGGCCAACGAGTGCATCGAGACCAAGGACGGCCCGACGATCTGGGAAGACCACTTCTATCCAGAGATCGTGCATCCCGACACCGGCGAGCCGCTGCCGGATGGCGAGTTCGGCGAGCTGGTGTTCACCACGCTCACCAAGGAGGCGCTGCCCGTCATCCGCTACCGCACGCGCGACCTCACGCGCCTGTTGCCCGGCACCGCGCGCACGATGCGGCGCATGGAGAAGATCACCGGCCGCAGCGACGACATGATGATCGTGCGCGGCGTCAACGTGTTCCCGACGCAGATCGAGGAGCTGATCCTCAAGCAGCCGGTGCTGGCGCCGCACTACCAGTGCATCCTCACGCGCGAAGGCCCGCTGGACCACCTGACCGTCGCCGTGGAAGCGGGCGCGGGCCTGCCGCCGGACCACGACGACGTGCGCTCCGCCGCCGACCGCCTCGCGCACGAGATCAAGGTCTACATCGGCACGACGGCCCGCATCGACGTGCGGCCTTCGGGCGGGATCGAGCGGAGCATGGGCAAGGCGAAGCGCGTGATTGATCAGCGACAGCTGTGAACAGCCGGACTTCCGGACGCAGAGGGCGCGAAGGGTACGCAGAGGACGCAAAAGAAAACCTTCCAAGTTTCCTTTGTCTTTTTTTGCGTCCTCTGCGTACCCTTTGCGCCCTCTGCGTCCTGCCTTCCGTTCTCACCGCTGCTCGATCCGATCCACGACCAGATCCAGCCACGCCTCGTTGCCCATGATCACCTTGATCTTCACCGGCAGGTACTGCAGGCTCGGCGCGAACCACATTTCGGCGGTGATATTGCCGCGGGGATTCAGCGGGACGCGGGGCTTGAGGTGGAAGGTCTCGACGTCGCCCATCAGCGGCAGCGACAGCACCTGGCGCTCGGTGACGTCGTAGGTCCATTCGTCCACGCCGCCGGGCCGCGCCAGCCACACCTTCACGGTGCGGCCGACGGCCAGCACGTCCCGGCCGGTGGCGAAGCGCTGCGCCAGTTCGACGAACTGGCTGGCCGTATCCTGCACGCCCGGCGGGCGCGGGACGGTCGTGCCCTTTTCCAGCACCACCACCTCGTCGCCGAGCTGCGTCACGCGGCGCTTGCCGCCGGTGCGCATCTCCTCGTAGGCGCGCGGGATCAGGCCGGCTGCGGTGACCTCGCCCTGGCTCGTGAGCGTCTGCGTGATCGGCACGACGATGCGGATCGTGACGTCGAGCCGCACCTGGTAGCGGTTGCCATCGCGCTGCCACTGCACGTGCGCCGTGCCCGACACGGGGTTGCGGTACTCGCCCTTCACGTCGTAGGTGAGGCGCGTGTCGGCGGGCCACTGGTCCAGCGCCGCGACGTCGGAGGGGGGCGCGCTCGCCGCGGCGGCCGGGGCGGACGCGGCCGCCACCGGCTGCGACGCCGCCGGCTCGGGCGCCTGCGCCACGACTTCCTCCTGCGGGGGCGGCTCGGGCTGCTGTTCCACCTTCTCGATCGGCGGTTCTTCTTCCTTCTTCGGCGCGCGCTCCTTCGCGCTGGAGGCCGGCGGCTTCGGCCTGGGCGCGGCGCGCGCGCGCGGCCGGGGCACGGCCGCAGGTGCCACCGTGGCGACCACCGGCGGCGGCGCGGCCGGCTGGAGCATGCGCGTGTACATGGTGGGCGTCATGAGCGTGAGGCCCGAGAGGGCGTCCGCCTGGCGCGCGAGCCACTCCAGCGAGGCGAAATGCCCCAGGGCCACCAGCACCGCGAGCAGTGCCAGCGCTAGCTTTGGGGGCCGAACCACGCCTGCGCCTGCGCCGGGTCGCGCAGGACCAACCGCCAGGTGGTGATGCCCGACGGAATGGTGAGGTCCAGCCGCAGCAGCCGCCGGTCGCGGGCGACGATCGCGGTGACCTTGCGGTGGCTGCCCGCGTACAGCAGGAGGTCGTCGAGCTTGGACATGCGCCACGCGGTGCCCGCCACTTCGACGGCGAGCCATTCGTCGTTGGCGGCGAAGCCGGCCTGCTCCGCCGCGCCGCCGCGCAGCACGTTCTTCAGCACCACGAGGCCCTGCGACTCGCCCGCGCGGATGCCCAGGCGCTGCTGCATCTGGGCGGGCTCTTCCATCACGGTGATGCCGTGCTGCTCCAGCAGTTCGCGCAGCGGCAGCTCGCGCGTTCCGTGCACCCAGCCGGCCAGCTCGCGGGTGTAGGCGCGGCCCCCCAGTTCCTTGAGCACCGCCGCGAAATCGGCTTCGGCCATCGGGCCCGCCTTGCAGCGCACCCACAGCGCGCGCATCACCTCGTCGAGCGTCGCGTGGCCTTCCAGCCGCAGGGTGAGGTCGAAGCACAGGGCGACCAGCGAGCCCTTGGTGTAGTAGCTGACGGTGGCGTTGGCCGTGTTCTCGTCCTGCCGGTAGTACTTCACCCAGGCATCGAAGCTCGCCTGCGCTACCGACTGCACTTCGCGCCCCGGCGTCTGCTGCACCTGGTTGACCGTCTTGGTGAGCAGCTTCAGGTAGGTCGCGTCGTCGATCAGGCCCGCGCGGCGCAGGAACAGGTCGTCGTAGTAGCTGGTGAAGCCCTCGAAGAACCACAGCAGCTGCGTGTAGTTCTCGCCGGTGTAGTCGTAGTGCGCGAACTCCGCCGGCCGCAGGCGCTTGACGTTCCAGGTGTGGAAGTACTCGTGGCTGATCAGCCCCAGCAGCGTCACGTAGCCTTCGGCCGTGCGCGTCTCGCCGATGCGCGGCAGGTCGCGGCGCGAGCAGATCAGGGCGGTGGAATTGCGGTGCTCGAGGCCGCCGTAGCCGTCGTCCACGGCATTGAGCATGAACACGTAGTTCTTGAACGGCGGCTTGCGGCGTTCGTGCCAGAAGCGGATCTCCGCCTCGCAGATCTTCTGCACGTCCGCCACCAGGCGGTCGGTGTCGAGGGACTCCGTCGCGCCGGCGACCACGAGCCGGTGCGGCACCCCGCAAGCGCGGAACTCCGAAGCGTGGAAGGGCCCGATCTCCACCGGGCAGTCCACGAGCTCGTCGTAGTTCTCGGCGCAGTAGGTGCCGAAACCGCGCTTGCCGGTCTTCAGCGGTTCCAGCCCGGTGGCGGCTTCCCAGTGCGGGTACACGCGCGGGGCCACCAGTTCCAGCTCGTGGCGCTCCTGCGCCTGGCCGTGCACGCGCAGGCACAGGCTGGTGCCGTTGAAGAAGCCCCGCTGCGTGTCGAGCCAGGCCGCGCGCACGGAGTTGTCGAAGGCGTAGACCTCGTAGCTCAGGACCAGCTGGCTGGAAGGCACGCAGTCGACCTGCCAGGTGGCCTTGTCGACCTGCTGCACCGGCACCGCCTTGCCGTCCTGGCGCGCGGTGAGCTTCTGCAGGTGGCGCGCGAACTCGCGCACGAGGTAGCTGCCGGGGATCCACGCCGGCAGCGACACGCGCTGCCCACCCTGGGGCTGCGCGATCGTGAGGGTGACATGGAACAGGTGGGCGGCGGGATCGACCGCCTCGACCCGGTAGTGCGGGCCCACCGCGCGCGCAGCGATCACTTGGCCGCCAGCATCCTCTCGATGTCCGCCGTGCCGATGGCGCCCGGCACGCGGGAGCCGTCGGTGAAGATCAGCGTCGGCGTGCCGGTGATCTTGTGCTTCTTGCCGAACTCCAGGTTGCGGCCCAGGGCCGCCACGTCGCAGCTGGCCTCGGCCTCGGTCGGGACGTCGTTCTTCAGCATCCAGTCGGTCCAGGCCCTGACCTTGTCCTTGGCGCACCAGATGTTGCGCGACTTCCTCGTGGAATCGGGACCGAGGATCGGGTACAGGTACATGTAGACCGTCACGTTGTCGATCTTGCCCAGGTCGCGCTCGAACTTCTTGCAGTAGGGGCAGTTCGGATCCTCGAACACCGCGAGCTTGCGCTTGCCGTTGCCGCGCACCATGACGAAGGCGTCCTTGGTCGGCAGCGAGTCGAAGTCCACCGCCAGCAGCTTGTCCAGACGCTCCTCGGTGAGGTTCTTGCGCGCCTTGGTGTCGATCAGCTGGCCCTGCAGCAGGTAGGCGCCGTCGGCATCGGTGTAGAACAGGTCGTTGCCCACCCGCACCTCGAAGATGCCGGGCATGGGCGTGCGGCTGATCTCGTCGACGCGGCCGATGCTGGGCAGGCGCTCCGCGAGGTTCTTGCGCAGCAGCTGCTCCTGCTCCTTGGAGACCTGCAGGGCGGCGTTCGCCACCGTGGGCGCCTTGTCGCCGGGAGCGGCGCCGGCGACGAGCGCCACGGCGGCCAGGAGGGCGGCCAGGGCGCCGCGGATCGCATTCGGTTTCATGTTCTTCCCGTTTTCAACTGTTTGGCATGCCCCATGGCCTGCCGTACCACCCAATGCTTGACCGGGCCACTGAGGTCGAAACCGCGCATGCCCCAGTTGCGCAACAGCGCCCAGGGCTCGGCGGGCTGCGCGAAGAGCTGCTGCAGTCCGTCCGTGGCCCACGCCATGGCCGCCACGTCCATCTTGCGCGAGCGCTCGTAGCGGCGCAGCAGCTTCAGGTCGCCCAGGCTGCGCCAGTACTCCCGCTCGTGCAGCACCTGCGCGAGCTTCTCCGCATCGGCCAGGCCCAGGTTGAGGCCCTGGCCGGCCAGCGGATGCACGTTGTGCGCCGCGTCGCCCGCCAGCACCCAGCCCGGGCCGCACCAGCGGTCCGCCTGCGCGCGCTGCAGCGGCCACGCCATGCGCTCGGTCGTGAGCGTCATGCGGCCCAGTTCGTTGCCCGCACTCAGGGCCAGGCGCGCGCAGAAATCCTCCGCCGACAGCGCCAGGAGCTCGTCCGCACGCGGCTCCTGCACTGACCAGACCAGGGCCACGGAGTTCCCCTGCGCGCCGCCCAGCGGCAGGAGCGCCAGCACGTTGCCGTCCTCGAACCACTGGTGGGCCACGCCGCCATGGGGTTTTTCACAGTCCAGCCGCGCCGCGATGGCGCGCTGCGGATAGGAGGTGACGTCGAAATTCACGCCGAATTCGTCGCGGGTCGCGCTGGCGCGGCCTTCGCAGACCACGGTCAGTGCCGCGGGCCGCGGCTGCGGCAGCAGTTCCACCTGCGGCTGGAAGCGCACCGCCTCGGCCAGCCGCGCGAGCAGCGGGTCGACGTCGACGATCCAGGCCAGGCCCTCCACGCCTTCGTCGGCGGCGGCGAAGCGCACCCGGCCGCCGTCGTCGCCGCGCACGTCCATGGCGGTCACCGGCGTGGCGTGCTGTTCGTCGGGCCAGGCCCGCAGGCGCAGCAGCAGGTCGCGCGAGCGGGCGTTCAGCGCATAGGCGCGCACGTCGCGCTCGGGCGCAGCGGCAGGCGGCGTGTCGACCAGGCCGACGCGCAGGCGGTCGCGCGCGAGCAGCAGGGCCAGCGTGCGGCCCACCATGCCCGCGCCGCGGATACAGACATCGAGAGGAGCGGCCATAAAGGGGGATTGTAGGAGCCGGGCACAATCGCGGGCTGCACCCCCTCCCATCCGCCTGTCCGCCCCATGAGCAACGCCCCCGACCTGACCGCCGCGATCGCCCGCCTGTTCGTCTACCCCGTGAAGTCCTGCGCGGGCATCGAGCTGCGCGAGGCCCTGCTCACGGAAACCGGGTTCGACCTCGACCGGGCCTGGATGGTGGTCGACGAACACGGCGAGTTCGTGAGCCAGCGCGAGCTGCCGCGCATGGCGCTGGTGCGGCCGCAGATCCGCCTGAGCGACGTCGTGCTGCGCGCCCCCGGCATGCTGGCGCTGCACCTGCAGATCGACACCGTCGAAGAGCCGGTGAAGGTGCGCGTGTGGGACGAGAAGGTGCAGGCCTACGACATGGGCGCGGTGGCCGCGCAGTGGTTCTCCGATTTCCTGGGCCGCAAGCTGCGGCTGGTGCGCTTCGACCCCGAGCACCAGCGGCTGGCGAACCTCCAGTGGACCGGCGGCGCGCAGGCGCCCAACCAGTTCCAGGACGGCTATCCGCTGCTCGTGGCCAGCACCGCCTCGCTGGACCTGCTGAACGCGAGGCTGGCGGCGGCCGGGCATGCGGGGGTCGGCATCGAGCGCTTCCGTCCCAACATCGTGCTCGCCGGCCTGGAAGCGCACGACGAGGACCGGCTGGAGCTGATCCGGATCGCGGCCGACGAGGGCGAGGTGCAGTTGCGGCCCGTGAAGCCCTGCTCGCGCTGCCCGATCCCCAATATCGACCCGGCCACGGCGCAGAGCGATCCGGCGGTCACCGACGCGCTGCAGGCGTACCGGCGCGACCCGGTGCTGGACGGCGCCGTGACGTTCGCCATGAACGCCATCATCGTGGCGGGCGTGGACCACACGCTGCGCGTGGGGCAGCCGGTGGCGGCGACGATCCGGTTCTAGGACTGGGCGGCGCGTTGCGGCGGGGCCTCGGCCTCGTCCGCCGCAGGCGCCGGCGGTGCGGCTTGCGCTGGTGCCGGCTGCGCGTGCGCCGGATCGATCTGGCTGTGCAGGAACAGCGAGGAGTCGCCCGGATCGGAGGCCGGCGGCGGCCCGGCTTCGACGAAGCGGATCGGGCGGCGGGTGCGCGGCGACATGCGCGCCAGCTGCGCGCGCAGGGCTTCCTCCAGCTCCTCGGCCTCCAGCGGGCTGTCGCCCAGCATCACGGCGGAAATGTGGAACTGCAGCGTGACGTCGGGCTTGAGTCCGGGCAGCGGCATCAGCCCCGCGGCGATCAGCCGGCTCGCCCGCTCGGTGACCGACGCGCGCGAAGCGGCGCCTTCCAGCATCACGCCGAAGCAGTTCTCGCCCACCCGGCTGACCGTGTCCACGTCGCGCAGCAGGCGGCGCAGCTTGATCACGCTGCGCAGCAGGCTCTGCTCCGCCACCGCCGTGCCGAAGTAGTCACGGATGCGGCGGTGGTTCACCAGCTCGATGTACATCACGGCGCAGTTCAGGCCGTCGCGGCGGTGCCGCGCCACGACCTGCCGCAGCCGGTCGGTGAAGAGGTGGGGCGCCAGCAGCCCCGTCAGCGCGTCGCGGGTGGACAGCGCCTGTTCGCGCACCTCGGCGCGGTGCCGGTCGCGCGAGCGGATGAACAGCGCCACGAGCAGCAGCGGCACCTCCACGGCCATCGCGGCGACCACCGCGTACTGCGAGGTGGGCGAGACCGGCACCCAGCCGAACACGCGGGCCATCCCCAGCAGCAGCGAGAACACCATCGGCAGGTAGGCGGCGAACACCCACTTGGCGACGGCGTCGCCGCGCGACCAGGCGATGGCGGCGGCGACCATGCCGGACGTGGTGGCCAGGGCGACATAGGTGGCCAGCAGCGGCAGGCTCACCGCCTTGGGCAGCAGCACCGGCACCAGCACCATGGCGGCGCCGACTGCGGCCAGCACCGACATCACCCCGTGCAGCAGCGGAAAGCGCCGGCGCAGCGCGAGCACCGTGCGCACGAACATCATGGCCGCGGCCACGGCGGCGAACGCCAGCATGACCACGGGCGCATCGCCCAGCGCGTCGAAGCCGGGCCACAGCAGGTGCGCCGCCGACCCGGTGTAGGCCGCCACGCCCAACGTGGTGAGCGATGCGTAGCCGGCGTACCAGGCGAACACGGGGTCGCGGTAGGCCCAGCCCCGGGCCGCGCAGCCGACGATCAGCAGCGCCAGCGCGCCGAAGGCCGCGCCGAGCGCCAGGTATTCGAGCTGCAGCCGCTGGCTCTGGCTGGCAGCCGTCGACAGCTGCACCGGGAAATTGGCCGCGGTGGTGTGGCGGATGCGCACATAGAGGTCGCGGACCTCGCCGGGCGCGAGGTCCACGCGGAAGAAGGGATAGCGGCCGCGTTCCGGCCAGAGGGCCACGGCCAGCGTGTCGCCGGCGGTCTCCGCGATCCAGGCGCCCCCCTCCTGCTGGTAGAGCGTGACCTGGTCCAGCGCGGGCATGGGGAACTCGATCACCCAGTCCTGCCGTTCCTCGGTGCCGCGCTGCACCCGCAGGTGCATCCACAGGGCCGCCTGCGGGCCCAGCTTGTGGATCGTCTGCGGCTGCGCGGCCTGGAAGGACACGCCGCCGCCGCGGGCCACCTGGTCGATCCCGGCGTCGCCGGCCGCGTCCACCCAGACGCGCACCAGGTCCTGCGCATCGATGGTGCCGATGCTGTCGCGCAACACCAGCGTGCGCACGCCCGACTCCTGCGCCCACCCCGGCGTGGCGAGCGCGGCCAGCAGCAGGACAGCCGCGAAGAACCGGGCGGCGGCCCATCGCATACACTTTCCGGCTTCGTTTGCGGGAACTGACATGAGTTTGAAGTGCGGGATCGTGGGGCTGCCCAACGTGGGCAAGTCCACCTTGTTCAATGCCCTGACCAAGGCCGGGATCGCCGCCGAGAACTACCCCTTCTGCACGATCGAGCCGAACGTGGGCGTGGTGGAACTGCCGGACCCCCGTCTTACCGCCTTGGCCGACATTGTCAAGCCTGAACGCATCGTGCCAGCCATTGTCGAGTTTGTCGACATTGCCGGACTGGTGGCCGGGGCGAGCAAGGGGGAAGGCCTGGGCAACCAGTTCCTGGCCCATATCCGCGAAACCGACGCCGTGGTGAACGTGGTGCGCTGCTTCGAGGATGCCAATGTCGTCCACGTGGCGGGACGCGTCGATCCGGTGTCCGACATCGAGGTGATCCAGACCGAGCTGTGCCTGGCCGACCTGGGCACGGTCGACAAGACGCTGGCGCGCTACAGCAAGGCCGCGAAGTCGGGAAACGACAAGGAAGCGGCGAAGATGGTGCAGGTCCTGCCCAAGGTGCAGGCGGCGCTCAACGAGGGCCGGCCGGTGCGAACCCTGCAGCTGACCGACGACGAGAAGGCGCTCCTCAAGCCGCTGTTCCTGATCACGGCCAAGCCGGCGATGTTCGTGGGCAACGTGGACGAGAACGGCTACCACGACAACCCGCACCTCGATCGCCTGCGCGAATACGCGGCCTCGCAGAACGCGCCCGTGGTGGTGATCTGCGCCAAGATCGAGTCCGAGATCGCCGAGATGGCCGACGAGGACAAGAAGATGTTCCTGGCCGAGATCGGCCAGGAGGAGCCGGGCCTGAACCGCCTGATCCGCGCGGCCTTCACGCTGCTCGGGCTGCAGACCTACTTCACCGCCGGCGTGAAGGAAGTGCGGGCCTGGACGGTCCCCATCGGCGCCACCGCGCCGCAGGCCGCCGGCGTGATCCACACGGATTTCGAGCGCGGCTTCATCCGCGCGCAGACCATCGCCTACGACGACTTCATCGCCTTCAAGGGCGAGCAGGGGGCGAAGGATGCGGGGAAGATGCGCAGCGAAGGCAAGGAATACATCGTCAAGGACGGCGATGTGATGAACTTCCTGTTCAACGTCTAGAAGGTACGCTGCTCGTGATCCGGGCCGGGGCGGCGAAAGCCGCTTCGGCGAATGTCCCCCGGCGCGGATGAGAACCGTTGCACGTGACCTCAGGGCGCCCGCGCCTCCTCTATTTCGCCGAAGCGGCTTTCGCCGCCCCGGCCCTGTACCGCGCCCGATCGACGACAGGCCGGTCGCCTGCCCTCAAACCAACCCGCGCGCGGTTGCCAGGATCAACCCCACCACGCACGACGTGAACACCCCGATCAGCCCCGGCAGGATGAAGCTGTGGTTGATCACGTACTTGCCGATGTGGGTGGTGCCGGAGCGGTCGAACTGGATCGTCGCGAGGTCGCTCGGGTACGTGGGCAGGATGTAGTAGCCGTAGGCCGCGGCGCCGAAGGCGACGACGTAGCCGGGCGGCACGCCGATCGCGAGGGCCACGGGCACCAGGGCGCTGATCGCGGCGGCCTGCGAGTTCACGAACTTCGAGACCACGAGCAGCGCGAGTCCGTAGGCCCAGGGATGCGTCTTCACCGTGTCGGCCAGCGCGGACTTCAGTTGCGGCAGGTTGCACTCGAACACGGTGTCGGCCATCCACGCGATGCCGAACACGGCGATCACCGCGATCATGCCGGCGCGGAACACCTCGCTCTTGCCGATCGCGACGGGGTCCGTCTTCGTCAGCACCACCATCAGCGCGCCGGCCGCCAGCATGAACATCTGGATGGTCAGGATCATCGAGACCGGCTTGCCGCCGGACAGCGGGCGCAGCGAGTCGAAGGCGCCGAGCAGGGCGACGACGACGATGGCGGCCAGGAAGATCCACATCGCGGCCCACTGGCGGCTGGCGAGCTTGCGGCCAAGCAGCGTGGTGGAGTCGCCGTAGATGCGGGCGCGGGTTTCGGGGTCGGCGATGCGCGCCTGGAACTCGGGATCGCGGTCCAGGTCCTTGCCGCGGAACCAGCTGAAGATGCCGATCGCCAGCACGCCCACCAGCGTGGCGGGGATGGAGACGGACAGCAGCGTGACGAAGCTGATCACCTCGCCGTTCACCGGTGCCTTGGCCAGGAAGGCGGCCAGCGAGACGATCGCCACCGAGACGGGGCTCGCCATGATGCCCATCTGGCTGGCCACCGAGGCGGCGGCCATCGGGCGCTCGGGCCGGATGTCGTTCTTGATCGCCACGTCGTAGATGATCGGCAGCATGGTGTAGACCACGTGGCCGGTGCCGCACAGCATCGTCAGGATGCAGGTGGTGAAGGGGGCGAGGATCGAAACGTACTTCGGGTTGCGCCGCAGCAGCTTCTCCGCCGCCTGCAGCATCACGTCGAGGCCGCCGGAGGCCTGCAGCGTCGCCGACGCGGCGACCACCGCCACGATGGTGAGCATCACGTCCACCGGCGGCTTGCCGGGCGGCAGCTTGAAGAAGAAGGCCAGGATGACGAGCCCCAGGCCGCCCAGGAGCCCGAGGGCGATGCCGCCCTTGCGCGCGCCGTAGAAGAGGCAGGCGAGGACGATGGCGAGTTGCAGCGCGAAAAGCATGACGATGTCCATCCCCGGAGCCGGGGCGCGGCTCCGTGTTGTTGTTGCGAGGACATCGGCGCCGGCTTCGGGTCTGCAGCCCTTCAGGGGACGTCGACGTGCTGCCTGTCGACCCTCGGTTCCCGAGGCAGCAAGTTCATTGTGGGTGTCCTAGGGTAAACCCCATTGACCCGGATCAAGCGCTTGCAGATAGCGCTGTCCCATCGGACCGGTCCGCCAGCGGCTGCAGGCGCGATTCAGTGCGGGAACATCCAGAGCAGCGCGCTCGTCATCGCCAGGTAGCGCAGGAACTTGCCCACCAGCATGTACGCGGTGCAGGGCCAGAACGGCATGCGCAGCCAGCCGGCGACCGCGCACAACGGGTCGCCCACGATGGGCAGCCAGGCGAGCAGGCAGGCCTTGGGGCCGAGCCGCTCGAGGAAGGCCAGCGCCTTCATGTGGTGGCGCGACTTGCTGTACTTGTCCACGACGTGATGGGCCTCGTAGCCCAGCCACCAATCGAGCATGCCGCCCAGCGTGTTGCCCGCCGTCGCCACGAAGACGGCGCGCCAGAACAGCTCGGGGTTGAGTTTGAGCAGCCCGAACAGCGCGGGCTCCGAGCCGATCGGCAGCAGCGTGGCCGACACGAAGGCGGCAACGAACAGCGTGCTCAGCCCGTATTGCGGCAGCGCGAGGAGTGCCAGCATCGAATCCAGCCATGTTTGCATGCGGGCGCATCTTAGCGAGTCAGCTCTGCGGCCCGGTGCTTCGGGCGCGGGATGCGATTTCAGCGCCTGAAACGGGGCGGGCCTACAATCGTGCCTCTTTTTTCGGCAGCACCTCCCACCCATGCGCATCGGCTCCCACACTCTCGCGAACAACGTGTTCGTGGCGCCGATGGCGGGGGTGACGGACCGTCCGTTCCGGCAGTTGTGCCGCGCGTTCGGCGCGGGCCATGCGGTCAGCGAGATGGTCACGTCGCGCAAGGACCTGTGGAACAGCCTCAAGACCTCGCGCCGCGCGGACCACCGGGGCGAGCCGGGACCGATCGCGGTGCAGATCGCCGGCACCGACGCGCAGATGATGGCCGAGGCGGCCGTCTACAACGTCGAGCGCGGCGCGCAGATCATCGACATCAACATGGGCTGCCCGGCCAAGAAGGTCTGCAACAAGTGGGCGGGCTCGGCGCTGATGCAGGACGAGCCGCTTGCCATCTCCATCGCGGCAGCCGTGGTGCGGGCCTGCGAGCCGCTGGGCGTGCCGGTGACGCTCAAGATGCGCACCGGCTGGTCGCAGGAGCACCGCAACGCGATGCGCCTGGCGCGCGCCTTCGAAGACTGCGGCGTGCGCATGCTGACCGTGCACGGCCGCACGCGCGAGCAGGGCTACCGGGGCGAAGCCGAATACGACACGATCGCCGCCGTGAAGGCGGCCGTGCGCGTGCCCGTCGTGGCCAACGGCGACATCACGTCGCCGCGCAAGGCGCGCGCGGTGCTGGCCGCCACGGGCGCCGATGCGGTCATGATCGGCCGTGCGGCGCAGGGGCGGCCCTGGATCTTCCGCGAGGTGGTGCACTTCCTGGCCACGGGAGCGGAACTCGCGCCGCCGCTGGTGGCGGAGGTGCAGCGCGCCCTGCTCGCGCACCTGCAGGACCATTACGCGCTGTACGGCGAATACACCGGCGTGCGCAGCGCGCGCAAGCACATCGCGTGGTACGTCCGCACCCTCCCGGGGGGCGAGGCGTTTCGTGCGAGGATGAACGACATAGAAGACAGCGCCAGCCAGCTGGCGGCGGTCACGGCCTTCTTCGACGCGCTGGGCGCGCGGATGGACCGGCTGCCGCCAGCATCGGACGAGGTGACCGAGGCATTGGCGGAAAGCGGCGCATGAGATTGCCGCAGGGGGCGCGCACGCGGGTGCGCGCCACGGAGGAACACGAATGAGCAAGAAACAGATCGAGGATTGCGTGCGCGCAAGCCTGGAGGGTTACTTCCGGGACCTGCGCGGCACCGAGCCCGATGGCATGTACGAGATGCTGCTGAAGGTGGTGGAAAAGCCGCTGCTGGAGGTGGTGATGGCGAAGGCCGAGAACAACCAGTCGCGCGCGGCGGAGTGGTTGGGGCTCAACCGCAACACGCTGCGCAAGAAGCTGATCGAACACAAGCTGCTCAAGTAAATGACCTTGCGGGACTGGCCGGAAGCGGCCAGAGGCCGCGCTGCACTGGCCCCAACATGAACGCACTGATCTCCGTCTCCGACAAGAGCGGCATCGCCGAACTTGCCCGCGCCCTGCACGACCTCGGCGTGCGCCTGATCTCCACCGGCGGCACCGCGAAGCTGCTGGCCGACCAGGGCCTGCCCGTCACCGAGGTGGCCGAACTCACCGGCTTTCCCGAGATGCTGGACGGCCGCGTGAAGACGCTGCACCCCAAGATCCACGGCGGCCTGCTGGCGCGCCGCGACCACCCGGACCACATGGCGGCCCTGCACCGCCACATGATCCACACGATCGACATCCTGGTCGTCAACCTCTATCCGTTCGAGAACACCGTGGCGCGCGCGGGCTGCACGCTGGAGGACGCGATCGAGAACATCGACATCGGCGGGCCGGCCATGGTGCGCAGCGGCGCCAAGAACTGGAAGGACGTGGCGGTGCTGACCGACGCCTCGCAGTACCAGCCGGTCCTCGACGAACTCAAGGCCTCGGGGCAGCTGTCCCAGAAGACGAAGTTCGCGCTGGCGGTGGCCGCCTTCAACCGCATCAGCAACTACGACGCGGCGATCAGCGACTATCTCTCCTCGCTGCAGGGCCCCGGGTCCGGCCCGGAGCAGGCTCCTTCGCGTTCGCTGTTCCCGGCCCAGGCCAACGGCCGCTTCGTCAAGCTGCAGGACCTGCGCTATGGCGAGAACCCGCACCAGCAGGCCGCGTTCTACCGCGACCTGTACCCGGCGCCCGGCTCGCTCGCGGTGGCGCAGCAGCTGCAGGGCAAGGAGCTCTCGTACAACAACATCGCCGATGCCGACGCGGCATGGGAATGCGTCAAGAGCTTCGCCACGCCCGCGTGCGTGATCGTCAAGCACGCCAATCCCTGCGGAGTGGCCGTGGGCAAGGATCCGCTGGAGGCGTATTCCAAGGCCTTCCAGACCGACCCCACGTCGGCCTTCGGCGGCATCATCGCCTTCAACCGGCCGCTCGACGGCGCCGGCGCGCAGGCCGTGAGCAAGCAGTTCGTCGAGGTGCTGATGGCGCCCGACTTCGCGCCCGAGGCGCTCGCGGTGTTCGCCGGCAAGGCCAACGTGCGGCTGCTGAAGATCGCGCTGCCGCCGGGCGGCGCCACCGCCTGGGATCGCGGCCAGAACCTGATGGACATCAAGCGCGTCGGCTCGGGCCTGCTGATGCAGACGGCGGACAACCACGAGCTCTCGCTCGGGGACTTGAAGTGCGTGACGAAGAAGACGCCCACCAGCGACCAGCTCGAGGACCTGCTGTTCGCCTGGAAGGTGGCCAAGTTCGTCAAGTCCAACGCGATCGTGTTCTGCAAGGACGGCATGACGATGGGCGTCGGCGCGGGGCAGATGAGCCGGCTGGATTCGGCGCGCATCGCGAGCATCAAGGCGCAGCACGCGAAGCTGTCGCTGCAGGGCACGGCGGTGGCCAGCGACGCGTTCTTCCCCTTCCGCGACGGCCTCGACGTGGTGGTGGACGCCGGCGCAACCTGCGTGATCCAGCCGGGCGGCTCGATGCGCGACCAGGAAGTGATAGACGCCGCGAACGAGCGCGGCGTGGCGATGGTGTTCAGCGGAGTGCGGCACTTCCGGCATTGAGGCCGGGGCGCCTGATGGGTCGTGAAAGCCGAACAGCCGGACGCAGAGGACGCAAAGGGTACGCAGAGGACGCAAAAAGGACAAAGAAAACTTCAGAAGGTTTTCTTTTGCGTCCTCTGCGTACCCTTTGCGCTCTCTGCGTCCGGTTGTCCGCTTTTCTCGGCGGCCAGTCCGGCCGCAGCGTTCAGGCCAGCGTGCGGAACACGTCCCGCGCCGCCTGCACCGTCTGCGCGATGTCTTCTTCGCTGTGCGCGGCGCTCACGAAACCCGCTTCGTACAGCGCCGGCGCGATGTACACGCCGCGATCGAGCAGGCCGTGGAACAGCCGGCCGAACTTCGGCGCGTCGCTCTGCATGACGCTCGGGTAGTTCTGCGGCAGCTCGGGCAGCAGGAAGAAGCCGAACATGCCGCCTTGGCAATCGGCGGCGAAGGGGATGCCCGTTTCCACCGCCGCGGCCTTCAGGCCCTCGACCAGCGTGCGCGTCTTCTGCGCCAGCGCCGGGAAGAAGCCGGGATCGGAAATCTCCTTGAGCGTGGCGAGGCCGCAGGCCGTGGCCACCGGGTTGCCCGAGAGCGTGCCGGCCTGGTAGACGGGGCCCAGGGGCGCGAGGCGCTCCATGATCGCGCGCGGGCCGCCGAAGGCCGCCAGCGGCATGCCGCCGCCGATCACCTTGCCCATCACCGTGAGGTCCGGCTGGAAGCCGGGAATGGCCTTGGCGTAGACGCTCTGCGCGCCGCCCAGCGCCACGCGGAAGCCGGTCATCACCTCGTCGAGCACCAGCAGCGCACCGTGCTGCGTGCACAGCTCGCGGCAACGCTGCATGAAGGGCACGCTCGCGCGCACGAAGTTCATGTTGCCCGCGATCGGCTCGATGATGATGCAGGCAATCTCCTTGCCGTGCGTGGCGAAGGCTTCCTCGATCTGCTGCAGGTTGTTGTACTCGAGGACCATCGTGTGCTGCACCACCTCCGGCGGCACGCCGGCGGAAGTCGGATGCCCGAAGGTGGCCAGGCCCGAGCCGGCCTTCACCAGCAGCGCATCGGCGTGGCCGTGGTAGCAGCCCTCGAACTTGACGATGCGGCTGCGCCCGGTGGCGCCGCGCGCCAGCCGGATCGCGCTCATCGCCGCCTCGGTGCCGGAACTCACCAGGCGCACCATCTCCACGGAAGGAACGTGCCGGGCGATCTCCTCGGCCAGTTCGATCTCGCGCTCGGTCGGCGCGCCGTACGAGAAGCCTTCCTGCACGGCCTGCTGCACGGCTTGCAGCACGCGCGGATGGCCGTGGCCCAGGATCATGGGACCCCAGGAGCCGATGTAGTCGATGTACTTCGTGCCGTTGGCGTCCCAGAAGTACGCGCCCTGCGCGCGCTGCACGAAGCGGGGCGTGCCGCCGACGGCGCGGAAGGCGCGCACGGGCGAGTTCACCCCGCCGGGGATCAGGGCGCGGGCGCGCTCGAACAGTTGCTGGTTGCGGTCAATGCTTGGTGTCATGGGCGGGCATGTCGAAGGCTGGGGGGGTGTCGGTGTCGTCGTCGGCGTCCTCGGCCTCCGGCTGGGCCCAGAACAGGCGATCGGGCACGACGTGGCCCATGCCGGGGCGGAAGCCGCCGTCGAGGCAGCGATCCAGGTAGGCGAGCGCCTCGGTGGCCGCCGCGGCGAGGTCGGCCCCGCCGGCGATCAGGGCGGCCAGGGCCGCCGCCAGCGTGTCGCCGGCGCCGGAGAACACGGCGTCGAAACGCTCGAACTTCTCGCTGGCCAGCACCGCCTGCGGCGTGGCCAGCACGTTGTCGATGAACTGGTCCGGCAGCGGAATGCCGGTGACGAGCGTGTACGGTACCCCCATCTCCGATGCGGCCTTGGCGAGGTCGCGGGCGGTCGGACTGCGCTCGTTGCTCCATTCCGGCAACAGCCAGCGCCACAAGGTGCTGTGGTTTCCAACCAACACGGTTGTCTGGGGAAGCATCAATTCGCGAAAAGCGTCTTCGTACAGGTCCGCCGGGCCTTCGTCCCACCAGGACAACGCCGGCATGTACGAAATCACCGGCACGTCGGGGTAGTCGGCGGCGATCTCCGCGATGGTGCTCAGGGTCTCGGGCGAGCCCGCGAAACCGACCTTGATCACCTGCACCGGCACGTCCTCGAGGATGGTGCGCGCCTGCTCCGCGACGGCGTCCTCGTCGAAGGCGAAGTGGTCGAAGATCTCGCCGGTGTCGCGCACATACGCGCCGCACACGATGGGAAGGGGATGTGCGCCCACGGAAGCGATCGCCGTGACGTCCGCGGAGAGCCCGCCGGCTCCGCTCGGGTCGCTCGCGTTGAACACCATCACGCAGGCCGGTCCGGAGTCTTCGGCTTCGGGCTCGGAGGGCCGTGTTTCGATGGGTGTGGAATTAGTCATGGCCCGGGGAATTTCACTGCCGAAAGCCCGACCGAGGATAGTCAACTGGCCTAGCTAGAATCGTTGCATTCTATTCGAACCCCCTATAAGCTGTGACTGATAGCAAAACGTGGATGTGTCTGATTTGCGGCTGGATTTACGACGAGGCCGCCGGCGCTCCTGAACATGGCATCGCCCCGGGCACCCCGTGGGCCCAGGTGCCCATGAACTGGACCTGCCCCGAATGCGGGGCGCGCAAGGAAGACTTTGAAATGGTCCAGATCTGAAAGATCGGGCCGCGCGGCAGGGACTCGAGGGATGCCGCAAGCCATGAGCAGTTGGAAATGAGGAGCAGCGTCAATTGAGCACCACTGGACTGAAGGTGCTGGTGATCGATGACAGCAACACGATCCGGCGCAGCGCGGAGATCTTCCTGAAGCAGGGCGGCCACGAAGTGATGCTGGCCGAGGACGGGTTCGATGCGCTGGCCAAGGTCAATGACTACCAGCCCAACCTGATCTTCTGCGACATCCTGATGCCGCGCCTCGACGGCTACCAGACCTGCGCGATCATCAAGCGCAACGCGAAATTCGCGAGCACCCCCGTCGTCATGCTGTCCTCCAAGGACGGCGTGTTCGACAAGGCGCGTGGCCGCATGGTCGGATCGCAGGACTACCTGACCAAGCCCTTCACGAAAGACCAGCTGCTGCAGACGGTGCAGCAGTTCGGCACGCCGAAGTAAAGAACAAAGGAGAGATGACCCATGGCCATCCGCAAAGTACTCGTTGTGGACGACTCGAAGACGGAACTGATGTTCATGACCGACCTGTTGCAGAAGAACGGGTTCTCGGTCCGCACCGCGGAAAACGCGGATGACGCGTTCCGCCGCCTGGGCGAGGAAAAGCCCGACCTGATCCTGATGGACGTCGTGATGCCCGGCCAGAACGGCTTCCAGCTCACGCGCGCCATCACGCGCGACCCGAACTTCGCCGACGTGCCGATCATCATGTGCACGAGCAAGAACCAGGAGACCGACCGGGTGTGGGGCATGCGCCAGGGCGCGCGCGACTACATCACCAAACCGGTGGACGCCTCCGAGCTCATGGCCAAGATCAAGGCCCTGGGTTGAGGCGGCAGGCAAGCAGTACCCCCTGACGCCATGGCCAACCGCGAAGCCCTCCGCGAGCTGCAAAGCCGGCTCGCCAGCCGGCTGCAGGCTGCCCGTTCGCAGGGCGCGCAGGCCGGCTGGCTCGCGGTCGAAGCCGCGGGCCGCAAGTACCTGTTCCCGCTGAGCCAGGCCGGCGAGATCTTCCCCTTCGCCGCGCCGCAGGCCGTGCCGTACACGCACCAGTGGTTCCTGGGCGTCGCCAACCTGCGCGGCGGCCTCTACGGCGTGGTGGATCTCGCGAGCTTCGTCAGCGGCCAGCCGCCGGCGCAGCGCTCCGACCAGGCACGCGCCGAGTCCCGACTGATCGCGCTCAACGCGCTGCTCGAGATCAACTGCGCGCTCCTCGTCGACCGCCTGGCGGGCCTGCGGAACACCGACGCCTTCACCGCCTCGAACGAGGCCCCGCCCGGGTCCCCGGATTATTTCGGCAGCGGCTACACCGATGCCAGCGGCGCGTTCTGGCAGGAACTGAACCTCCAGGCGCTTTCGCAGCAACCCCAATTCCTGAGCATCAGCGCTTAGTCCCTTGTCGAAGGCAGCATCATGTCCGCTTTTTCCCTGAAGAACCTCTTCGCCCGGAAGCAGTCCGAGGAGGCCGACCCGTCGGTCACGCAGGAACTGAGCCTGGCGATGCCCGATGCGTCCACGGCGAGCATCGAGGCCGGGAGCACCGTCAACGCCAGCGACCCCGACAGCATCGACGATTCGATCGTCGAGGAAGTCGACGAAGCGGAACTGGTCTCGGTCCCCCTGCTGGGGCGCCGCAGCACCACCACGCACCAGCGCGTCCTGTTCGGCGCGCTTGCCGTGTCGCTGTTCGCGCTGGGCTCCATCGCCTTCATCGCGGTGCGCGAGTCGGATCGCGTCGCGCAGCAGGTGGCCGGCACCGGCCAGTCGCTGATGCAGTCGCAGCGCCTCGCCAAGTCGGTCTCGCAGGCCCTGATCGGCAGCCCGCAGGCCTTCCCGGACGTGAAGGAATCGGCCACCTCGCTGGCGCAGACGGTGCGCGGCCTCAAGGACGGCAACGAGGAACTGCGCCTGGTGGCCGTCACCTCCGACCTGCAGCCGGACATCCAGAAGATCCTGCCGCTGATGGAGCGCGCCGAGAAGAACGCCAAGACCGTGATGGCGCAGGAGAAGATCCTGACGCAGGTGGGCGCGGCGCTGCGCACCATCAACCGCCAGTCCTCGGACCTGCTGGAAATCGCCGAGACGGTGTCGTCGCTCAAGCTGCAGCAGGGCGCGCCCGCCGCCGAAATCTCCGCCGCCGGCCAGCTCGTGATGCTGACGCAGCGGATCGGCAAGTCGGCCAACGAATTCCTGACCATGGAAGGCGTGTCGCCGGAAGCCGTGTTCCTGCTGGGCAAGGACCTGAACTCGTTCAAGGAAATCGCGCAGGGCATGCTGGAAGGCAGCCCCGAGCTGCGCCTGGCCGCGGCCCGCGACGAACAGACCAAGGAGCGCCTGAAGGCCCTGCTGGACCTGTACGAGCAGACCCGCACGCAGGCCGGCGCCATCCTGGGCAACCTGCAGGGCCTGGTGTCCGCGCGGGAAGCGCAGGCCTCGATCGTCCAGGACTCCGAACCGCTGCGCAAGAACCTGCAGGAACTGCAGGACAAGCTGTCGGCGCAGACCGGCCTGAACTTCTGGGCCCTGGTGTCGCTGGTGATCGCCGCCGGCTTCGCGATCGCCTGCTCGGTGGGCCTGGCCTACGTGCAGCTGCTCGATAGCCGCCGCCGCCAGGAACGCGCCGAATCGCAGCGCCAGGAAGCCGAGCGCCAGGAGCAGGAAGCCAAGCGCGTCAACGACGCCAACCAGGCGGCCATTCTGCGGCTGATGAACGAACTGCAGTCGGTCGCCGAGGGCGACCTGACGCAGGAAGCGACCGTGACCGAGGACATCACCGGCGCCATCGCCGACTCGGTGAACTACACGGTGGAAGAACTGCGCCAGCTGGTGGGCGCCGTGCAGAACACGGCGACCAAGGTGGCGCAGACGACGGCGCAGGTGGAATCGACCTCCACCGAGCTGCTGGCGGCTTCGACCGAGCAGCTGCGCGAGATCCGCGAGACCGGCCAGTCGGTGCTCGACATGGCCATGCGAATCAACCAGGTGTCCGGCCAGGCGCAAGAGTCCGCCCAGGTGGCGCGCCAGTCGCTGAAGGCCGCCGAACAGGGCCTGACCGCCGTGCAGAACGCCATCGGCGGCATGAACGCCATCCGCGACCAGATCCAGGAAACGTCCAAGCGGATCAAGCGGCTGGGCGAATCCTCGCAGGAGATCGGCGAAATCACCGAACTGATTTCCGACATTACCGAACAGACGAACGTGCTGGCCCTGAACGCCGCCATCCAGGCCGCGTCGGCCGGTGAAGCCGGCCGCGGCTTCTCGGTGGTGGCGGAAGAAGTGCAGCGACTGGCCGAACGCTCGGCGGACGCGACGCGCCAGATCTCGGCGCTGGTGAAGGCCATTCAGACCGACACGCAGGATGCCGTGGCCGCCATGGAGCGCTCCACGCAGGGCGTGGTGGAAGGGGCCAAGCTGTCCGACAACGCCGGTACCGCGCTGACCGAGATCGACCAGGTGTCGCGCCGCCTCGCCGACCTGATCGAACAGATCTCGCAGTCCGCCAGCCGCGAAGCCGAATCGGCCAACGTGGTGGCCGGCAACATCCAGCACATTTTCGCGGTGACGGAGCAGACCGGTGAAGGCACGCGGTCGACGGCGCAGCAGGTGCGTGAACTCACTCGGATGGCCGAGGAACTGCGCCAGTCGGTGTCCAGATTCAAGATTGCGTGATCAGCCCGGGGGCCTAGGGGCTAGGGACCAGGGGCTAGGGAAACAGCCCCCGCCCGCCACCCTAGCCCCTAGTCCCTAGGCCCTAGCCCCTTACCCCATGCAAGCAGCCCAAGAACTCGATCTGGCGAACAACGACCTGGGCCCCCTGGCCTGGGTGCTGGACGAACTGCGCAAGTCCCTCGAGTCGGCCTCGTCCGCGCTGCGGCGTTTCGTGCGCGACGCCGCGCAGGCGCGCGGCCAGGACATGTCCTCCATCGACAACGGCCAGCTGCGCATCGCGCGCCAGCACATGCACCAGGCCGTCGGCGCGCTGGAGATGGTGGGGCTCGGCGCCCCCGCGCACATGCTGCGCAGCATGGAAGCGGCGGCGCAGAAGTTCGTCGAGCGCCCCGAGCTGTGCACCGAAGCGGCCGCCGCGAAGGTGGAGCGCGCCGGCTTCGCGCTGGCCGAGTACCTCGAAGCCCTGCTGGGCGGCAAGAACGTCTCGCCCGTGTCGCTGTTCGTGCAGTACAAGGAAGTGCAGGACCTCACCGGCGCCGACCGCGTGCATCCGGCGGACCTGTGGGGCTCGGACTGGCGCTGGAACGACTTCCAGGCGCCGGCCACCGCGCAGTCGCTCACCTACGACCCGGCCGTGCGCGCGCGCATGGACCAGGCGGTGCTCAAGATCGTCAAGACGGCCGATCCGGCCGCGGGCCGCGAACTCGCAGCGGTGAGCCTCGGCCTCGCCGCTTCCGAGACCGCGCGCCAGCCGCGGGTGTTCTGGAAGGCCGCCGCCGGCTACTTCGAAGCGCTCTCCCTGGGCCTGCTGCCCGCGGACGTCTACGTCAAGCGCGCCGCTTCGCGCGTGCTGCTGCAGTACGCCTCGCTCGCCAAGGGCGACAGCAACGTCTCCGAGCGCCTGGCGCAGGACCTCGTCTTCTTCTGCGCGCAGGCCGTGCCGCCGCGCGCCACCGATGCGCCGGCGCTCGCCGCCGTGCGCCTGGGCTATGGCATCGCCGACGCGAAGCCGGTGGACTATTCCAGCAGCCCCTTCGGCCGCTTCGATCCGGTGCTGCTCGCGCAGCTGCGCAAGCGCATCGCCACCGCCAAGGAAACCTGGTCCGGCCTCGCCGGCGGCGACGCGCACAAGCTCAAGGGCGTGCGCGAGCAGTTCGCCCACCTGAGCGAAACGCTGGTGAAGCTCTATCCGGCCAGCGAACCGCTCGCCAAGGGCCTGGCCGCGGCGATCGATACCGTGGCCACCACCGCCAAGGCGCCCAGCGCCGAACTGGCGATGGAAGTCGCCACCGCGATCCTGTACCTGGAAGCCGCCTTCCAGGACCTGGACCCGAACGACCAGCAGCTGGCCGAGCGCACCGCGCGGCTGGCCGACCGCCTGAAGAAGGTGGTGCAGGGCGGCGCACCCGAGCCGCTGGAGCACTGGGTCGAGGACCTCTATCGCCGCGTCAGCGACAAGCAGACCATGGGCAGCGTGGTCGGCGAACTGCGCGGCACGCTGGGCGAGCTGGAAAAGCTGCTGGACCAGTTCTTCCGCAACACCGCCGACAAGGGGCCGCTGCGCGACGCGCCGGGCTTCCTGGCGCAGATGCGCGGCGTGCTCTCGGTGCTGGGCCTGGACCAGGCCTCGCAGGCCGTGCTGCGCATGCGCGACGCCGTCGAGAGCATCATCGTCACCGAGATCGACGACGAGCAGGCGCGCGGCGCCGGCACCTTCGAGAAGCTCGGGAACAACCTGGGCGCGCTCGGCTTCCTGATCGACATGCTGAACTACCAGCCCTCGCTGGCGAAGAAGCTGTTCGTGTGGGACGACGTGCAGGGCGAGCTGCGGCCGCTGATGGGGCGCGAGGCCGAGCCGGTCGCGCCCGCGCCGCCGCTGCCTGCGGCGCCGCAGGTGCAGCCGGCGCCCGTCGCCGCCGTGCCCGTGGTGCCCGCGCCGGCGCCCGTGCAGGCGCAGGCCGCGATGGCCGCGCCCGCACCGGTCGTCACGGAAGAAGACGAAGGCGACGCCGAACTGCGCGAGATCTTCCTGGAGGAAGCGCGCGAAGTGGTCGGCAACGGCCTGGCGGCGATCGCCGCCCTGGCCGAGGACCCGCGCAACCTCGCGGACATGACCACCCTGCGGCGTGCCTTCCACACGCTCAAGGGCAGCTCGCGCATGGTCAAGCTCAACGAGTTCGGCGAGGCCGCGTGGGCGATGGAGCAGGTGCTCAACACCTGGCTGGCCGACCAGAAGCCGGCCAGCGAGGACCTGCGCTCGCTGGCCACCGACGCGCTCGAAGGCTTCGGCCGCTGGATCGAGGCGATCGCCACGCACGCCGACGGCGCCTGGAAGGCTTCGGACTTCCGCACCGCCGCGGACGCGATGCGGCTGCACAACCAGTTGCAGCCGGTCGCGATGCCCGCGCCCGGGGGCCTGGAGGAAGCGGCCGCCGCCGTCGAGGAAGTGCTGCGCGCCGAACCGGCGCTGGAACTGCCCGAGCTGGCCGCCGCCATCGAGGCCCCGATCGAGCTCGCGCCGCAGGCGCCGGTCGCGCCCGTGCTGCCGGACCCTGGCTTCACGCTCGACCTGGACGCGCCGGCCGAAGCCGCCGCCACGAGCGAGCCGGCGTTCGAATTCCCGGCGGAGGAAGCCAAGGAGTCGGCCTTCGACTTCGACTTCACGGCGCTGGACAAGGTGGATGCGGCGCCCGTCCTGGCGACACCCGAGATCACCGTGCAGGAATTGAGCGCGGACGAACTGCCGCCCGAATTCGCCGAGCTCGGCGCCACGATGATCATGCCGCGCGAGCAGGCGAGCGAGGCGGCGCCGGCGCCGCCCGAGGACCTGCCGGAACTCGCGTCGACGGCCATCCTGCCGCGGCTCGATCTCGAGCCGCCCAAGCCGGCCGAGGAGCCGATGCTGGAGATCGAAGGCATCGACTTCTCCAGCCTGTCGGCCGTCGCCGGCCCCGCGCAGGAGGTGGCCGCGCCGCATGGCGACGCCGCACCGAGCAACGACTTCGTCTTCGAGCTGCCGGCGGAACCCTTCGCCGACGCGCCCCTGCAACTGGAGCCGGAACCGGAGCCCGAAACCGAACAGGCCGCCGCCGCCAAGCTCGACGAGCAGGTGAAGGTGATCGGCGACCTGCGCATCGGCATCCCGCTGTACAACGTCTACCTGAACGAGGCCGACGAGTGGTCGCGCCGGCTGGTCACCGAGGTCAGCGAGTGGACGCTGCAGATGTCGGACCGCGTGCCCGACTCCACCGTGGGCTGGGCCCACGCGCTGGCCGGCAGCTCCGCCACCGTGGGCTTCCAGGCGCTGTCGGACATCGCCCGCGCGCTCGAAGGCGCGCTGCAGCACACGCAGTCGCTCGCCGAGGGCACGCCGCAGCACGCCAGGACCTTCACCGGCGCCGCCGAGGAAGTGCGCCGCCTGCTGCACCAGTTCGCCGCCGGCTTCCTGAAGGAGCCCGATGCGCGCCTGCTGCAGGAACTGCACGACCTGAAGGAATTCGAGGGCGAGGCGCGCAGCGAGGCGGCCGAAAGCTGCTTCGACGAGAACGATCTCGACTTCACGGCTCTCGAGCCCGCCGAAGAGCCCGTGCAGCACGCCGAGCCCCTGCAGCCTGCCGCGCCCGTGCGCGGGCCGGTCGCCTCCGTCCTGCCGCCCGCCGCGCTGGCGCCGCTGGTGAAGGTGCAAGGCGAGGAGGAGCTCGACGTCACCGACGCGATCGACCCCGACCTGTTCCCGATCTTCGAGGAAGAGGCCGCCGAGCTGATGCCCCAGCTGGCGAGCGGCCTGCGCGCCTGGGCCGCCCACCCCGACCACCGCGAGCCGCGCGACCAGGTCCTGCGCGCGCTGCACACCCTGAAGGGCAGTGCCCGCCTGGCCGGCGCGCTGCAGCTCGGGGAGCTGGCGCACCGCATGGAGTCCGAGGTGGAATTCCTCGGGCACGAGAACGTGGCCGCGGTCGACATCGAGGCCCTGCTGCAGCGCTTCGACGCGATGCAGGCGCGCTTCGACACGCTGCGCGCCACCGGTGGCTTCGCCCCGGCGGAGCCGCAGGCGGAGGAAGCCGCGCCCGTGGCCGTGGAGCCCGCGGCGCCGGCGGAGCCGCTCGCGCCGGTGATCGAGCCCAAGGCCGTCGAAGCGATCGTGCCGGCGCCGGCGCAAGCCGCGCCCGCGCAGCCCGCCGCGCCGGTCGTGAGGATGCCGATCGCGGCGCCGGTGCAGACCGCGCTCACGCCTTCGCGCCAGGCCTCCAACCAGGCCGTGCGCGTGCGCTCGCAGCTGCTGGACCGCCTGGTGACGCAGGCCGGCGAGGTGATGATCACGCGTTCGCGGCTCGAATCCGAGCTGCGCCAGCTGCGCGGCTCGCTCGGCGACCTCACCGGCAACCTGGACCGCCTGCGCGGGCAGCTGCGCGAGATCGAGGTGCAGGCCGAGTCGCAGATGCAGTCGCGCATGGCGCAGGCGAAGGACACGGCCAGCGGCTTCGACCCGCTCGAATTCGACCGCTTCACGCGGGTGCAGGAGCTCACCCGCCTGATGGCCGAATCGGTCAACGACGTGGCGACGGTGCAGCGCAACATCCAGCGCGTGGTGGAAGCCACCGAAGACGACCTGATCGCGCAGGCGCGCCAGACGCGCGAACTGCAGCGCGACCTGCTGCGCACGCGCATGGTCGAATTCGACGGCATCTCCGAGCGCCTGTACCGCGTGGTGCGGCTGGCCGCCAAGGAAACCGGCAAGCAGGTGAAGCTGGACGTCGTGGGTGCCTCCATCGAGATGGACCGCGGCGTGCTGGACCGCATGACGCCGGCCTTCGAACACCTGCTGCGCAACTGCGTCGCCCACGGCATCGAGTCGCCGCAGCAGCGCGCCGCGCTGGGCAAGGACGCCACCGGCCGCATCGTCGTGCACGTGCGCCAGGAGGGCAACGACGTCTCGGTGGAATTCCAGGACGACGGCGCCGGCCTCGACCTGCCCCGCATCCGCGACAAGGCGGTGCAGCAGGGCCTGATCGCCCCCGACCAGCAGATCAGCGGCCAGGAAGCGGCCAACCTGATCTTCCTGCCCGGCTTCTCGACCGCCACGCAGGTGACGGAACTCTCCGGCCGCGGCGTCGGCATGGACGTGGTCCGCAACGAGGTGAACGCGCTGGGCGGCCGCATCGAGACGACGACGGAAGCCGGCCGCGGCACCACCTTCAAGCTGGTGCTGCCGCTGACCACCGCGGTGACCCAGGTGGTGATGGTGCGCTCCGGCAAGCTCGCCATCGGCGTGCCGGCCAACCTGGTCGAACTGGTTCGCCGCGCGGGCCAGGAGGACGTGCAGAAGGCCTATGCCACCGGCACCTTCGAGTTCGGCGGCGAGCAGCTGCCCTTC
Source organism: Ramlibacter sp. AN1133 (assembly GCF_037890035.1). Classification (NCBI taxonomy): domain Bacteria; kingdom Pseudomonadati; phylum Pseudomonadota; class Betaproteobacteria; order Burkholderiales; family Comamonadaceae; genus Ramlibacter; species Ramlibacter sp. AN1133. The sequence goes on from NZ_JBBKTQ010000029.1 coordinate 35,541, forward strand.
TTCTGGTCCGGCGCGCTGCTGCAGTCCTCGCCGCGCAGCGCGGAAGTGCAGGGCAAGACGCTGCCGGTCGTGATCTTCCGCTCCGCGGCGCAGCGCGTCGCGGTGCACGTCGACGAAGTGCTGGGCAACCAGGAAGTGGTGGTGAAGAACCTCGGGCCGCAGCTGGCGCGCCTGCCGGGCCTGGCCGGCATGACCGTGCTGGCGTCCGGTGCCGTGGTGCTGATCTACAACCCGGTGGCGCTGATGCAGGTGTATGGCGAGCTGGCGCGCCAGATGGGCGCCGAGCGGGCCGAAGCCGCGAAGGCGGAGCGCGCGGGCCAGCCGGTGAAACCGGCGACGGTGGCGGCGGCCCCCACCGTTCCCCTGGTGCTGGTGGTGGACGACTCGATCACCGTGCGCCGCGTGACGCAGCGCCTGCTGGCGCGCGAAGGCTACCGGGTCGCGCTGGCGGCCGACGGCCTGCAGGCCCTGGAGCGGCTGGCGGAGGAACTGCCGGCGGTGGTGCTGTCCGACATCGAAATGCCGCGCATGGACGGCTTCGACCTGGCCCGCAACATCCGCGCCGACGAGCGCCTGAAGCATCTGCCGATCGTGATGATCACCTCGCGGATCGCCGAGAAGCACCGCGAGCACGCCAAGGAACTCGGCGTGAACCACTACCTGGGCAAGCCCTACTCGGAAGAGGAACTGCTGGGGCTGGTGAAGCAGTATTCGCAGGCGGCGGTGACGGCGTAAGCATGCATTCACTTGCTGCGGGCCGCGAGCAGCCTGCAGCAAGTGAAGGGAACTGTTACGCCGGCCGCATGCGGCCGTCCCGCTGTGCTGCCCCTAGGATGAGCCACCTTCCGGAGGTGACACATGCGAACGGCTGGCCAGCACCGAACCCCACTCCTTGCGGTCCTTCTCGCCGCGGCGCTCGCGGCGCCCATGCCGGCCGCCTGGGGCGGGATGATCGACGCCGAAGCGCTCGCCGCGGGCAGCCCCGCGCAGGCGGACCGCGCGAAGGTGCAGGCCTTCCTCGAGCGGGCCGACCTGCGCGAGCGGCTGCAGGCCATGGGCGTCAGCGGACTGAGCGCTTCGCACCGCGTGGCGGCGATGACCGATGCCGAAGTCCACGTGCTGGCGCAGCGCATCGACGCGCTGCCCGCCGGCGGCGCCCTCAGCGACCGGGACATCCTGATCATCGTCGTGATCGCGGTCATCGTCGCGATCCTGATCTGAGAGGCCGAGGCCCGCCGCTCAGCCCTTGACGGCGGCGTAGCGCGCCAGCGTCTGCTCGCGCGCCTGGGCATGGTCCACGACGGGCCGTGGATAGTCCTGGCCCAGTGCGATGCCCGCGGCAGCGAGATCGACCGGCCTGGCTTGCCACGGCGCATGCAGCAGCGGCGCCGGCAGGGCGCCCAGTTCCGGCACGTAGCGCCGGATGAACTCCCCCTGCGGATCGAACTTCGCGCTCTGCGTCACCGGGTTGAAGATGCGAAACCACGGCTGCGCGTCGCAGCCGGAGGAACTCGCCCACTGCCAGCCGCCGTTGTTCGACGCGAGCTCGTAGTCGTCCAGCCGCTCGGCGAACCAGCGCTCGCCGCGGCGCCAGTCCAGACCCAGGTCCTTGCACAGGAAGCTCGCCGTCACCATGCGCAGGCGGTTGTGCATGAAGCCGGTGGTGTTCAACTGCCGCATGGCGGCGTCGACCAGCGGGTAGCCGGTGCGGCCTGCGCACCAGGCCGCGAAGCGTTCCTCGGCCTGCGGACCCTGTTCCCACGCGATGCGGTCGTAGGCCGGACGGAAGCTCTCGCCGCGGCCCACCTGCGGGAAGTTGGCCAGCACCTGGAAGTAGAACTCGCGCCACACCAGCTCCTTCAGCCAGGTGGCGGCGCCTGGGCCCTCCCGCCCACGCGCCTCACGCACCAGCTGGCGGCTGGAGATGGTGCCGAAGCGCAGGTGCACGCCCAGCCCGCTGGTGGCCGCCAGCGCGGGCCGGTCGCGGTCGGCGTCGTAGCGGGCTATGCGCTGCAGGAAGGAGCGCAGTGTCTCCTCCGCACCGGCGCTGCCCGGCAGCACGCCCGTCGCGCGCAGGTTGGTCGCAGCGAAGCCGAGTTCCGCCAGCGTCGGCATGTCCCTGTCCCATCCGGCCGGACGGGGGGCGAGCCGCTGCGCTCGCGCGGCGACCTCGAACGGCGCCAGGTCCGCATCGTCCACCCGCGCCAGCCAGGCCCGCGCATAGGGCGTGAAGACCGAATAGGGCTGGCCGGCCTGCGTGCGGACCTCGCCGCGTTCGAACACCACGTGGTCCTTGAAGGTGTGGAGGGCGATCCCGGCCGCTGCGAGCCGCTCGCGCACCCGGGCGTCGCGCGCCAGCGCCGCCGGTTCGTCGTCGTGGTTGGCGAACACCGCCTGCACGCCCAACCGGGCGGCCAGCCGCGGAATGGCCTCGGCGGCATCCGCATGCACGGCGATCAGGCCGCGCCCGGGGCCGCCGAGCGCGCGCAGCTGCGCGTCGAGCGCAGCGGCCGACGCGCGGATGAATTCGACCCGCCGGTCGGCGCGCGGCAACCCCTCGAGGATCGCGGTGTCGAACACGAAGGCGGCATGCACCATCGCGCAGGCGCGCAGGGCTTGGTGCAGGGCGGCATGGTCGTCCGCGCGCAGGTCGCGGCGGAACCACACCAGCCCCGCGGGATAGGGGGTGGACATCGCCCGTAAAATACCAGCCATGGGCGACGAAGCTCCGATGAACCTGACGCACCACTTCCTGATCGCCATGCCGGGCCTGCAGGACGCGTCCTTCGCGCGCTCCGTGGTGTACCTCTGCGAGCACAGCCCCAAGGGCGCGCTCGGGCTCGTGATCAACAAGCCCACCGACATCAACCTCAAGAACCTGTTCGAGAAGGTGGACCTGCCCCTGGGCCGGACGGACCTGGCCGCCACCCCGGTGCTGCAGGGCGGGCCGGTGCAGACGGAGCGCGGCTTCGTGCTGCACGAGGCGGTGCACGCCGAAGGCGCGGACGAGAGCGAATCCGTCTACGCCTCCACGATGACCATTCCCGGCGGGCTGGAAATGACCACGTCGAAGGACGTGCTGGAAGCGATCTCCACCGGCGCCGGCCCCCGCAAGCTGCTGGTGACGCTCGGCTACTCCGCCTGGGGCGAGGGCCAGCTCGAATCGGAACTGGCCGAGAACAGCTGGCTCACCGTGGGCGCGGACGCGAGCGTGATCTTCGACACCCCCATCGAGGAGCGCTACGAAAAGGCGCTGTCGCTGCTGGGGCTGCAGTCCTGGATGCTGTCGCCGGGCGCGGGGCATGCCTGAAAGCCCGCCGTCGCCCGCCGTTCCCGCGCAGTTCCAGACTTTTCTCGCTTTCGATTTCGGCCTCCGGCGCACCGGCGTGGCGGTGGGCAACCGCATGCTGCGCACGGCCACTCCCCAGCCCACGATCCGTGCCGACGGCGCGGATGCGCGCCTGGCCGCCGCCGAAGCCCGCGTGCGGGAATGGCAGCCCGATGCACTGGTGGTGGGCGTGCCCTTCCACCCCGATGGCGCGAGCCACGAAAATACCCTCCGGGCGCGCAAGTTCGCGCGGCAGCTGCGCGGGCGCTGCGGCAAGCCGGTCTACGAAGTGGACGAGCGCTACAGCACCACGGAAGCCCTCTCGAGCGGCGCGCGCGACGCCGACGCGGGTGCTGCCTGCGTCATCCTGGAACAATTCCTGAGGAGCCTGCCTTGACACCCGCATCCGCCAATTCCGGCGCGCTGTTCCTCGACGCCGAGGGCCTCTACCGCGAGCTGCTGCACGGCGTGCAGCGCCTGCTGCAGCCGGACACGCAGCTGGTCGGCATCACGTCCGGCGGCGCCTGGCTGGCCGAGCGCCTGCAGAAGGAGCTGGGTCGCCCGGGCGAAGCCGGCGTGATCTCGTCGGCCATGCACCGCGACGACTATGCGCGGCGCGGCCTCTCGGCCACCGCGCAGACGAAGCTGGATTTCGACGTCAACGGCGCGCACATCCTGCTGCTGGACGACGTGCTCTACACCGGGCGCACGATCCGCGCCGTGCTCAACGAACTGTTCGACTACGGGCGGCCCGCGAAGGTGCTGCTGGCGGTGCTGGTGGACCGCGGCGGCCGCGAGCTGCCGGTGCAGGCCGACTACGCCGCCGCGCGCGTGAGCCTGCCGGCCACCCAGGCGCTGGCGCTGGCGCGCGATGCCGGTGGCCTGTTCACCTTCGCGGTCGAGACGGCGAGCTGACTTCCAGAACCAGACTCATGCTCTACAAACGAAACCCGCAACTGAACAAGAACGGAGAGCTGATCCACCTGCTCTCCATCGAGGGGCTGCCGAAGGACATCCTGACGCACATCCTCGACACGGCGTCCAACTTCGTGAGCATCAGCGACCGCGAAGTCAAGAAGGTGCCTCTCTTGCGCGGCAAGAGCGTGTTCAACCTGTTCTTCGAGAACAGCACGCGCACGCGCACCACCTTCGAGATCGCCGCCACGCGCCTGTCGGCCGACGTGATCAACCTGGACATCTCGCGCTCCTCGGCCTCCAAGGGCGAGACGCTGCTGGACACGATCGCCAACCTCTCCGCGATGGCCGCCGACATCTTCGTCGTGCGGCACAGCGAGTCGGGCGCGCCCTACCTGATCGCGCAGCACGTGGCACCGCACGTGCACGTGGTCAACGCCGGCGACGGCCGCCATGCCCACCCGACGCAGGGCCTCCTCGACATGTACACCATCCGCCACTACAAGAAGGACTTCGCCAACCTCACGGTGGCGATCGTGGGCGACGTGCTGCATTCGCGGGTGGCGCGCTCGGACATCCACGCGCTGACCACGCTCGGTTGCGCCGAGGTGCGCGTGGTCGGCCCCAAGACCCTGGTGCCCGGCGACATGGCGAACATGGGCGTGCGGGTCTTCCACTCGCTGGAAGAGGGCATCCGCGACTGCGACGTGATCATCATGCTGCGGCTGCAGAACGAGCGCATGAGCGGCGCGCTGCTGCCGTCCTCGCAGGAGTTCTTCAAGCGCTACGGCCTCACGCAGGAGCGCCTGACGCTGGCCAGGCCCGATGCGATCGTGATGCACCCGGGCCCCATCAACCGCGGGGTGGAGATCGATTCGGAAGTGGTGGACGGCAAGCAGAGCGTGATCCTGCCGCAGGTGACCTTCGGCATCGCGGTGCGCATGGCGGTGATGGGCATCGTCGCCGGCAACGTGCGGGAGGCGGCATGAAGATCCTGATCAGGGGCGGCCGCGTGATCGACCCGGCGCGCCAGTTCGACGAGACCTGCGACGTGGCGCTGGCCGCAGGCCGCGTGCTCGCGGTGCGCAACATTCCGGAGGGCTTCAGCCCCAACCGCGTGATCGACGCCGCCGGCTGCATCGTCGCGCCCGGCCTGGTGGACCTGGCGGTGCGCCTGCGCGAGCCGGGCCACGAACACGAGGGCATGCTGGAAAGCGAGATGGCCGCCGCGGTGGCCGGCGGCGTCACCTCGGTGGTGTGCCCGCCCGACACCGAACCGGTGCTGGACGAGCCGGGCCTGGTCGACATGCTCAAGTTCCGCGCCGAGAAGCTGCACCAGGCGCGCGTGTTCCCGCTCGGCGCGCTCACGCGCAACCTCGCGGGCGAGGAACTGACCGAGATGGCGGAGCTCACCGAGTCCGGCTGCATCGGCTTCAGCCAGGCGGAGGTGCCGCTGCAGAACACCCAGGTGCTGCAGCGCGCCTTGCTCTACGCATCGACCTTCGGCTACCCGGTGTGGCTGCGGCCGCAGGACTATTACCTGGGCAAGGGCGTCGCCGCCAGCGGGGCGCTGGCCACGCGGCTCGGCCTGCCCGGCGTGCCGACCGCGGCCGAAACCATCGCGCTGCACACCATCTTCGAGCTGATGCGCATCACCGGCGCGCGCGTGCACATCTGCCGCATCAGCAGCGCCGCGGGCGTGGCACTGGTGCGGCAGGCCAGGCAGGAGGGCCTGAAGCTCACCTGCGACGTCAGCATCAACTCGCTGCACCTCACCGACGTCGACATCGGCTACTTCGATTCGCGCATGCGCCTGAACCCGCCGCTGCGGCAGCAGCGCGATCGCGACGCGCTGCGGGCCGGCCTGGCCGACGGCACCATCGATGCGCTGGTGTCGGACCACACGCCGGTCGACGAGGACGCCAAGACGCTCCCCTTCGCGGAGGCGGAGGCCGGCGCGACGGGGCTGGAACTGCTGCTGGGGCTGGCGCTCAAGTGGGGCGAGGAGGACGGCGTCGGGCTCATGCGCGCGCTCGGGGTGCTCACCAGCGAGCCGGCCCGCGTGCTCGGCTCCTCGCTCGGCACGCTGCAGGCCAGCGCCGGCCAGCTGCTCGATGGCGGCGTCGCGGACGTCTGCATCTTCGACCCGAAGGGCGCGTGGCGGGTGGAGCCGGCGCGCCTGCGCAGCCAGGGGCGCAACACGCCGTTCGCGGGGCACGAGTTGCCGGCGTCGGTGCGCTACACCATCGTCGGCGGCCAGGTGGCCTACGAGGCAAGATGATGGCCCCCACGCTTGTCACTTCGTGGACTGCGCTGCCTCCCGCGGGGGCGGCAGCCGCCTTGGGGCGGCCCGGCGGCGGCTGCACTTGAGGCACCTGCGCGCGTTGTGGCGCCTGTGGCGCGCGGTGCTGCATGCGCTCGCCGGCTGGCTGACCATCACGCTGCTGTTCCCGCGCTGGGACCAGCAGCGGCGCGATGCCACCGTGCAGGCCTGGGCGCAGCGCATGCTGCGCGTGCTGGGCATCCCGCTGCACGTGAGCGGCGAGCCGCCGGTGCAGGGGCCCATGCTGCTGGTGGCCAACCACATCTCCTGGCTCGACATCCTCGTGATGCACGCGGCGCGGCATTGCCGTTTCGTGTCGAAATCGGACGTGAAGCACTGGCCGCTGATCGGTACGCTGGCCACCGGCGGCGGCACGCTCTACATCGAGCGCGAGAAGCGGCGCGACGCGATGCGCGTGGTTCACCACATGGCCGAGAGCCTCAAGCGCGGCGAGATCGTCGCGGTGTTCCCGGAAGGCACCACCGGCGACGGCGACACGCTGCTGCCCTTCCATGCCAACCTGGTGCAGGCGGCGATCTCCGCGCAGGCCCCGGTGCAGCCGGTGGCGCTGCGCTTCGTCGACCGGCGCACCGGCAGGAACAGCCCGGGGCCGCTCTACCTCGGCGACGACTCGCTGTTCACGTCGCTGTGGCGCACGCTGGCGGGGGCGCCGTTCGTGGCGCACGTGCGCTTCGGCGAGCCGCAGCGCGACGAGGGGCGGGACCGGCGGCAGTGGGCGCACGAGCTGCATGCGGTCGTGGACGCGTTGAGGAAATCGTAGGCTGGCGGCGGAGCGCCAGCGCAACCCCGGCGCTTCGCGCATCGCTGGGGTTCCTTCGCCACCACCAGACTACAGGACCCCGGGCGTGGAAGTCGGGAACGACGCGATCGGCGGCGCCGCGGCCGCCGACTCGCGCTGGAACGTGACCACGTGGTCCACCTGGGCGCGGATGCCGATCCACTCGCCGATGCGGTGGTCGTGGTGGCTGGGCACGTGGGCGAGCAGGGTGTCGCCGGAGGCCAGCTGCAGCGTGTAGAGGAATTCGGAGCCGCGGAAGGCCTTGCGCACGATCTGCGCCTTCACCGGCGCGTCGTCGTCGTGCACGATGTCGTCGGCGCGCAGCAGCACCTCGCACTGGCCGAAGCCGAACGCCGAAGGCAGCACGCATTCGGAGCCGTCGGTCAGCGGCCCCAGGGCGGTGTGCACCACCACCTGGTCGCCCACGCGCTTGAGCGTGGCCGGCGCGAACACGCCGTGGCCGATGAAGTCTGCGACGAAGCGCGTGGCCGGCCGGTGGTACAGCGTGTACGCGTCGTCCCACTGGTGCAGCCGGCCCTCGTGCATCACGCCGATCACGTCGCCGATCGCGAAGGCCTCGAGCTGGTCGTGCGTGACGAACAGGGCCGTGGCCCCGGCCGCCTTCAGGATGCCGCGGATCTCGTGCGCGAGCCGCTCGCGCAGGTCCACGTCGAGGTTGGAGAAGGGCTCGTCGAGCAGCAGCAGCTGCGGCCGCGGCGCCAGTGCCCGCGCCAGCGCGACGCGCTGCTGCTGGCCACCGGAGAGCTCGTGCGGCATGCGCTTCTCCGTGCCTTCCAGGCCGACCAGGCCCAGCACCTCCTCCACGCGCGCCTTGCGCTCGGCGCGCGACAGGCGCCGCTCCAGCCCGAAGGCCACGTTGCGCTGCACGTCCAGGTGCGGGAAGAGGGCGTAGTCCTGGAACACCATGCCGATCTGGCGCAGCTCGGGCGGCACGTTCACGGTGCCGCTCGCGACCTGCGAGCCCGAAATCAGGATCTGGCCCCCGCTCGCCGGTTCCAGCCCCGCCACGGCGCGCAGCAGCGTCGTCTTGCCGCAGCCGGAAGGCCCGATCAGCACCCCGATCTCGCCGGCGCGCAGGCCCAGCGACACGCCTTCGACGGCCGGGCGCGGACGCCCCGGGTAGCGGACGCTCAGCAGGCGCAGCTCGAGATGCATGCGACGATTCTAGTTGCATACAATTCTCATTCACTTGACGAATGACAAGCGCCCCCCGGCGCTGCCTGCCTAAGCTCCCGCCCCATGAACCTGCGTCGGCTGGCCGACCTGCCCTTGTTGTTGGTCGCCGGCGCGCTCGTGCTGCCGGTGCTGGCCGTGTTCGCCTCCTGGCTGTCCTGGAACGCGGCCAGCGGCCAGATCCTGCGCGAGATGGGCGCCACGGTGCTGCCCGACTACGCGCTCACCAGCCTGGTCCTGTGCATCGCCGTGGGGCTCGGCGCGGCGGCCGTGGGCACCGCGGCGGCGGCGGCCGTCACGCTATTCGATTTCCCCGGCCGCCGGGCCTTCGAATGGGCGCTGCTGCTGCCGCTGGCCATGCCGGCCTACGTGGTCGCCTACGCGTACACGGACTTCCTGCAGTTCAGCGGCCCGCTGCAGACCTGGCTGCGCGGGCAGTTCGGCCTCGAGGGCCGCGTCTTTCCCGAGGTGCGCAACCTGCCGGGCGCGGTGGCCGTGTTCGTCTTCTCGCTCTATCCCTACGTCTACCTGCTGGTGCGCACGGCGCTGGCCGAGCGGGCCGCCCAGCTCATGGAGGCGGCGCGGCTGCTCGGCGCGCCGCTGGCCCGCCGCATCCGCACCGTCGCCCTGCCGCTGGCCCGGCCGGCGATCACGGCCGGGGTCGCCCTGGCGCTGATGGAGACGCTGGCGGACTTCGGCGTGGCGAGCTACTTCGGCATCCAGACCTTCAGCGCCGGCATCTACAAGGCCTGGCTGGCGATGGACAACCGCATCGCGGCGGCCCAGCTCGCCACGGTACTGCTGCTGGTCGTGGCCGTGCTGCTGGCGGCGGAGACGCGGGCGCAGAAGCGGCTGCGCTTCACCGCCGGCCGTGCGCGCGGCGGGGCGGAGGCGCAACCGGTGCTGCTGCGCGGCGCCGCCCGCTTCACGGCCTGGGCCGTGTGCGGCGGGCCCGTGCTGCTCGGCTTCGTGCTGCCGGTCGCGTTCATGCTGCGGCCGCTCGCCGCCGACTGGTCCGCGCTGCCCTGGGACCGCTTCCTGCAGTGGTCCTTCAACAGCCTGCGCCTGGGCGCCATCAGCGCCGCGCTGGCGGTCGGGATCGCCGTGCTGCTCGCGTTCCGCCTGCGCCGTTCGCCCGGCGGCATGACGCGCGGCGTCGTGCAGCTCGCCGCACTGGGCTACGCCGTGCCGGGCGCGGTGCTCGTCGTGGGCCTGCTGCTGCCCGTCGGCTGGCTGCAGCAGGTGTGGCCGCAAAGCGGCGTGGGCTACTGGATGACGGCCACCATCCTCGGCATCGTCTGGGCCTATCTCGTGCGCTTCGTGTCGGTCGCGCTGCAGTCGGTGCAGAGCGGCTACGCGCGCATCCCGGCGAGCCTGGACGATTCCGCCCGCATGCTGGGCACCGGCGGCCCCGCGCTGCTGGCGCGCGTGCACTGGCCGCTGCTCAAACGCTCCACCGCGGCGGCGGCGCTGCTCGTGTTCGTCGACGTGATGAAGGAGCTGCCGGCCACGCTGGTGCTGCGGCCGTTCAACAGCGATACGCTGGCCGTGGTGGCCTACCAGCTCGCGCGCGACGAACGCCTGGGGGAGGCGGCGCTGCCCTCGCTGGCGCTGGTGCTGGTCGGCCTGGTGCCGGTGGTCCTTCTCAGTCGGACCTTGCGTGCCGCGCCGGACGCGGCACGCCCTTGATCAGAGATCGTCGCTGGCCCATTCCTGCCGCCGCTGCGGCGGCTTGCGGAACACCACCTCGCCGGTGGGGACGTGGACCACGCGGATCTCGCTGTCGGCGGTGAAGCTCTTGGCGGCCAGGCTCACAGCGAGCGCGCGGTCGTGGACGGCGTAGTGCCGCAGTCCGTTGGCGGGCCAGAAACGACCGGCGATGGGTTGGCTGCTTTCGATCCGGTAATCAGCGGAAGTCATCCAAAGCTCTCCTGCTCGTCGCGTCTGCTGGAACCATGCTAGGACGGCTTCATGACAATGCGAAGACCGTTCGTAGCGAGGAAGTCCGCGATGATGTAACGGATCGCAATGGTGCGGCGCAATACTTTGCGCGCTGTAAGCGAGCCGTTTGCCAGAGAGGAGGGACCCTTAAACCTGCATAGGAGTTTCGCGGGTTTATGTTGCAGTGCGACAGGCGTTTGCGCAGTGCAGCACGCAAACGCACTAGCCAGGCATCTCAGTTCAGCCGCGGCTGCTTTGCCGTGTCCTTGTACCAGTCGAAGGGCGCGTCATCGAGGCGGATCATCACGCTCTTGGTCTCGAAGTGCGCGTCGAACGATTCGGTGCCGCACTCGCGGCCGATGCCCGAATCCTTCACGCCGCCCCAGGGCGAAGCGGGGTCGAGGCGGTGGTGGTCGTTCACCCACACGATGCCGCACTTCAGGCGCGCGGCGACGCGGTGCGCGCGCGTCACGTTGCCGGTGCGGATCGCGCCGGCCAGGCCGAAGGCGGAATCGTTGGCCATCGCGATCGCCTCTTCCTCGGTGGAGAACTTGCTCACCGAGACGAAGGGTCCGAACACCTCCTCCTGGAAGATGCGCATGCGCGGCGTGACGTCGGCGAACACGGTGGGCTCGACGAAGAAGCCCCTGGCCAGCGCCGGGTCCGCCGGCACGCGGCCGCCGGCCACGAGGCGCGCCTTGTCCTCCTCCAGCCCGATGCGCACGTACTCCATCACCCGGTTCTGCTGGCGCCTGGACACCACCGGGCCGAGCTGCACGGTCGGATCGACCGGGTTGCCGATGCGGATCGTCTTCGCCTTCTCGGCCAGCCTGGCCACGAACTCGTCGTACACGCGCTCGTGCACGATCTGCCGGCTGCCGCAGATGCAGGTCTGGCCGGCACCGATGAAGGCGCCGAAGGCGGCGTAGTTCACCGCCTGGTCGACGTCGAAATCGTCGAACACCAGCACCGGCGTCTTGCCCCCGAGCTCCTGCGTCTGGTGGGCGAAGTTGCTGCCCGCCAGCGCACCCGTGATGCGGCCCGCCTCGGTGCCGCCGGTGAGCACCCACTTGGCGATGCCGCGATGCGACGCGAGCGCCTTGCCGGTGGTGGGGCCGAGGCCGGTGATCACGTTGAACACGCCGGGCGGCAGGCCCGCCTCGACGAACAGTTCCGCCAGCCGCAGCGTGGTCAGCGGCGTGTACTCCGAGGGCTTGACCACGGTGGTGCAGCCCGAGGCCAGCGTCGGCGCCAGCGACTTCACCATGATCATCAGCGGGTGGTTGAAGGGCGTCGAGTTGCCCACCACGCCCACCGGCGTGCGGATCGTGTAGTTCAGGTAGTTGCCGTCCACCGGGATCACCGCGTCGCGCCGCGCGATCGCCAGGCCGGCGTTGTAGCGGAAGAAGTCCGGCAGGCGCGAGATCTGCGCCCGGGTCTCGTTGACCGAGCGGCCGTTGTTGGCCGTCTCCAGCGTGTACATCTCCTCCAGGTGCGCCTCGAAGGTGTCCGCCAGCTTGTTGATCAACTTCGCCCGCGTGCGGTTCGACATCGAGGCCCATTCCTTCGCCTCGAAGGCCGCGCCGGCGCTGCGCACCGCGCGGTCCACGTCGGCGTCGGTGGCATGGCTGATCTGCGCGAGCACCTCGCCGGTGGCCGGGTTGAGCACGTCCAGGCGCTCGTCGCTGGTGGCGGGCACCTGCTTGCCGTCGATGAACAGGCCGTGGACGGGCACCCGTGCGTTGGCTGCGGACATTGGGAAGACCTTTCTTGCTGGAAGGAGATGGAATCAGCCGGGAACGACCAGGCGGGCGAGCGCCTGCTGCACCCGCTTGCCGGCGGTGGCGATGTGCCGCTCCGCCAGGCGCTCCGCGCGGCGCGTGTCGCGCGCCTGCAGCGCGTCGATCATCACGCCGTGTTCGCGCACGACGACCTGCGGATCGCCCTGCTTGATGCTGGCCACGCTTACCCGCACCACGCGCTCCATCTGGTCGATGAGGTCGGTGAGCTGGTCGCGCATGCGCGCATTGCCCGCCACTTCCGCCAGGCTGCGGTGGAAGGCGCGGTTGTATTCGATGAAGCCGCCGGCCCAGTCCGCGGGCTCGAAGCGGCGGAAGCGCTCCAGTGCCTGCAGGCGCTCGTCGCTCGCGTTGCGCACGATGCGCTCCATGCAGGCGCGCTCCAGCGCGGCGCGCAGGTGGAACATGTCGTCGACGTCGGCCAGCGACACCGAGGACACGCGGTAGCCCTGGCGCGGCAGCGTGAGCACCAGCCCTTCGCGCTGCAGGTGCATCAGCGCGTCGCGCACCGGCGACTTGCTCACGCCGAAGCGCAGCGCCAGCTCGCCTTCGCGGATCTCGGCGCCGGGCGGCAGGGCGCAATTGAGGATGTCCGCGCGCAGCTGCTCGTAGATCCGCTCCCGCCAGAGGCGGCTGGCGGGTTCGGGGGTGGCGGTCTGGATGGCTTGCACGGATCTCGGAAAGTTCTGGCTGGGGCGGTTCGTGAGATATCACGACGGCCCCATCTTAGCCATCGTGCCGCCCCGTTGCGAGGAATACCCGACGGAGGGATTACCCGCATAGCCCCTGCGGACGCGAGTTTGTACCGTGCGGTCCTGAGATATCACGGCTGTCCAAAAAACAGTGGGTTCGCAGCATTCAAGGAGACAAGGCATGGTCAGGAATCTGGTATCCGCGGCGGTGGTCGTCGCCGCCTCGGCATTCAGCATGGGCGCCTTCGCGCAGGGGGGCGAGCCGATCCGGCTGGGCTTCCTCACCATCAAGTCGGGTGCGCTCGCCGCCGGCGGCAAGCAGATGGAAGATGCGCTCAAGCTGTTCCTGAAGGAACGCAACAACACCATCGCCGGCCGCAAGGTCGAACTCTTCACCGCCGACACGGGCGGCCAGCCCGCGATCACCAAGACCAAGGCGCAGGAACTGGTGGAGAAGGACAAGGTGCAGGTGATCATCGGCCCGCTGGCGGCCTTCGAGGCGCTGGCCGTGGACGACTACATCCGCAAGGTGCAGGTGCCCGTCATTTCGCCCTCGGCCGCCGCGGAGGACCTGACGCAGCGCAAGCCCAACCCGTGGTTCGTGCGGGCCGTGGGCACCTCGGCGCAACCGAACCACCCGCTGGGCGAATACGCGGCCAGGGAGCTGAAGTACAAGCGCATCGCCATCGTGGCCGACGACTTCGCCTTCGGCCACGAGATCGCCGCCGGCTTCCAGCGCACCTTCGAGGAGAACGGCGGCAAGGTGGTGCAGAAGCTCTGGTCGCCGCTGAACGTGGCCGACTACGGCAGCTACATCAGCCAGATCAAGCCGGACGTCGACGCGGTGTTCGCCGCCTTCGCCGGCAGCAACGGCGTGAAGTTCCTCAAGCAATACAACGAGTACGGCCTCAAGGGCAAGATCCCGGTGCTGGGCGCGATGACCACGGTGGACGAGGGCGTGCTCAAGATGATGGGCGACGAGGCCGTGGGCATCGTTTCCTCCGGCTGGTACACCGCGGGCATCGCCAACGCGAACAACCAGAAGTTCGTCGAAGCCATGCGCCGCGAGTACAAGGAGGATCCCGGCTACTACTCCATCGGCGCCTACGGTGCGGCCCTCATGCTCGAACAGGCCGTGGCGGCCGTGAAGGGCAGGATCGAGGACCGCGACGCCTTCATGGCGGCGCTGCGGAAGGTGGAAGTGGCCAACGACCCGCGCGGCACCATCAAGCTGGATGCGCTCGGCAACCCGCTGATGGACGTGTACATCCGCAAGGTGGAGCGCAAGGACGGGCGCCTGGTGAACACCGTGGTGAAGACCTATCCCGGCGTGAGCCAGTTCTGGAAGTACGACACGAAGGACTTCCTGGCCAACCCGGTGTACTCGCGCGACTGGCCGCCGGCGAAGAACATCGAGAAGTAAACCAGCGCGCAGCCGGCCGGAAGAACGCGAATGAACTTGTGGGTGATCCAGAGCCTGAACAGCCTTGCCCTCGGCGGCGTGCTGTTCATGCTGGCGGCGGGCTTCTCGCTGATCTTCGGCCTGATGCGCATCGCCAATCTCTCGCACGGCGCCTACTTCATGCTGGGCGCCTACGTGGGCCTGAGCCTGCTGCGCAGCGGCGCCTCCTTCCTGGTGGCCATGCTGGTGGCGGGCCTGGCCGTCGGCTGCCTCGGCGCCGTGGTCGAACGCGTGGTGCTGAGGCGCCTCGCCGGCAATCCCCTGAGCCAGGTGCTCGCCACGCTGGGCATCGCCTTCATCATCGCGGACTTCTGCCTCTGGTTCTGGGGCGGCGACCCGCAGCCGGTGTCGCCGCCGCCCCTGCTGGCCGGCGCGGTGCGCGTGTTCGGCATGGCCTTCCCCCTGTACCGCCTCGCGGTGCTGCTGATCGCGATCGTGGTGGCGCTGCTGCTGTGGCTGCTGCTGGAGAAGACGCGCGTGGGCATGATGATCCGCGCCAGCGTCGACGACATGCAGATGGCGCGCAGCATCGGCATCCCGGCGCCCTGGCTGTACGTGCTGGTGTTCTCGCTCGGCACCGCGCTCGCCGGGCTCGGCGGCGTGGTGGCCGCGCCCATCCTCTCGGTCTATCCGGGCATGGAGGCCGACACCCTGCCGCTGGCGCTGGTCGTCGTGATCCTGGGCGGCCTCGGCAGCCTGTTCGGCGCCTTCGTCGGCAGCTTCGTGGTCGGCTTCATCTATACCTTCGGCCAGGTGCTGCTGCCCGACCTGGCCTACATCATCCTGTTCCTGCCGATGGTGATCATCCTGGCCGTGCGTCCGCGCGGGCTGTTCGGGAGGATCACGGCATGAGCGGAACCCGGCAGTCGATCGCGACCGGCGTGCTGGCGCTGGTGCTGGCGACCGCGCCCTTCTGGCTGGGGGGCGACTATTACGTCAACCTCGCCAGCCAGGTGCTGATCGCGGCGCTGTTCGCGCTCAGCCTCAACCTGTTGGTGGGTTACGCGGGGCTGGTGTCGCTCGGGCACGCGGGCTACCTGGGCCTGTCCGCCTACACCAGCGCCTGGCTGGTCCTGAACCTCAAGTGGGGCCACCTCGCCGCCGCCGCTGGGGCGCTCGGCTTCACCGGCCTGATGGCCGCCGTGTTCGGGCTGGTGGCGCTGCGCGCGTCGGGCCTGAGCTTCCTGATGATCACGCTGGCGCTGGGCCAGGTCCTGTGGGGCCTGGCGTACCGGTGGGCCAGCGTCACGGGCGGCGACAACGGCCTGTCGGGCCTCACGCGTCCGGCGCCCTTCGGCCTCGACCTGAACGATGCGCGCGCGTTCTACTGGTTCGCCCTGGTGGTATTCGCGCTCGTGTTCCTCGCGATCCGGGTGCTGGTCCACTCGCCCTTCGGCGCCACCATCCGCGGCACGCGCGACCAGCCGCGGCGCATGAGCACGCTGGGCTACGACGTCTGGCGCATCCGCTGGTTCACGTTCACCGCCAGCGGCGTCCTCGGCGGCGTCGCGGGCCTCATGTACGTGTACTACCAGCAGTTCATCAGCCCGCACAGCCTGTCGCTGGCGGGCTCGGCGGAGATGCTGCTGATGGTGATCGCCGGTGGCCCCGGCACCCTGGTCGGCCCGGTCGCCGGCGCCGCGTTGGTGGTGCTGCTGAAGAACGTGGCCAGCGCCTACATCGACCGCTGGATCATGCTGCTGGGCATCGTCTTCGTGCTGATCGTGATGTTCGTGCCGGGCGGCATCGTGCCCGGAGCGCAGCGGCTGTGGACGCGCGTGCGCGCCCGCGTGCCGCGCATGGACCCCGAGGCGGCGCTGGCTGCCGATCCCGTGGCACTGGAGAAGGCCCCATGAGTGCCGTGCTCGAAGTGCAGGGCCTCACCAAGGCCTTCGGTGGCCTGAAGGTCACACGCAGCGTGGACCTGGCGCTGCAACCGGGCGAGCGCCACCTGATCATCGGCCCCAACGGCGCCGGCAAGACCACGCTGTTCAACCTGATCGCCGGCGACCTGGATGCCGATGCGGGCAGCATCCGGCTCGCGGGCCGCGACGTGACGCGTCATCCGACCGCGTTGCGCGCGCGGCAGGGCATCGCCCGCACCTTCCAGATCCTCACCCTCTTCGGCCGCGACACCCTGGTCCACAACGTGATGCTGGCGCTCATGGGCAAGTCGCGCCTGCGCTGGCGGCCCTGGGGCGCGCTGCGGCGCGAGCGGCAGCTGCGCGAGCGCGCGCTGCGCCAGCTCGAGGCCGTGGGCCTCGCCGACAAGGCGGACCTGCCGCTGGAACAGACCTCCTACGGCGAGAAGCGCCGCCTCGAGATCGCGATGGCGCTGGCGCAGGACCCGGTGCTGCTGCTGCTGGACGAGCCCTTCGCCGGCCTGTCGGCCGAGGAGCGCGCGACCGTCCATGCGCTGCTCGGCTCGATTTCGCGCGACATCACCGTGCTGATGATCGAGCACGACATGGACGTGGCGCTGGCGCTGGCCGACCGCATCACGCTGCTGCACTACGGCCAGGTGATCACCGCCGGCACGCGCACGCAGGTCGTGGACGATCCGCGCACGCGGGAGATCTACCTTGGCCACTAGCCTGCTCTCGATCGATCGCATCAACGCGTTCTACGGCGACAGCCACGTGCTGCACGACGTCTCGCTCGACGTTGCTCCCGGCCGCCTGCTGGCGCTGCTGGGGCGCAACGGCGCCGGCAAGAGCACCTGCATGCACGCGGTGGTGGGATTCCTGCCGCCGCGCTCCGGCCGCATCCGCATCGGCGAGCGCGAGCTGCAGGGCGCCGCGCCCGAGGCGATCTGCCGCCAGGGCGTGGGCTTCGTGCCGCAGGGCCGCCGCATCTTCCCCACCCTCACCGTGCGCGAGAACCTGGACGTCGCGGCGCGCCGCGGCGCGCAGGCCGGCGGCAAGCGCTGGACCCGCGAGGACGTGCAGCAGATCTTTCCCCGCCTGAAGGAGCGCGAGAAGCAGCTCGCCGGCAGCCTCTCCGGCGGCGAGCAGCAGATGCTCGCCGTGGGCCGCGCCCTCATGACCAGCCCGCGCGTGCTGCTGCTGGACGAACCCTCGGAGGGCCTGGCGCCGCAGATCGTGCGCGAGCTGGGCAACGTGCTCGCCGAGCTCAAGAAGGACGTCTCGATCCTCCTGGTGGAACAGAACCTCGGACTGGCCATGAAGCTGGCCGACGACGTGGTGCTGCTCAATACGGGCCGGGTGGTCTTTTCGGGAACGGGCGACGAATTCGCGCAGCGGCAGCCCGAGCTGCAGCGGCACCTGGGCGTGCACTGACAAGGAGCCGGGATGAAGGAACTGGAAGCCCGCATCGGGCGCTACACGCTGCGCTACGTGGAAGAGGGCCAGGGGCCGGCCGTGGTCCTGATCCACGGGCTGGCGGGCGACCTCGGTGCCTGGGCCGCGCAGATCGCCCTGCTCGCGCCGCACTTCCGCGTGGTCGCCTTCGACAACCGCGGCGCCGGCCGCAGCACGCAGGTCGACGAGCCGGTGAGCACGCGCGACCTGGCGGCCGACACGCTGGGCCTGATGGACCACCTGGGCATCGCGCAGGCGCAGGTCGTCGGCCGCTCCATGGGCGGCGCGATCGCGCAGCACATGGCGCTGATGGCGCCGCAGCGCGTGGCCAGCCTGGTGCTGTGCGCCTCGTTCGCCAGGCTCGATCCGCTGGGCCGGCGCGTGCTGTCC
This sequence comes from Ramlibacter sp. AN1133, assembly GCF_037890035.1. Classification (NCBI taxonomy): domain Bacteria; kingdom Pseudomonadati; phylum Pseudomonadota; class Betaproteobacteria; order Burkholderiales; family Comamonadaceae; genus Ramlibacter; species Ramlibacter sp. AN1133. Next base: position 53,704 of record NZ_JBBKTQ010000029.1, read on the forward strand.
AACATGCGCGAGGCGCTGGAATGGCGCGGCAGCTGGGCCGACCACGCGCGCCACTCGGTGCAGAACTTCGTCTCCGCGGAGTTCTTCAACACCCGGGCGGAGCAGGTCGCCGCGATCGAGCGCCTGCTCGGGGGCGAGACGCGCCTGCCGGCCTGCTACAGCCGGCAGAACGAAGCCTGCCAGGCGCACGACACGAGCGGTGAACTGGCCCGCATCACGCAACCCACGCTGGTGATGGCCGGCGCCGCCGACCCGATCTGCTCCCCCACGGCCACCCGCATCCTGAGCGAAGGCTTGCCGAACGCCCGCACCGAGATGTTCGAGAACGCGAGCCACTTCTTCCTGATGGAGCAGCCGGAGCGCTTCAACCGGCTGCTGCTGGACTGGCTGCAGCGGCACGCCTGAACCCCCCCCCGACACCCCACGAAAGGCCCCCCATGTCCAACGCCACGCAAGCGCCGCTGGGCGATGAAATCCGCATCGCCGTGGGCGATGAGACCGTCACCGCCCGCGTGCTGGGCGCCGGCCGGCCGATCGTGCTGCTGCATTCGCTGCTGGCGGACCGAACGAGCTTCGAGCCGCTCGCGGTGCTGCTGGCGGCGACGCACCGCGTGGTCATGCTGGACCTGCCGGGCTTCGGCGGCTCGCATCCGGTGGCGGGCGGGCTGGAGGCGGTCGCCGACCGCACGGCGGACGCGATCCGGGCGCTGCGCCTGGAGCAGACCCCGGTCGTCCTGGGCAACGGCTACGGCGGCTTCGTCGCCCTGCTGACGGCGATCCGGCATCCCGCCATCGCCGCGCGGCTGGTGCTGGCCGATTGCGGCGCGGCCTTTTCCGAACCGGGGCGCCAGGCGTTCCGCAACATGTCCGCCGCTGCCGCCGCCAAGGGGCTGGCGGCGATCTCGGACGTCGCGATGCGGCGCCTGTTCGCGCCCGCGTTCCAGGCGGCGCATCCGGAGCTGATCGAGCAACGCCGCGCGCGGTTCGTCGCGGTGCATCCGGAAACCTTCCACGCCGCCTGCACCGCGCTCGCCGGCCTCGACCTGCGCGCGGAGGCCCGCGGCGTGAAGCTGCCGGTGCTGGTGCTGGTGGGCGAGCAGGACGAGGCCACGCCGCCGGAGATGGCCCGCGAGCTGGCCTCGCTGCTGCCGGACGCGCGCTTCGTGCTGCTGCCAGGTTGCGCCCATGTACCGCAGTTGCAGGCGCCGCAGCAGTTCCTCGCCGCCATCGCGGGATTCATCGGGCACTGACCCTCGCCGGGTGCGGCGCCGCAGCATCGCGCCGCCTGTTGCCTGCCCGCCGCGAGACTCTTGACGGGGTCGTGACGGCCGCCGCCGTCCATCCGCCTTCTCACGCCGGCTGTAGCGTTTTACCTACAATTCCGGGCGTTTTGCTTGCCTACTCTGGAGACAGCACGCAGCATCGGACCCCAATAATGCAACTGCCCTTCGCACCCCGCCACACGGCCCTTCCCGAGGGTGCGTACGTGGAGTCGTCCCGCGAAGGCCGCGATTGCGAGCGGTCCCATCGCCTGACGGTGCTGCTGCTGTTCCCCCGCCTGAATGCGCGCCCCGGCCCCTGGCTGCTGTTCCTCACCGGCGTGTGCGTCTTCGTCGCGGTGCGCGCGCTGGAGGTGGCGCACTTCTGAGCCCCGGCGGGAAGGCCTGCGCCGCGCGCCATACAATGGCGGCCCCGCCGCCGTAGTTCAATGGATAGAACGAGCGCCTCCTAAGCGCTAGATACAGGTTCGATTCCTGTCGGTGGTACCAGCGGCGCTCTGCGCCGCTGTCCCCCCGACAGCTGTCGGCGAGACTCTCAGCAACCCCCTCACCCCATCCCTCTCCCCCGAGGGGGAGAGGGAGCGGATCATTTGGTTAGCAGGCGCATGGCCTCTTCCAGGCCCTTGATGGTCAGCGGGTACATCCGGTGGTTCACCAGTTGCTGGATGACCGCGATGCTCTGGCGGTACTGCCACACGCCCTGCGGCTCCGGGTTGATCCACACGAACTTCGGGAAGGCGCCGGTCAGGCGCTGCAGCCATTCGGCGCCGGCTTCCTCGTTGTTGTATTCGACGCTGCCCCCGGGCTGCAGGATCTCGTACGGGCTCATCGTGGCGTCGCCCACGAAGATCAGCTTGTAGTCCTTGTTGTACTTGCGGATGATGTCCCAGGTCGGGAACTTCTCGGAAAAGCGCCGGCGGTTGTTCTTCCACATGAAGTCGTAGACGCAGTTGTGGAAGTAGTAGAACTCCAGGTGCTTGAACTCCGCCTTCGCGGCGGAGAACATCTCCTCGACGCGGTGGATGTGTTCGTCCATCGTGCCGCCCACGTCCATCAGCAGCAGCACCTTCACGTTGTTGTGCCGCTCCGGCACCATCCGGATATCGAGCCAGCCGGCGTTGGCGGCGGTGGACTTGATGGTGTCGTCGAGGTCCAGTTCCTCCTCGGCGCCCTCGCGCGCGAACTTGCGCAGCCGCCGCAGCGCGATCTTGAGGTTGCGCGTGCCCAGTTCCTGGCTGTCGTCGTAGTCCTTGTAGGCGCGCTGGTCCCACACCTTCACGGCACTCTTGTTGCGCCCCTTGTCCTGCCCGATGCGGATGCCCTGCGGATTGAAGCCGTAGGCGCCGAACGGCGAGGTGCCGCCGGTGCCTATCATCTTGCTGCCGCCCTCGTGGCGTTCCTTCTGCTCCTCGAAGCGCTTCCTGAGCGTCTCCATCAGCTCGTCCCACCCCATCTTCTCGATCTTCGCCTTCTCCTCCGGGGAGAGTTCGAGCTCCAGGTTCTTGCGCAGCCACTCCAGCGGGATGTCCTTGCTGAAGTCGGCGATCAGCTCCACGCCCTTGAAGTAGGCCGCGAACGCGCGGTCGAACTTGTCGTAGTGCTTCTCGTCCTTCACCAGCGCGGTGCGGGCGAGGTAGTAGAAGTCGTCGATGCTCCAGGCACCGTCGCTGGCGGGGCCCACGACGCCTTCCTTGAGCGCCTCGACGAGCGTCAGGTACTCCTTGACGGAGACGGGCAGCTTGGCGCTGCGCAGGGTGTAGAAGAAGTCGATCAGCATCGCGTTTCCCTCACTCGCGCGGCCGCGCCAGCTGGTACCGAAGGTGCGCCTTCACCTCGGGCCACTCGCCGGCGGCGACGCTGTACATCACCGTGTCGCGCACCGTGCCGTCGCGGCGCAGCGCGTGGTGGCGCAGCACGCCGTCCTTCTTCGCGCCCAGGCGCTCGATGGCGCGCTGGCTGGCGAAGTTGTAGTTGTCGGTGCGCCAGCCCACCAGCTGCGCGCCCAGCGTTTCGAACGCATGCTGCATCAGCAGCAGCTTGCAGCCGGTGTTGACGTGCGTGCGCTGCCAGGACTTGCCGTACCAGGTGTAGCCGATCTCCAGCCGCTCCACCGCCGGGACGATGTCGTGGTAGCGGGTCGTGCCGATGACGCGGCCGCTCGCCGCGTCGATGACCACGAAGGGCAGCATGTGGCCATCCTCGTATCCCTGGAGGGCCGCGGCGACGTACGCCGCCGTTTCGCCCGGTGCGGGCACGGAGGTGACGCGCAGGTTCCACAGTTCGCCGTCGCGCGCAGCCGCTTCCAGGGCCGCGGCATGGTCGGCGGTCATGGGCGCGAGGCGCACGCGGGCATCGGAGAGCGTGAGGGGTTCGGGCTTCTTCATGGTGACCTCAGGCGCCCTTGTTGTGGATGGCCCTGGAGTTGCTGCCGCCGCCGCCATCGGCCTCGAAGGTGACCTTCACCGGCACTTCCTGGCCGCAGGCCTGGAAGCGCCAGAACTCGCTCCAGTGGCCGCGCACGAGGTAGGACTGCGCGACCAGGTTGCCGGTGAGGGGCAGGAACTCGGCACCCTCGACCTCGCCCGCGCTGACGGATTTCAGCCTGGCCTCGTCGCAGGTGCGGCCGCCGGTCTGTTCGCGGTAGCCCGCCTTCGCGGCGGCCGCGGCATGGTTGTAGATGGTGAGGAAGGCGCTGGCGGAAGCCTTGGTGCCCGAGCCCTGGCGCTCGATCGCCTCGGCTTCGCGCGCGAAGCGCCGGATCGTGTCGCCGTGGTCCCCGTTGCGCGCCAGCAGCGCCGTCAACGCGCCCAGGCGCGTCACGTTGCCGGGGGCCAGCGTGTCGTGGAAGTACGCGGCCAGTAGCGCGCCGGCGGCCCGGTTGTTCCTGCCGGCCGCGAAGCCCAGGCCTTCGATGGCCTCGATCTCCTCGCGCCGTTGCGCCAGCGGGCGGCCCGCGAACCGCCGGTACGCCTCGGGGTCGACCTTGCCTTCGCGCAGGACCTGGGTGGCGGGATCGGCGCGGAACGCCATGTAGAGCAGCAGGCCGCCCGCCGGCTCGCCCTTGGCGAGCGCGGCGCGGGCCAGCGCGCGGGCCTCCTCGAGGGGCTTGTCGCTGGGAACCAGGCCCGCCAGCAGGCACTCGGCGCGGCGCGCCGTCTCGAGCGCATCGGTGGGCGTCGCCGGCAGCGCGGCGCAGGCGCGCCGCAGTTCCTCGGGGTTGGCCTGGGCGGCGGTCGGCACCTGCGCCGAAGCTCCGGCCGCGAAGCAGCAGGCCGCCAGCAGGAAAGCATGCGCTGCGCGCACCATGGCCTTCAGCGGTTGTGCCGCTGCATGAACACCAGCTTCTCGAACAGGGTCACGTCCTGTTCGTTCTTCAGCAGCGCGCCCACCAGCGGCGGCACCGCCACCTTGTCGTCCTTGCTTTGCAGCGCCTCGACCGGGATGTCCTCGGCCACCAGCAGCTTGAGCCAGTCGAGCAGCTCGGAGGTGCTGGGCTTCTTCTTCAGGCCCGGCAGGTTGCGCACGTCGTAGAAGGTCTTCATCGCCGACGTGAGCAGCTCCTTCTTCAGGCCGGGGAAGTGCACGTCGACGATCAGCTTCATCGTCTCCGCGTCGGGGAACTTGATGTAGTGGAAGAAGCAGCGGCGCAGGAAGGCGTCGGGCAGCTCCTTCTCGTTGTTCGAGGTGATGAACACCAGCGGCCGGTGGATCGCCTTGACCAGCTCGCGCGTCTCGTAGACGTAGAACTCCATCCGGTCCAGTTCGCGCAGCAGGTCGTTGGGGAATTCGATGTCGGCCTTGTCGATCTCGTCGATCAGCAGCGCCACCGGCTGGTCCGCCGTGAAGGCCTGCCACAGCACGCCCTTGACGATGTAGTTGTGGATGTCCTTGACGCGCTGGTCGCCCAGCTGCGAATCGCGCAGCCGGCTCACTGCGTCGTATTCGTACAGCCCCTGCTGCGCCTTCGTGGTGGACTTGATGTGCCACTGCAGCAGCGGCATGTGCAGCGCCTCCGCCACTTCCTCGGCCAGCATCGTCTTGCCCGTCCCGGGTTCGCCCTTGACCAGCAGCGGCCGCTTCAGGGTGATGGATGCGTTCACCGCCAGCATCAGGTCCTGCGTGGCGACGTAGTTCTGCGAGCCTTGGAACTTCATGGAATCGGGGGTGGGAAGGGCGCGGGGAGAGGGCCCCTTATAATCGCCGGTTGATCGAAAGTAACTGACCTCCGTCAGATTGTGCGCGCAAAATGAAGAATCTGTTCACCACGGTTTTCGCCCTGTCTGTCGCTTGCGTGACCACGCTGGCGGCCACTGTGGCCCAGGCGCAGACGCCCGCTGCGGGCGCGAGCGGCACGCCAGTTGCGGGGGCCCCCGCTGCCGCCAAGCCGGCGGCCGCGCCCGCCAGCCCGAAGTCGCTCGAAGCCAAGACGGCGATGTGCTTCGGCTGCCACAACATCAAGGGCTACCAGGCGAGCTTCCCCGAGGTGTACAAGGTCCCGATGATCGCGGGGCAGAGCGCCAAGTACATCGCCGCGGCGCTGAACGCGTACAAGACCGGCGACCGCAAGCATCCCACCATGCGCGGCATCGCCGAGACGCTCTCCGAGCAGGACATCGCGGACATCGCGGCGTTCTACGAGAACCTGGGCAAGGAAGAACGCAAGGTCCCCGGCGACAAGCCGAACCGCGAGCCGAGCACGCAGGTGGCCGGCCTGGTCCAGAAGGCCAACTGCGCTTCGTGCCACGGCGCCAACTTCTCCAAGCCGATCGACCCCAGCTATCCGAAGATCGCCGGCCAGCATTCCGACTACCTGTTCCATGCGCTCAAGGCGTACAAGACCGAGAACAATCCCGCCGTGGGCCGCAGCAACGGCATCATGGGCGCCATCGCCAAGCAGTTCTCCAACGCCGAACTCAAGGCGATCGCGCAGTACGTCGGCTCGCTCGATGGCGAAGTGGCGACGATCCCGGAGCCGCGCTTCCACAAGCACTGAGCGCTGCGTTCCCCGAGTCAAGGCGGCCCTGCGGGGCCGCTTTTCATTTGCGTCAGCGCGTCGCCCGCCGCTGCACGCACTCCACGTACGCCTGCCCGTCCGGCGGCCGTCCGGCACGCTGGCTTTCCCACAGCATCTGGCCGAGGCATTCCATCGCCTCGTGATGCGCGTCGTGCAGCGAGTTGCGGCGCACGGCCAGCAGTTCCACCGCCTGCCGGATGCCGCGCGGCTGGTCGATCGAGCACTGCTCGCTGATCGACAGGTGCATGGACAGGTGGAGGAAGGGATTGGACTGGCCGCCCGTTGCGTCGTAGACGCGGGCCACGGCCGCCTCGGCATCCTGCAGCTCCGGTTCGTACTCCGGATGCTCCTTGAGCCACTCGCTCGCCAGGGTCTCGAGCGCATCCAGCAGCCCGCCGGCGCGCGCCTTGGCGTGCACGCCGCAGAAGAAGCGGCGCACGTCTTCCTGGGACGGATTGAACATGCTTTCAGGTTAGCACGCCAACGCGGCCGGGCTGCCCCCGAGTGCTGGAAACCCCCCACACACCACCAGGGCGGTCGCTGACAGAATGGGCCGCGCCCGCCGCCGACCCGCGGACGGAACGTCACTACTACGGAGACAAGCATGAAGTTCCTCAGGAGCGTCTTCCTGGGCCTGATGGCCGCCCTTGCGGTGGTCCTGGCCGCGCAAGCCCAGAACATCTCGATCGCCACCGGCGGCACCGGCGGCGTGTACTACCCCATGGGCGGCGGCCTCGCGGCCGTGCTGTCCAAGTTCGTGCCGGGCATGCAGGCCACGGCGGAAGTCACCGGCGGCTCGGTCGACAACCTCAAGCTGATCGGCAGCGGCAAGCCCTATGTCGCCTTCAGCATGAGCGACGCCGCGCAGGACGCCCTCAAGGGCGAGGACAAGTTCAAGGGCAGCAAGGTGCCGGTGCGCACGCTGGTGGTGCTGTACCCCAACCGCATGCACGTCGTGACCGTCGAAGGCAAGGGCATCGCGAAGTTCTCCGACCTGAAGGGCAAGCGCGTCTCGACCGGCTCGCCCGGCAGCGCCACCGAGGTCATGGCCTTCCGCCTCATCGAGGCCGCCGGCATGGACAAGGACAAGGACATGAAGCGCGAGCGCCTCTCGGTCGCCGAGTCCGTCAACGCGCTGAAGGACGGCAAGATCGACGCCTTCTTCTGGGTGGGCGGCCTGCCCACCGCCGCCGTGTCCGACCTGGCCAACACGCCCGGCAACAAGATCAAGATGGTGGACCACGCCGAGCTGGTGCCGGCGATGAACAAGAAGTACGGCAACCTGTACGTGCAGGACGTGATCCCGAAGTCGGTCTACAAGGGCATGGAAACCGACAACCACCAGGCCACCGTGCAGAACATCCTGGTGGCCAACGAGAACATGGACGAGAAGACGGCCTACAACATCGTGAAGGCCGTGTTCGACCACAAGGCCGACATCGTCGCGGTGCACAAGGAAGCCGAGAACATCAGGATGGAGAACCAGAAGAAGGAAGCGAGCCCGGTGCCGTGGCACCCGGGCGCCGTCAAGTACTTCGCCGAAAAGGGCATCAAGCTGAACTGATGCCGACATGACCGGGAACGACCACAAGGCGGAGCGCGTCGAGCTCAGCGCTTCGCTCGACGCGGCGGCGCTGCTGAAGGCCGAGGAGTACATCGAGCAGGAGGAGGGCGCGGCCAACAAGCTCAGGGGCTGGCTGGCCGTGTTCGTCACGCTGACGGCCGTCGTGATGTCGGTCTTCCACCTGTACACGGCCTACGCGATCGTGCCCACGCAGACGCTGCGGCCGGTGCACGTGTCCTTCGTGCTGTTCCTCGTGTTCCTGGTCTTCCCGATCTCGGCGCGCTTCCGCCACCGCGTGATGTGGTGGGACTGGGTGGCCGCCTTCCTCGCCATCGCGGTCGTCGTGTACGCGATCCAGGGCGGCGACGACTTCACCGACCGCAACACCTCGCCGCTGCCGCTGGACATCGCGTTCGGCCTCGCGCTGATCGTGCTGGTGCTGGAGGGCATGCGCCGCACCTCCGGCTGGGTGATGCCGGTGATCTGCGTGGCCTTCCTGCTCTATGCGCTGGGCGGCCCCTGGCTGCCCGCGCCCTGGACGCACAAGGGCTACGAGATCGGCCGGCTGGTGGGCGTGATGTACATGACGCTCGAAGGCATCTTCGGCAGCGCGGTGGACGTGTCGTCCTCGCTCATCATCCTGTTCACCATCTTCGGCGCCTTCCTGCAGTACTCGGGCGCCGGCAAGTTCTACCTCGACTTCTCCTTTTCCGCGATGGGCGGCAAGCCCACCGGCGCGGGCCGCACCGTGGTGCTCGCGTCCTTCCTGCTCGGCGGTCCTTCGGGCTCCGGCGTGGCCACGACGGTGACGCTCGGCTCGGTGGCGTACCCGATGCTGCGCAAGGTGGGCTACGAGAAGAACGCCGCGGGCGGGCTGCTGGCGGCCGGCGGCCTCGGGGCGATCATCTCGCCGCCGGTGCTGGGCGCCGCGGCCTTCCTGATCGCCGAATTCCTGAAGATCTCCTACCTGGATGTGCTGCTGATGGCGTGCATCCCGACGGTGCTGTTCTATTTCGCGCTGTTCCTGATGGTGGAGATCGACGCGCGCAAGTTCGGCATGCACGAGACGGTGTTCGAGAAGGTCGATACCGTCTGGCACCTCACGCGGCGCTACTGGTTCCACTTCCTCTCGCTGGTCTCCATCGTCGGGTTCATGTTGTGGGGCTTCTCGCCGGTGCTGTCGGTGTTCTGGGCGACGGTGGTCTCGGGCCTCACGAGCCTGCTGCGCAGCGACACCGCGCTGATCCCGTACGACACCTTCCGCGGCCCCGGCGTGGGCAGGAAGCTGTGGAATTCGCCCTTCCTCAAGGCGATGGAAGGCGGCTCGATCGGCGTGCTGAACGTGGCGACCACCTGCGCCGGCGCCGGCATCATCGTGGGCACCGTCACGCTCACGGGCCTGGGGCTGAAGTTCAGCCAGATCGTGATCGACTACGCGGGCGGCTCGCTGCTGCTCACGGCGATCTTCACCTCGCTGGTGGTGTGGGTCATCGGCCTGGCCGTGCCGGTGACGGCCTCGTACATCATCTGCGCCGTGATCGCCGCCCCCGCGCTGACCAAGCTGGGCGTGCCCGACTTCGCCGCGCACATGTTCATCTTCTACTACGCGGTGCTGTCCGAGGTCTCGCCGCCCACCGCGCTGTCGCCGTTCGCGGCCGCCGCGATCACCGGCGGCGATCCGTACAAGACCACGCTGCAATGCTGGAAGTACACGGTGCCGGCCTTCCTCGTGCCCTTCATGTTCGTGCTCGACCCGAGCGGCCAGGGCCTGCTGCTGATGGGGTCCACCAAGGCGCTGGCGGACGCGAACTGGTGGTCCATCGCCGAAGTGACGCTGACCTGCGCGCTGGGCATCGCCGCGCTCGCGGCGGGCTTCCAGGGCTGGGCGCTGCGCAAGACGACGAAGATCGAGCGTGCACTGTTCCTGGTGGCCGGCGTGCTGCTGGCCTATCCCGGCTGGATGGCGGACCTGGTGGGCATCGTGCTGGTGCTCGCCGCGATGGCGATGCAGCTGCTGCGCCGCGAGGTGCCGGGGGCAGGCGAGAATCGGCCTACCGTCACCTGACCTGAACATCCGCAGTGAACCAGCTCGATCGCGGCGCCAAGGGCGTCTACCTCATCACCGTCACCCCGTTCGCCGACAGCGGCGCACTGGACCTCGCCAGCACCGACCGCATGGTGGACTTCTGCCTGGATGCGGGCGTCACCGGCCTCACCGTGCTGGGCATCATGGGCGAGGCCACCAAGCTCACCATGGAGGAGTCGCGCGTCTACGTGAAGCAGGTGCTCGCGCGCGTGGGCGGCCGGGTGCCGGTGGTGGTGGGCGCCTCGGCTCCCGGCTTCGCCGCGATGAAGGAACTGACCGATTCGGTCATGGACCTCGGCGCCTCCGGCGTCATGGTCGCGCCGCCGTCCACGCTGCGCACCGACGACCAGATCGTGTCGTACTTCCAGATGGTCGACGAGACGCTGGGCGCGAAGGTGCCCTGGGTGCTGCAGGACCATCCCGTGTCCACCGGCGTGCAGATGGCGCCTTCGGTGATCCTGCGCATCCTGAAGAATTCGCCGACCTGCGTGATGCTCAAGCACGAGGACTGGCCGGGGCTGGCGAAGCTCTCCACGATCCGCGCGGCGAGCCAGAAGGGCGAGATCCAGCGCGTCTCCATCCTCACCGGCAACGGCGGCGGCCTGTTCCTGCCGGAGGAACTCACGCGCGGCGCCGACGGCGCCATGACGGGTTTCGCCTACCCGGAGATGATGGTCGACGTGGTGGCGGCGCATGCGCGCGGCGAGCGCGAGCGCGCACACGACCTCTTCGATGCCTACCTGCCGCTGGCGAAGTACGAGCAGCAGGCCGGGGTGGGCCTCGCGGTGCGCAAGTTCCTGTTCAAGGAGCGCGGCGTGATCGCGTCGGACTTCGTGCGCAAGCCGGGCCCGAAGCTGTCGGCGCAGGATGTCGAGGACATCCGCTTCCTGGTGAAACGCCAGGACCAGCGCCTGCGCGAGATCGGCTGAGATCGCTTCCGTCGGACGGCCGCACGGCGGGGGTGGCGCGCGAAACCGCCTGGTAGGCTGGCGGTGACGCGCGAAACCGCCGGGTGGGCTGGCGGTGACGTGCGAACGCGCCGGGTAGGCTGGCGGTGACGCGCGAACGCGCCGGAACCCCAGCGCTGCGCGAGGCGCCGCACCCCCGGCCCCGCGCAAGCCGCTGCAGAATGGGCGCCTCCCCATCCCCGGAGCGCCCCATGGCCAAGTCTTCCGCCCCCGTCCAGGGCCGCAGCATCGCGGGCAGCACCGCCGTCGAACTGTCCCTCAAGGACGAACGCTGGCGCGCGGACCTCTCCGCGTCCCAGGGCGGCTCGGGCCAGGACCCCGATCCGCACGACCTGCTGGACTCCTCGCTGGTCGCCTGCACGATCCTCACGCTGCAGCTTTACGCCAAGCGCAAGCAGTACCCGCTGGACAGCGTGGAGGTGAGCCTGGTGCACGACGAGGACGACGCGGTGTACCGGATGGAGCGGAAGATCACCTTGGGGGGTGCCTTGTCGCAGCAGCAGAAGGACGACCTGATGCGGGTGGCCAATGCGTGCCCGCTGCACAAGGCGCTGCACAAGAAGTTCGAGATCACGACGCAGATCGGGTAGGCGGCTTTTCGTAGGCTGGCGCTGGAGCGAAGCGAAAGCCCAGCGTTAGCGCGAGCTGCGCGAAGCGCTGGGCTTCGCGCGCTGGCGCGGCTCAGCGCCAGCCTACGAACAACCCTCCTTCGCAAGACATTACCGCCCCAGCCGCTGCGACACCTCCCGCCCCGCCTCCCGCAGCGCCGGCAGCATCGTCTCCTGCATCAACCTCGGCGGCGTGCGGTTCGCCTGCCCGCTGATGTTCAGCGCCGCGATCGTCGCGCCGCTGCGGTCCACGATCGGCGCTGCCATCGACACCAGCCCTTCCTCCAGTTCCTGGTTCACCAGGCACCATCCCTGCCGGCGCGCCTGCTGCACCTTGGCGAGCAGCGCATCGACGTCGGTCACCGTGTGGCGGGTGCGGGCCTCGATCGGGCTGGCGCGCAGCAGGGCGAGCACCTCGGCGTCCGGCAGGCCCGCGAGCAGCATGCGTCCCAGCGAGGTGCAGTAGGCGGGCAGCCGCGAGCCCACGCCCAGGCTGTTGCGCATGATCTTGCGGGTCGACACGCGCAGCACGTAGACGATGTCGGTCCCTTCCAGCACGCCTGCGGAACACGATTCCTTCACCTGCTCCACCAGCGTTTCCATCACCGGCTCGGCGATGTTCCAGATCGGCATGGAGGACAGGTAGGCGAAGCCGAGGTCGAGGATGCGCGGCGTCAGCGCGAACAGCTTGCCGTCGCTTTCCACGTAGCCCAGCGTCTGCAAGGTCAGCAGGATGCGGCGCGCCCCGGCGCGGGTGAGGCCGGTGCGCGTGGCGACGTCCGTGAGTGTCTGGCGCGGCGCGCTGGCGCTGAAGGAGCGGATCACTTCGAGTCCGCGCGCGAAGGACTGGACGTAGGAGTCGCCCGGGCGCAGCTCGGATGAAGGGTCTTGGTGCATGGGCAGGTGCTCGGTTAGAATTCATTATACGAACAGTTGTTCGATATACGAACAATCGAGCGACTGGCCTCCCACCGGATTCCTTCCCAAGGACCACGCATGATCAACAAGATCGTGGCCTCGACCGCCGAGGCCCTGGCGGACGTGCGCGACGGCAGCACCGTCCTGATCGGCGGCTTCGGCACGGCCGGCATCCCCGCCGAACTGATCGACGGCCTCATCGCGCAGGGCGCGAAGGACCTCGTCGTCGTGAACAACAACGCGGGCAATGCCGACTACGGCCTGGCCGCACTGCTGAAGTCCGGCCGCGTGCGCAAGATCGTCTGCAGCTTCCCGCGCCAGGTCGACAGCTGGGTGTTCGACGAGCTCTATCGCAGCGGCAAGCTCGAACTCGAACTGGTGCCGCAAGGCAACCTGGCCGAGCGCCTGCGGGCCGCGGGCGCCGGCATCGGCGCCTTCTTCTGCCCCACGGCCTACGGCACCGAACTGGCCAAGGGCAAGGAGACGCGCGAGATCGACGGCAAGCAGTACGTGCTGGAGTACCCGATCCGCGGCGACGTCGCGCTGATCAAGGCCGAGGCCGGCGACCGCTGGGGCAACCTGGTGTACCGCAAGGCGGCGCGCAACTTCGGCCCCGTGATGGCGATGGCCGCCAGGACGACCGTCGCGAGCGTGCACGAGATCAGGGAACTGGGCGAGCTCGATCCGGAAGCGGTCGTCACGCCCGGCATCTTCGTCCACCGCATCGTGAAGATTCCCCGCGTGGCCACCCAGGCCGCCGGCTTCAAGAAGGCCGCATGAAGATGACGTACGAGAAACGCACCAAAGAGCAGCTCGCCAGGCGCGTGGCGCAGGACATCTTCGACGGCGCCTACGTCAACCTGGGCATCGGCATGCCGACGACGGTGGCCAACCACATCCCCGCCGGCCGCGAGGTGATCCTGCAAAGCGAGAACGGCATCCTGGGCATGGGCCCGGCGCCGGCCGAGGGCGCCGAGGACTACGACCTGATCAACGCCGGCAAGCAACCGGTGACGCTGCATCCGGGCGGCGCGTATTTTCACCACGCCGACTCGTTCGCGATGATGCGCGGCGGCCACCTCGACATCTGCGTGCTGGGGGCCTTCCAGGTCTCCGCCACGGGCGACCTGGCCAACTGGAGCACCGGCGAGCCCGGCGCGATCCCGGCCGTCGGCGGTGCCATGGACCTCGCCATCGGCGCCAGGCAGACGTGGGTGATGATGGACCTGCTGACCAAGAAGGGCGAGAGCAAGATCGTCGAACGGTGCACCTATCCGCTCACGGGTATCGGTTGCGTCAAGAAAATCTATACGGAGCTGTGTACGCTGGCGTGCACGCCGCAGGGGCTGGAGCTGGTCGACAAGGTCGAGGGCCTCTCCCACGCGGAACTGGAACGACTCGTGGGCCTGCCGATCGCGGCCTGATCACCGGAGACTGACATGACGAGACAAGCCTTCATCTGCGATGCGATCCGCACGCCCTTCGGCCGCTACGGCGGCGCCCTGTCCTCGGTGCGCACCGACGACCTCGGGGCCATCCCGCTCAAGGCGCTGATGGCGCGCAATCCCAAGGTCGACTGGCAGGCCCTCACCGACGTCCTGTACGGCTGCGCCAACCAGGCCGGCGAGGACAACCGCAACGTCGCCCACATGGCCAGCCTGCTGGCAGGGCTGCCGCTGGAGGTGCCCGGCGCCACCATCAACCGCCTGTGCGGCTCCGGCCTGGATGCCGTGGGCACCGCGGCGCGTGCCATCAAGGCCGGCGAAGCCACGTTGATGATCGCCGGCGGCGTCGAGAGCATGAGCCGCGCGCCCTTCGTCATGCCCAAGGCGGACTCCGCCTTCTCGCGCAACAACGCTGTCTACGACACCACCATCGGCTGGCGCTTCGTCAACAAGCTGATGAAGGAAAAGTACGGTGTCGACTCCATGCCGGAGACGGCGGAGAACGTCGCCGTCGAATACAGGATCGAGCGCGAGGCGCAGGACCGCATGGCGCTGGCCTCGCAGCTCAAGGCCGTGGCGGCGCAAAAGCGCGGCTTCTTCGACGCCGAGATCACGCCGGTGACGATCCCGCAGAAGAAGGGCGAGGCGATCGTCGTGAACAAGGACGAACATCCGCGCGAGACTTCGCTGGAGGCGCTGGCCAAGCTCAAGGGCGTGGTCAAGCCGGACGGCAGCGTGACCGCCGGCAACGCCAGCGGCGTGAACGACGGCTCCTGCGCGCTGCTGCTGGCCGACGAAGCCACGGCGGCGAAGAACGGGCTGACGCCGCGCGCCCGCGTGGTCGGCATGGCCACCGCCGGCGTGCCGCCGCGCGTGATGGGCATCGGCCCCGCGCCGGCCACGCAGAAGGTGCTGGCGCTGACCGGCCTGAAGCTCGAGCAGATCGACGTGATCGAGCTGAACGAAGCCTTCGCGGCGCAGGGCCTCGCGGTGCTGCGCATGCTGGGCCTGAAGGACGACGACGCGCGCGTCAACCAGAACGGCGGCGCGATCGCGCTGGGGCACCCGCTGGGTGCGTCCGGTGCGCGGCTCGCGACGACGGCGGTGAACCAGCTGCACGCGAGCGGCGGCCGCTACGCGCTGTGCACGATGTGCATCGGCGTGGGGCAGGGGATCGCGCTGATCCTCGAGCGGGTCTGAGTTCCTGAATTCCTCCCTCCCCCTCCGGGGGAGGGCAGGGGTGGGGGCACTCCGGGGTATTAACGAGCCACCGG
>NZ_JBBKTQ010000030.1:0-65179 GCF_037890035.1 Ramlibacter sp. AN1133
ACGGGCGCTCGTTCGGCAGGCGGCTTGCACACGGGACCGGTTTCGAGGCAGGCCTGGCGGTCATCCTCGTTCCAGTCATGTCGCTGTGGCTGGACATTTCTCCCGCAGCAGCGTTCGTCGCCAATCTGGGGCTACTCGTATTCTTCTTCGCCTACGCCGTCGCGTTCACGTGGGCTTTTGATCGAGCCTTTGGACTGCCTGCATCGGCAGTGGTGAGTTCCCAAGGCAGTTGACGCGTCGGCAAGAAACTTCGAACTGGGCGGCTGTCTCCGCTCGGAGGCAGACATGGTGCTGGTAGCGCATGCTCTGCTCGAGCTATACCGGTGCAACATGCTGGAAGTTGATCAGACGTGGACCGATGAGAGCATCGTGGATCGAGCTGCTGACACTCGACGCCTCCTCGAAGCGCGCCGCGCCGTTGGCCAGTTCCACGAGCTTGCCAGAGGACAGGCCCGCCTTGGCGCGTCGCGGGATTCCTCGGCGGCGCGGGCGGCGCCGCAGAAACTGAGGAAGCGGTTCGGCTCGCGAACCTGCGAAGCCTTGAACTCGCGAATTGCCGCCGCAGGCTGCTGCAGCTCCAGCAGCATTTCGCCGAGCAGTTCGCGGGCAGGCAGGACGGGGCCGGGCGTCACGATGTGCGTTTCGGTGCCGGCTTCCAGGATCGCTTAGGGGCGATCGCACACCCGCGTTGTAACCCTTACCCGCAGTGTGCCTGGAATGCCTCGGAACGTGACTGCTAGCGTGCCCGTTCGCAGCGGGTCGCGAAATCGCGGTAATAGGCTGCAGCCGCCTCGATGTAGTCGCATTCGCGCTGCGTCTTCGGCGGCACCTGCCTGCCCGCGTCGATTGCGGCTTGCGCCGCGGCGGCATCCTTGGGGAGTGCGCCCTGGCCTGCGAGCGGGTTGCCCATCAGGATGGCCGCCACGCCCCAGTGCGCGATGGTGCACGGCGGATCACGCGGCAGAGAGGACGGTGAGCGAATGACGTGGGTTCATGGTGCCCTCACGGTGATCGCAGGGCGGCGCCCGCAGGATGCGGGCATCCATCCTGCGTGCCGCAGTGTGCGCCGCTGGCCGCAAGGGGCAATCGCACATCGGTGCGAGAATGCCCCAGGGTTACGCCCGAGCATCCGGCGGATGGGTGGTCCGGTCCACGATCGGCCGTTGCGTCGTGAAGCTCCACCTTCGCCGAGCCGTCCAGACGCTAGACTGCGCCCCTGAAAGAGAGGTCAGCGCCATGTCGCTCGTGCTCTACCACCACCCCTTCTCGCGCGCTGCGGGCGTCGTCTGGATGCTCGAGGAGCTTGGCGTGCCGTACGAGCTTCACTTCGTGGACATCATGAAAGGGGCCCACAAGGCCGCTGAGCTCGTCACGCTGAACCCCATGGGCAAGCTCCCGATCCTCGTCGACGGCGACGCCGTCGTGACCGAGTCGGCGGCCATCGGGCTCTACCTGGCGGACCGCTATTCGCTGGGCCGGCTCGCGCCCGCACCGGACGACGTCGCGCGCGCGACGTACCTGCGGTGGTCCTTCTTCGCGCCGTCCGTGATCGAGCCCGGCTCGATGGCGAAGGCAGCCCAATGGGAGTTCAAGCCCTCGCAGGCGGGTTGGGGCGACCATGCGTCGATGCTGCGTGCAATGGAGAGTGCGGTGACCGGCCGCGAGTTCCTCCTGGGCGACCGCTTCTCGATGGCCGACGTGATCTTCGGCGGCACGCTGCGCTACCTGCTGCGCTTCAATATGCTCGAGGCGAGGCCCGCATTCATCGCGTACTGCGACCGGCTCGGTGCGCGTCCCGCCCTGCAGCGCGCGGATGCGCGCAACGCCGCGGTCGCGAAGCAGCACGGGTTGAGCGTGTGAGGCTGCCGCAGGTGGCGCAACCCGATGCGGGCGCACGTTTCACCGGCAAGCGTCGATGCCCGTGCGGCACGCGCTGAGCGAGCCTGAACGAGGGGACGCCGGGTGATCGAGAAGCTGGCCCGGCGCCTGCCGTTCTACTACGGCTGGATCGTGGTCGGCGTCGTCTTCGTGACGATGGCGATCTGCGTGAACGCGCGCACTGCTTTCTCGCTGCTCTTTCCCCCGATCCTCGACGAGTTCGGATGGGAGCGCGGCGTCACCGCTGGCGCGTTCTCGTTCGGCTTCGTCGTCTCCGCCGTGCTCAGCCCGTTGCTTGGACGGTTGATGGATCGCCATGGTCCGCGCCTTGTGATGGAGCTCGGCGTCGCCGCCACGGCCGCGGGCCTGCTGCTCGCGACGTTCGCGGGCCAGCCCTGGCACGTCTACCTCACGCTCGGCATGCTGGTGGGGGCAGGTACCACCTTCACGGGCTACACCGGCCAGGCGCTCTTCCTGCCGAACTGGTTCGTTCGACGCCGGGGGCTGGCAATCAGCGTCGCCTTTGCCGGAGTGGGATTCGGCTCGATCGTCATGCTCCCGGCCTTGCAGACCTTCGTGGAGCGAAACGGCTGGCGCGCCGGCTGCACGCTCTTGGGCGTGCTGGCACTCGTCGTGCTGGCGCCGCTGAACCTGCTGCTCAGGCAGCGGCCGGAGCAGCTCGGACTAGCCCCCGACGGGGACGCGGACACGCCCGCGGCCGCGCAGGCCCGCCGGGTGAACGTGGTCGACGCCACGTGGGCTGCCGTCGACTGGACGCTCGCGCGCGCGATGCGCACCGCGCGGTTCTGGTGGATCGCCGTAGCGTACTTCGCTGCGCTCTTTTCCTGGTACGCGGTGCAGGTGCACCAGACCAAGTACCTCACGGAGACCGGCTTCAGCGCGAGAGACGCCGCCTGGGCGCTCGGCTGGGTGAGCCTTGCAGGCGTGCCGGGGCAGATCGCGCTCGGCTGGCTGTCCGATCGGATCGGCCGCGAGATCGTGTGGGCGATCGGCAACCTGGGGTTCTGCATCACCTACCTCGCGCTGCTCGCCTTGCCTGCCTATCCGGGAATGCCGCTGCTGTATGTGATGGTCCTCGCGCAGGGGGCGATCGGCTACGGTCTCACGTCGGTGGTCGGCGCCATCCCCGCGGAGATCTTCGAGGGCAGGCATTACGGGCCGATTTTCGGCACCCTGATGCTCAGCGCACTGGCGGGCGGCGCCGTCGGTCCGTGGTTCATGGGGTTCGTCCATGACCGCAGCGGCAGCTACACGCTGGCTTTCTGGGTTGCGATCGGCTGCTCCCTGCTGTCGGCGTTCGCCGTCTGGCGTGCCGCCCCCAGCGGCGTGCGCGTGGTTGCGGGCCGGGTTCGGGCAGCGCAGGCGTGAGCGCGGGTGGCTGATCGATCTGGACGCCGGGATCATTTTGAATGTAGAAACCACGCCCGCCCGACGAAGCAGTCGAATGGACGCGGACGATGATTGAGCGCGTCGAGTAGCGCTCCGGTCTAGCCCCCAGGTGCCTGGTCGCCGACACCGCCTGGGGCGCTGCGCCGACCTGGACTGGGTCGTCAAGATGAAGAAGATGGAGCCGCACATCCTCGTGTGGGGGAAATCGATTCGCAGCGATGGAACATTCAGTCGGCCGGACTTCCGCTTCGACACGCACAGCAACACGTACGAATGCCCTGGCGGCAGGGAACTCACGAGCACCGGCCGGCCGCAAGAATGCGGGCACGGTTTTCTTCAGAGCTCGAAACCAGGACTGCGGCAGCTGCGCGCCAAAGCAGCAGTGCTGCACGCGGCGCATCGCAAGATCGCACGCAGCATCCACGAAGAGGCCCGTGATGTCGCACGTCAGGAGCAACCCGATGCAGTGAACGGTCTACTTTCGTAGTTCCTCGCCAAGGCGGCAGGCTGAGGGCATCCGACGCGCCGCGCGACAGCGCCGGAGTCAATGCACGGGCGTGCGCGGACCGCCACTTCGGCGAACAGCGCACGTCACGCGCCTGAAAAGCCTGCGCCGCTCTCGGCGGGCAATGCCATGCTGGGAAGCCTGGGCCCAGGCTCCGGCCGTTGGCAATGCCGGGAGGCCAGACCGGCAAACGGCAGCACGCCGGCGGGCCGCGGAAACTGATACGGCCGGTTTCAGCTCGCCTGGGTCTGTTCGGTCGGATGCCGTGACCGTAGCATGCAGAGGATTTCAGGAGATCTTCATGCGGCGCGCTGCAATGGTGCAGTCGGATGGAGGCATGAGCCGAGCAGGCGCAGGGGCGCGGATCCAGATGCACCGCGTTCCTTGAAGTCACGTCGCTCCACGGAGACACAACGATTTCTGGACCCGGGTCTGCACCCCGGGACTGGGCGCAACCTTTTCCGGACGCGCGCGATGTGGATTCCGGCGAAACTGGAACTGTCGGGATGGTTGCTCCAACGGTCGCATTCCCTTTGGTGAATGCGAGCATGCCAACTTTTCATGCGATGCCCGGCGTTGCCCTAAGACAATCGTCGGCTGCCGTTGGCGAGCAGGCCGGCGTCCTTGAAGCAGCTGGCAGTACCTGAACTGCTCCTCGTGCGAAGCACGGGAGCAAAACAACAAGAGAGTGCAGTTGGTGAGTGATGAACGAAGTCCTGATCGGGGCAACTCGCTTCAATTCCCCTATCCCCAGCGGCGCGTGCCGGAAATCTGTCCCCGATGCATTCGCCACCGCCTGTTCCGACCGCGGGTGAAATGGGTGCTGCAAGGGGCCACATCACAGATCGGGTCCGGGGCGTCGTTCCTGATGGCCATACCTTCATACATGCTGGTCTCAGGGCGTTGATCAGCGTGATCGAAGACGTCCGGATCCTCGGCGCAGCTCGCGACGCGGCCGAATTCGCGCCTGTCCGCAGCCGCCTCCTGTGGCTGACGTCCTGGTGGTCGACTGCGAGCCGCAAGTGCGATTGGCTTCGCACCTGCCGTCCAATCAGGCATCGATGTCCAGGCTTGCGGATCCGGGTGCCGTCGATGCGAAAGTTCGACGCTGGTGAGGAGACGGCGTCGGCCGGCGAAGTCAAAGTTCGCAGCGTAAAGCATGCACGCGTCGCGAAGCACAAGGAGCGCTGTGCACTGCGAACAGGCAGGAGTCATGTCGCCCACGCGTGGCTGATTCGAATCCTCGTTGCCGCCGGAGAACGAACACGTGGTCCGGGCGTTGCCGCGATCTGGGGGAACGTCCGGCCTCGCCAGACAAGAGGAACTCGGAGAGCGGCTGCCGGGGTATGCGGATGCTGATACTTTCCGAGAACGATGCACGCATGTTGAACGGAGCCGAGGAGGCGATGTGCGCAGTCGCAGCGGTCTTCGCCGAGAAGGCTCGCGACCAAGCGCATATTCATCCCGTCATCTGCGAGCCAATCGGTTGCGACGCCGACTTCGGCGTCAAGGCCGGCGCCAGCGTGCTACGCCCGTTGCTCGGGGTGACTTCGGGAGGCTGCTGGCCAGGCGACTCGGCCCTCGGGCTCACGAACCACCAGTCAACGGCGATCCTGTTCGATGCAGACACCGGCAGCGCGGTCGCGCTGGTGAGCGCGGTGTATCTGACGGCACTGCGGTCCGCCGCGGCAGCGGCGATCGCGACCCAGGCCCTCGCGCGCCCGGACAGCACCAGCCTCGGCATCATCGGCTGCGGTAGCCAGGCGATGTTCCAGCTCGACGCGACACTGCTGGTCCGCCCGATCGAGCGCGTTTGCGCCTGGGACCCCTGCACCTCGCGGCTGCAGGATTTCGGGCGCCAGGTCGTGGCGCTGGGACTCGCATTCGAAGTCAAGGATTGCCCGCGGAACGTCGCTGGGGCTGCCGGCGTGCTGGTCACCCTCACGCCGTCCGGGCAGGCGCTGATCGAGCACGGCTGGATGCTCCCGGTACGCGTGTCAACGCGATGGGAGCAGACCGACGTGGCAAGCACGAGTTCGCCGCCGAGGCGGTGGCCGCAGCGGCGCTGTTCGTGGACGAGGCGGAACGGGCTCTGTGGATCGGCGAATCCCAACACGCTTTCACCTCGGGTGCGAAGTAGCACATGCCGGTAGATCTCGACTTGCGCCGGGTGCGCTTCTTTGTCGAAGTTGTCAGGCAAGGAGGCTTCTCTGCCGCCGGCAAGGTGCTGTTTGCAACGCAGTCCACCGTCAGCAAGGCCGTCCAGCATCTGGAGGACGACCTGGACGCGGTCCTGCTGCAGCGCTTGGGCAATCGCAGCGATCTCACGGACGAGGGGAGGATCGTCTACGACAAAGGGCTGCAGTTGCTGGACCTGAGCAGCCAGCTCAGGACAGAACTCGATGCGCTCAAGGGCTTGCGCGCGGGACGGCTCACGGTCGGTTTTCCCGGAATGGGCACGAGCTCGCAATTCGCAGCGGCGTTCGCGGCCTTTACGCGCAGTTTCCCTGCTGTGGAACTGCGCGTGCTGGTGCACTCGGTACCTGAGCTTCTCCAACACTTGCGCGCCGGCGTCATCGAGGTTGCCGCACTCTTCGAGCCCGCGGGAAACGGAATCGATTTCCGGCCCGCGGTGGTAGACGAGCTGTTTGTCGTGCTCCCCTCGGCCCACCCTCTCGCGCGACTGGATAGCGTGAGCTGCCGTGACCTCGAGACCGTTCCCCTCATCCTCTTTGAGGATGAAATGCCCGCTGCCGCGCTGGTCCTGCGCGCGTTCGCGGATGCGGGGGTCGAGCCTCGGATCTGGGCTCGCGTCAGCCAGCTGCCGCTTCTGCTGGAGCTGGTCGGATCGGGCGCGGGAGCGGGATTCGTTCCGGGTGAGCAGGCGCAGGCGTTCCAGCACCGGTCCACCCGGGTCGTGCGGCTGTCAGATGCCCGCATTCCATGGCAGATCGGTTTCGGGTGGGTGCGGGGACGCTACCTTTCGCATGCGGCCAGCGCGTGGCTGCAACTCCTCGCAGGCGCTGGACAACGATAGCTGGTGCGCGCGTGCGAGGCTGCTGTCGGGGCGCCGTCCTGTCCCCTGAAGCTTCACGGCAGGCCGTATTGAACGCGCAGAACCACGATGCGGTGGCGCCCTGCGAACCGGCTGGCGCGCGCGTGGCAATTCCCTGGCGCGACGTGGCGCGGCATGCCTCGTTGGTCCGCAATGGCAACCGCGCAGCCGGCAGGGGGTCTTCGCGTGCCTGGCGGTAGTCAATCCGACTTGGGCGTTCGCGTGCTTGACGCAGCCAAGGGTGCCGTGCCCAGCTCCAGGGTAAAGCAGAAGCGCGCGCCGCGGTCCTCGGCGGCTTCAGCCCAGATGCGGCCGCGATGGCGCGCGACGATCCGACGGACGTTCGCCAGTCCGATGCCGGTACCTGGAAACTCCGAGTGCGTATGCAGCCGCTGGAATGTTCCGAACAACTTGTGCGCGCAGGCCATGCTGAATCCCGCGCCGTTGTCGCTGACGCAGTAGGCGCAGCTTCCGTCAGGCTGCCGCTCAGCGCTGAAGCAAATCTCCGCGTGGGGTCTTCGCCCCGTGTATTTCCAGCTGTTTCCGAGCAGATTCTCCAGCGCGATCCGCAGCAGCGTCGCGTCCCCCCTCGCGATCAGTCCCGGCTCGACAAAGGTGCGCACCTGCCGGTGCGGCTCCCGCTCCCTGAGCTCGGCGAGAATGGCTTCCGCGAGCGCGCTCAAGTCCACCAGAGACGGCTGGAGCTCTGCCTGCGAAATGCGCGCTTGGGAGAGCAGGGCCTCGACGTAAGTTTGCAGACGGTGCGCGGCTTCCCGCATCCTGGCGAGGTAGTGGCGCGCACGCGAGTCCTGGTCAGGCAGGCACGCCTGCAGGCGACTTCCGAATCCCTCGATGACCGCCAAGGGGGCACGCACATCATGGGCCAGCGAGTGCGCGAAGGATTTCAGTTCGGCGTTGGCCGACTCAAGTTCGGCGGTCCTCAGCTTCACCCGGGCGGACAGGCTCTTGTTCAGCAACACGATTTCCGCCTGCTGCCGCAGGCGCTCGCTGATGTCGCGAAGCACCATGCTGGTATAAGACCTGCCGTCGCTCGCACGGTATTGCGCCGCTGAGACCTCCGCCTCGAAACGACTACCGTCACCCCGTACCATAGTGAGCTGGGTGACGGCCCTTCCGTTTGCCTCCAGTTCCTGCAGCAGGCTGTCCAATCGTGGATCGTCCGCGGCCACCAATCCCTGGCGTCCGCGGCTGCACAGCTGTTCATGGCTGAGACTGAATATGGCGCAGGCCGCAGCATTGGCGGCGCTCACCCGCCCGCTGGCATCGGCCTGCAGGATCGCATCCATGCTGGTCTCGAACAGCATGCGATACCGCTCTTCGCCGGCTTGCAGGGCTTCTCGCGCCTTCTTGCGTTCCGTGATGTCCTGGAAATAGACGGCCAACCCTTGCGAGAAAGGATAGGCGTGGATCTCCATCCAGGTGCCGGTGTCAGGCAACAACTCTTCAAAGTGTACGCTGCGGCATTCGCGCAGCGCCCGCTCATACTCGTGCTGAAAGCGGGTCCCGGCAAATGACGGTACGATCTCCCACAACAGGCGGCCCAGGAGCTCTTCGCGGGTCCGATGCGTCATCCTCTCGGCCTCGCGATTGGCGTAGGTGTACCGCCACTGCCGGTCCACCGTGAAGAAGCCTTCGGTGATGCTTTCGAGAGTAGCCGTCAGACGCTCCCTGGCCTCGCTGAGACGCTCCTCATCTTCCTTCCTGTCGGAGATGTCCTGGATCGCGCCCAGCAATCGGCGAACCGGTCCCATCAGAGCTGGCTCGGGCTCGCCCATGATCCGCAGCCATACCTGCTTCCCGCGCAGGGTCTGCGCCCGAGTCTCGATGCTGAACCGCGTCCCGCGGGCTATGCAGTCGAGGACAGCCCCACGCAGCTCCACCTGCGCAGGTCCTTCGAGGAGGCGCAGGACGTCGAACCATGACAGCGTGTCGTCGCTGCCGCAACCTAGGATCGAACGACTCTCGTCGGACCACGTGGCCTCCATGTCAGGCAGCCGCAACGACCATGCACCGAGATGCCCCAGTCGCGAAGCATGTTCGAGCAGCAGCTTGCGCTGGCGCGCCTGCTCCTCGGCCCGGATGCGGCGGGTGATGTCCAGAGCGGTGCCCCGGTAGCCCAGAAACTGCCCTTCGCTGTCGAACACCGGCACGCCGCTCGTGGACACATAGAATGCCCGCGGTCCCAGGCCGAGCCGGTACTCGAATTCGCGGAATGGCTGATGCCGCTGGAGCGCCTCGACGTGCTCTTGCCAGGTGGACCGCAGGGGCACGGCATAGGGCAGCTCCCAGCGCCGAAAGCCAATGAGCCGTGCCGGCGGGGCGCCGAGGTGTGCGCTGCCGCTCCAGCCCGTGAAACGAAAATCCCTGTCCTGCTCCCAGAACCACTCGTGAGCCGTTTCCAGCTGCGAGGGCGTCCGCACCAGTCCCGATACGGCGAGCGGGACTTCGCGCCGCGTCGCATGCTCCGTCAAGTCAAGGACGGTTCCCGCCAGGGCCAGCAACTCGCCCCTGTCGTTCACGATCACCTCGCCGTCGCTCTTGAGCCGTTTCTCGACGCCTTCGGGGGTGGTAAACCGGTATTCGAAGCTGAACGTGCGCTGTCCCGCACGGACCTGCTGCTCGATGTTTGGCAGCATGATCCTGTCGTCGGGGTGCACGTGCCGAAGCCAAGTGGCGAAGGCAACAAGGGAGGCCTGCCCTTCGAAGCCGAAAATGCGCGCCGCCTCCGGCGACAGCGTCCCCTTCCCGGTGGCCACGTCGCAGGTCCAGCAGCCGAGGCCCGTCATGCGCACCGCGCTGTTCAGAATGGCACCCGCAGCCTCGTCCGGCGCCCCGGGAATCATGCGATACAGGAATGAGGACATCACAGGGGCGCGCGCTAGGGGTACAAGCGGCGAGCCGGGGCTCGCAGCTTGCATCGCATCGATGCGGGGCATAAACAAGAACGAAGACGAAGCGCGATTGTCGCGGTTTCACGGCACTCAAGGGCATTAAAGAACTTCTTCAGCTCATGTAGTGACTGCCATTAGGCAAGCGACGCGCGCCGGTAAGTACAACCTTTGCGGCGTGTCCAACCCGTTGCCCGTGACGCTACGATGCAGGGCGCACGATCGACCCGCAGCCGCGCGGTCGTACCCGAACGAGACCACTATTCGAAGTGGAGCCGGGGAGCGCTGACGGCGATCGCGCGAATTCGAAGTGAATGAATCAAACGTGAACATACTTGGCGCGCAGCACGCCCGGCCGCGGATCGTGGTGGCGGAGAACTGCAGCACGGAGGCGGCCATGCTGCGCAAGGCCATCAGCTCCGCAGGCTACCTCGCGACGCTCGCGGGCAGCGGCGCGGAAGCCTTGGAGGTCGCGAGGCGCATGCGGCCGGCCGCGATTGTCACCGATGCGGTCATGCCGGATATGGACGGCTATGCGCTGTGCCGGTTGATCAGGGCGGAGGCAGCGTTGGCAGAGATCCCCGTGATCGTCCTGACTCCAGGCAGGCGGATCGACGATGCGCTGACGGCCCTGGCTTGCGGCGCCGACGACCTCGTTCGCAAGCCGTTCGAACCCGGGGCTCTGCTGGCACGGATCGCGTTACTGCTGGCAAATCGCAGGCTGCGCGGGCGCAGACCGCAATGCGCGATCGAGATCGGGTTTGATGGCCGTATGCACCAGATCACGGCTGGCCGCGAACAAATCCTCGACCTGCTGTTCTCCTCGTACGCGGAGGCAATGAACACCGTCCAGGAATTGGGTCAGAGGCAGCAGGAAGCCCACGCCGCGAACCTTGAGCTGGCGGCGCGCGTGGTTGAACTGGAGGACGCGAACGCGCAACTGCGCTCCTCCTGCCACTCGGTGGCGCACGAAGTGCGTTCGCCGCTGGCCACGATCGCCGGCTTCAGCTCGGTGCTGTTGGACAAGTACGGGGATGGCCTCGACGCCAGGGGTGTGCGTTACCTGAAGGCCATCCGGCAGGAGACGCACCGCCTAAGCCAGGTCGTGGAGGACGTGTTGTATCTCGCCGAGATGGAGCGCGCCCGCATGTCACGCACTAGAACCGACGTGGCGGAGATTGCGCGCTCGCTGATGGACACCCTGCGCCAGGGCCGGCCCGAACGCAACGTCAGCTTCGAATGCGTGCCCCACGCGTGGGAGGAGTGCGATGAGAGGCTGGTGCGCATCGCCCTGTCGCATCTGCTGGGGAATGCGTGGAAGTTCACGGCAAGGCGTTCCCACGCGCGAATCGCGTTCGCGACTGAAAGGGGGCCCGACGGACAGACCATCTTCCGAGTCGAGGACAACGGCGCCGGGTTCGACACGGCGTTCGCAGGTCGCTTGTTCCAAGCGTTCGAGCGACTTCATCGCGACGCGGAGTTCGAAGGCTCCGGGGTCGGCCTGGCGACGGCGAAGCGGATTGTAGGTCTGCACCAGGGCCAGATCTGGGCTGATTCCGCCCCGGGGCAGGGTGCGACCTTTCGCTTCACTCTCAGCTCCCCGGAGGCGAACTGATTACGCGCGTGGCAGGGAGCGCAACAAGTCTTGCAGCAGCCGGATGAGATCGGAATACGACACTGGTTTACAGAGAAAGGCGAAGGCTCCGGCGGCCAAGCAGGCGTCGCGCGCCTCGGCGGCGGCGGCGCCCGACAAGAATGCGATCGGCACCGCCGGCTGCAGCACACGGATCTGGTCGATCAGATCGACCCCATGGACCTCCGGCAAGTGCAAATCCAGCAGCACGAGGCAGGGTGGCTCGGCGCCGCCTGCCAGGTGCCGCAGGAGCGGCGCGGCGGCCGAAAAACCGTGCACCTGGGTCGCTTCGCAGTGGTCCTCCAGGGTCAGCACCAGCAGTTCGCGATAGCTCTCGTCATCGTCGACGACAAGGATAGGGTTCATGAAAAAGGATGGACTTCAGGGAACAGGTGCAAGGCATTGCGCCAGCGGGGCACGGCCCCGGTGGGCCGGATGACACAGGGTACGGCTCGCGATGGACGGTTGCCAATTGTCTTTGCAGACAGACACGCTCATTGGTTAACGATGGGCTCGACGGCGGAGAGTAAGACTGTTTCCGTTCTGAAAGGCGCTCGCCGTCAGCCTTGGGAATGTGTAACGCTCAGGAGTCCTGCAATGGGAGTACTTTTTCGTGTCCGGTTCGACCCGTCGAGGTGCGAACGATGATGCCCGTGGTCGACGCGATCCACGTCGTGCTCGCTGACGATCACGAGCTGGTCCGTTCTGGCATCCGTGCGTTGTTGCATGCCATCGATGGTGTGCAGGTGATCGCGGAGGTAAGCGATGGAGTTGGACTGCTGGATCTGCTGGAATCGGTGCATCCCGATGTGGTCATCACTGATCTGAGCATGCCGGGCATGGATGGCATCACCGTGTTGCGGCGCATCCATGAACGCTATCCCCAGCTGCGTGTGATCGTCCTGTCGATGAACCAGTCGGCCGAATTGGTCAAGCAGGCCATCGCGAGTGGCGCCAATGCCTACGTTCGCAAGGATGCGCCCGAAATCGAACTTGAGATCGCGCTGCGCGGCGTGATCACGACCGGCAGCTACTACAACTCGCGCGTGACGCAGCTGCTGCTGGAACCCACCGAGCCGGCGATGGAGGAACAGCTGACGCAGCGGCAGATCGAAATCCTGGCGCAGCTGGCCAGCGGGAAGTCGTCCAAGGAGATCGCTTTCGCCCTCGGCCTCAGCCCCAAGACGGTGGACGTGCACCGCGCCCGTATCATGGATCGCCTGGGGCTCAGGGACGTCGCCAGTCTCACCTTGTATGCCGTGCGCAAGGGTCTGGTGCGGCCCTGAAGTTGTAACCAGGACGACGACGGGCACCAGCGCCGGCGGGTGCAATGGCGGCATTTGACCTAAGCAGGCGCGAACCCGTCATGGTGTCATACAGGCGGTCTTCGAGGAGGGCTGTCCCCATGCTTTGCGCTGAAGAAAAGAGTCTGCTGGTGGCTGAATTCGACGGCCTTGTGCGCAAGCACTTCGTCCCCGATGTGCTTCGCAGCCTGTTCGAGGAACGCTCGGGCCGGGCGGAGTTCGGCAGCACCACCCGCACGCTGCTCTGCGTGGAAAGCCCGTCGTCGGGCCCCATCCAGCGCGAGGGCGTACTCGCCAGCTTGGCGAGGATGGCGCCGCAGCACGATGGCACGCTCGATCCCTGCACCGATGCATTTGCGTTTGTCAGCTTTGCCGACGCGCACTCGGCGCTGCAAATGGCAGTGGCGCTGCTGCGAGCGATGGCGCGCGCGCGGCTGCGCATGGCGCTGGCGAGTGGCCGATGCCAGATCGCCCTTTGCAGCGCAGCTGGGCAGGATTTCATGATTTTGCTAGGCAGGGAGCGGGCGCGCGTGCGGGCGCTGGCCTTGCGCGCCGCACCGGGCACGCTGCAACTGGCGCCGGAAGCCTACGAGGCCTTGCAGACTACCATCGGCAAGGACTTGGGCAGCTGCGTGGTGCTCGCGGAGTTCGAGGGGGGCGAACTGACGGAGGTGTCGCTGACCCTGCCGCCGGACCGGTCCGCAGAACTCAGTAGCTTCGCAGGTCTCGGCCTGACCTGATCGGCGTCCAAACGGGTGGAGCGCATTGGCGAGCTCACGCGGGCGGCGCGAGGCCGGCGCATCTGGCGCTGGGTGCCCCGAGCGCCTCGGCTGCGTGCTTCGCCCGGCGGGCGCCGCATCGCGGAACGGACAACGCAGGTCGCATCCCCGGTCGACACGCCGGCGCACTGGCGCTACCCACCTTGACTCGGATGCGACGCGCCGCAGGATCGGAAAGAACGCAACCTGACCTGGAACGCATCGGCAACACATCCGGATGATGTGGCCATCCCGCTCTCCTAGGGCGATTCAGTCGAGGCAGGCAAGCTCAAAACCAGCACAGCGGCGCGACGTGCACACTCGGTGGGCGCAACCGGGGTCCAGGGATGTCAACTTCAGTCGTCTTCTGGTATTCCACCCGTGTGCGCGACCAGGTAAACCCGGCTTTCAACCAGGAAGTGGTGATAGGCCTTTGTGGCGGCGTGCAGTTGCTGGCGCAGCGCCTGCGGGTCCAAGCTGTCCATGCGCTCGATTACGCCGCAATGGCCCGCGAGGGCGAGGGCGCCGAGCGCTGCCGCTCCCCCGCGCACACGGTGCGCGACCTGACCGATCTCCTCGAGATCGGCGGCCCGAAGGGCATCCTCAATGGCCGCCAGGGCCGGACCGGTGTGCTGCTCGAACAGTGCGACGCACTTCGAGAACGTCGACTGGTCTCCCTCAAACATGCGCTGGATGACACCCGGATCGAAGAACACCGGGTCAATGCTGCGGGGCGGGATGGCGTGCTTGTTCATCGTGTATTCGGGCACAGGTCGTCTGTCGTGGCGTCATTCCGGCTGAACGAGACGATTGCGCAGCGCGTAGCGCGTCAATCCTGCAATGTCGGAAATGCCAAGGCGATGCATGATCCTGGAGCGATGGCCATCGACGGTGTTCGGGCTCAATCCCAACTCGGACGCGATCTGCTTGGAGCTCAGGCCCTGCGCGACACGACAGAGGATCTGTACCTGCCGGTCGCTGAGTTCATTGGATGCGCTTGGCGTGCGATGCAGCAGCAGGACTTTCGTCAGCCCGTCGCTGACGAACGGTCCGCCTTGCATCACCCTGTGCAGGGCGTCCTGCAGTTCCCGGCTGGGCGCATCCTTCGAGATGTAGCCGTTGGCTCCACTTGCGAATGCGCGATTCACGGCGCCGAGCGAGTGATGCATCGAGAGAATCAGAATGCGCAGATCGGGGTAGCGCGCGCGGACTTGCTCGAGCAAGGCGAGGCCGTCGACATCAGGCGTGTCGAGGTCGAGGAGGACGAGGTCCGGTTGCGCCCGCGAGCCGAGGTAGGCGAGCAGTTCAGCTGCATTGCCGGCCTCGCCGTCCAGGCAGACGCCTGGCATCGTGGCGAGCAGTGCCCGCAGGCCCGCTCGAATCAGCTGGTGGTGCTGCGCGAGCAGCACGCGCATACCGACAGCAGGGTGCCCGATTGACGCCCCCACCTCAAGGACAGCGCAAAGGTGCGCCGCCATACACCCTGGCAGCGCAGATGGCACGCGCGGCAAGCCGCAGCGTCAAGTGGAGTAGGCACAGGGCCCGGTGCACAAGCATGGGGATGTTTCGCCGGCTTACGTGCCGGCATTCGCAAGCCTCAGACCTGAGGCTTCGAGTCTTCCGACGTAATTCGATGGGCGCCAGCGATGGTGAACGACAGAGATCGATTCTCGCCACCTTTCGATCGTGGAACTCATGAATTGATGGCAAGAGGGATATTCCGGATCGGAATGCATTGACGCATCGCGCGTAGGCGCTTCTTGGTCGACTCGTTCGCCAGGGCGGCCTCTCGCCTGCCGGCAAGGTGCTGCTTGGCATCCAAGCGACCGTGACCGAGACTTCAAACAGCTGAAATGGAGCTCGGATGGACCTGCTGTAAGCGCTGCGGAAACCGCGCGTGCAGACGGACCCCGGAAGGACCGTCTACGAGCCGGGCCTCAGCCTGATGGAGGCCATGGCCGTGCTCGGCAAGGGCTCAGGGAACTTGCGGGGCTGAGCAATCGGAGCGTCAGCAGTGGTGTGCCCCGCGTGGCACCAGCTCGCTGGTCGCCGCTGGCGAGCTTCAGCCGAAAGTCCCTCTCCCTTGAATCGGGCACGGAGGTGCAGGAGGTGCGGGCGCTGCTTGAGCGCCTGCGCGGGGGAAACCGCCTCGAGATCCGCGCAGAGTCCGTAATGCCAGAGCCGTTCGGCACGAAAGTGAATGCAGAGCGCCTCGCCGCAACGCGTGAACGAGCGGTGCACGATTTCTGGTGCAGCGCTCGGGGAATGCAGTTTCTGAATGCAGCATATGTCTTCTTCGAACGCTGATCTGTGCCCATCTAGGCGAGGAACCTGCTGCACGCAACAGGCAGGCAATCGCTGATTGCGCTGCGGCGTGTGACACCAGCAGCGCGAGCGCAGGCGCTTCGGGCCCACGGTGTGCGTCGGATCTTGCATGCGCTCCGCGGCGACGCGCCGGGTCTTGCACGCGAGTTGGTCTCCTCACTCGCCGGCCAGCCGGACCGCCACTTCATGGAGTGGCCACTGCACTTTGTCGGGTTGCTTACGGGCTATAGGTGATCGTGATGGTCAGCGATGCCGAATAGGCGCCGGCTGTGAGCGCGCTCTGTCCCGCAGGAATTTTTCCGAACACGGTATGCGTATGCACGCTGTCGCCGACCGGCAGGTTTGCGATGATCACCGCGCCCGTGAAGCCATCGCCCCATACCGAGGTGTAGGTCCCATCCAGGTAGATGTTGAAGGCCATTCCAGGCGCGCTTGCGCTGCGGGCGAGATAGCGTGGAACGATGCTGTTGCCCTGCGTGCTCGGACCCAGGCTCAAGCGATAGCTCCCACCGCCGACGATGGCTGTGCAGACGACGGACACCGTCGCGTTCGTCGTCCGGTCCGTGGATGCAAGCTTGCCCGCGAAATCAAGCGCTTGATACTGTCCAAAGCTGACCGCGGTGGCACTGACGCTGCATGCACCCGCCATCACCCCGGTGCTTAGCAGTGTGAGCAGTGCGACGGCAGCGGCCCGCCTTGACCGATGCATGGGTCTTCCTTTCATTGCGCTGGTCTGTCGCACACGAGTGGCTCCAGCGTGATGGGCTCACCGCCCTCGCTTGGTGGTATGCGCAGGTCGAGCTCGCAGCCGCCACCCGGCCAGCTCACGACCACGCGCTGCTGATCGCTCGTCAAGTCTGTGAGCCATACTTCCCCACGTCGACCCGCCTCGAATTCGACGCCCGAGGCGAGCAGGCGCACGCGGGCTCCGAGCGGCGCGGGTTGCCCGTCGCTGCGGTGGAGCACCAGCAGTGCCTGGCGGGTGCGCCGGACGTCGAAGTGGACCAGTGCCCCACTTCGCGCGTAGGGCACCACCTCCCGTGTTACGGCCTGCACTTCGGCGTCCAGCGGCAGGTCTGCAGCGTCGATCTCGATCACGTTCTTGTTCCAGGGAACAAGCCCTGGCACGAAGGCGAGTCCGCGATCGTCGGTGACTGCGACGACCTGGTTGCTGCGCTTGATGGGAACGCCCGCCACCCCTTGGACTTGGACCACGGCGAAGCTGCCCTGTCCTACCGGCCGGGAAGCGAACGGCAGGCCGGCCATCATGCCCACCGTCCCGCGTGCGCTGGCCCGGGTGCTCACGCGTGCGGCCGCATCCGCCACCACGTCGACGGTCACGTCGCCGTGGTTGGTGTTGTACTGCAGCCCGCCGCGTGCGCGCTGTCGCGGCTCGGTGGACGACTCCGCACGCCAGCCCAGGCCCGGGCCTGCAGGCGGGTTGCGCAGCGCAATCACGCTGGACACTGTGTGTCCGTTCTCCGGGCGCTCCACGCGCGCGCTGGTGTACAGCTCGCCGCCAAGCGGCACGTTCAGGTTGATGCTGCCGCTCCACCCATGCCCGCCGTCGTCCAGGCGACGGCTCGCCGAGAGCGTGAGGGCGGCTGCCTGTCCCAGCGGGATATGCAGGGTCAGTCCCAACGAACTAATGCGTTCGCTGCTCCACTGCACACGGCGAACATAACTCAGCCCGGCGTTCAGGGGCCCCCACAAGCGTCCACCGATGGTGGCCAGGACTTGCTCCCGACTGCGACGGGCCAGTACACCCGCATCTCGCGACTCACCAAGCGGTGCGAAGCCGCGTGTAGCGTACTCGTATTGCAAGGCACCGCCGGCGCGGGCGGTGCTGCGCTCGATTCCGAACTTCACCAGCGCTCCGCGTTCCGGCGTTTCCTGGAAGCGGTCACGAGAAGCCGCCATCGCCATCCGCCCGACGCCCCATGTGCCAATGAGAGTGGCGACTTCAACGCCGGCGGCCTGGCGATCACGCTGCAGCTCCAGCCTGCCTTCGCCGGTCAGCCCAGGCGTGATGCCTCGCCGCAGCGTCGCGGCGCCGAAGGGGGTACCGTACTGGGACTCCGCGCCAAATCCGGTGCGCATCCACCCCCCCTCGAGCGAGAAATCACTCAGGCCCCTTGCGAGCAGGCGTGGGGAAGCGTAGTAGCTCTGTTGAAGCACCGTCTGACGACCCAGCAGATCACGAACGACCAGGTTCATCTCGCCTGCTCCGGTGATCACCGGGACATTCCTGATGTCGAACGGACCTGGCCCCACGGACTGGCTGAACCTGCGCGAGTCGTTGACCAGCAGATCCACCGTCGACGGGAGCGCAGCCTCGCCCCGCAGCGATGGCAACGGCATGGTCACGAAGCCGGGGCGTAGCCCGAAGTCACGGCCCCAACGCAGCCCGCCGTACCGCACAGGGCGGCTCCATCCGCCTGCAACACCTACTGTGTCGCCGAGCACCAGGGTGTGCATGGATTCAGGTGTATCGAATTGCCAGTAGCTGTCCAGCCGCACCAGCCTGGATCGCTCGCCGTCCTTGCTCGCGAGGGCCGATGTGACGGCCGTGCCGAAACGCCCGAAGCCGACCGCCTCTAACGTGGCCGCGGCAGTCGTCGGCGCATTCAAAGGATGCGATAACGTGAAGTCGTAGTTGAGGAGCGCACCGGGTGAGGGTCGAGCGGGCGAAGCCTGCAGCGCCTGAGCGGTGTCCATGCTGGAGACCGCGAAGGCGCTCGCCGGCGCCTCGACGTCGATGGCCATTCGCTGCCTGTCCACGCGGAAGCGCAGACCGGCGATGGCGTCGAGCGCGAAGCCGGGGGTGCCGTCCGACAGGGGCACTGGCTCGCCGGGCTCAACGAGCCTGGCTTGTTGCCAGTCTTCTCTGGCGAGCAGGACGCGACCATCGGATAGCTGCTCGGCGCGGGCGATGTCCGCTTGACGCAGTCCGTTGACGGTCAGGTCGACCAGGAGTTGCTCAGGGTGCGGTGTAGAAGCGGCAGCGGCAGGATTCGACCGATCGCCGGCGACGGAAGAGGGGCCGCGCTGCGGCAAGACCTTCGCGACCGGTCCGGCCTCGCGCGGCAGCGCGGGAGGCTGCGGCGCGGCAGCCGTGGCAGTTGCGGCGTCGCTACCGCTGGCATCGGGCGGCGCCGCTGTGCGCATCGGCTCGGGCTCCAACTCCAGCACCCACGTGCTGCCGGCATGGCGCAACTTTGGGTAGACCGGCTCGCGCACCAGCATCTCCAACCTGTCACTGGTGCCCACGTTGCGCAGCGACATCGACTGCACCGGACCCGCCGCCAAGGAGGGCAGGATCGGCAGCGGCGCGGACAGGTGCAGGGAAGCGCCGGACCAAATGAGCGCCAACGGGTAGGGTCCCGGGCCTGCCGTTCCGCTCCAGGCAAGGACAGGTTCGCTGGCGGAGTAAACGTCGATGCGAAGTTGCACGGGCGCCCCTGCCTCGTGGACCAGCCTGACCGACAGGGGGGTGCACACCGCGGGACAGCTCCAGGACGCCGCGGCCGCGATCGCGGTCAGCACCGCGGGACTCCGGCGCAGACGTTGCGACGATGAGGGAGGGGCCCTGCTCAAAGTTCAAGTGAGGTGCAACGCAGAGCCGGCGGCCAAGGCAAACTCGATGGGATGGCTCGCAATGCAACGCTGACGGTACCCCTCATCCGCCGGCGGGTTCGGCGTGCACGACGTCGCCAGTGGTGGTGCGTACTTCGACCTCGCGCAATGGGCCGGCCACAGTTGCCGGTACCACCCATTCGCGCTCGGAATCGGCCAACAACGCGTCGGCTTCCTTCAGGGTGAGCACGTGTTGCCAGCCGTCGCCGCGGATCGTCATGGACTGAACCTTCACCCGGCGGTTACCGACGTTGGCGATGCGCACGCATACACCCGCGGACCTCGACGACGTGTTCGCGGTCGGACAGGCGCGCCAGCGCAGCGCGTTGACTACCGTGGCCCGAGGAGCGACCATCACCGGAAGGTCATAAGCCATGCGAAAGTTGACGGCGGCGCTGCCGCCCAGGTCCAAAGCCGAGGGTGGGGCGATGTCCTCCAGCACAAGCCGATAGGCCCTCTCGGTTTCCGCTGGCAAGGAGCCTCGCAGCGCAAGCCGCAGCACCTGCTGCTGCCCAGGCTTGAGTTCCGCAATGCGCGGCGTGACGATGAGGTCTTCGCTCGGCTGGATCACGGGTGCGCCGTGGAGATCTTGACGCCATTGCAGCAGTTGCGTCTGCAAGCGCATCGGCTTGATGGCCTTGTCACTGAGCGTGATGCGGACCGTGGCAATCCTTTGCTTTGGTGCGAACTCCACGACAACCGGGCTGATCAGGGCTTGCGCTGCGGCAGCAGCGGCGCCGAGCAGCGCGATCACAAAGGTACAAGCGCGAATCAGCCATGAAGCGCGCTCGCCTCGCACTGCAGTGGGCGACGGAATGCGCTTCATGGCCGCCCTCCCTAGATGCCGTAGGTGCTGGTGATGGTGATGGTGTCGCTGTAAGCCTGCTTCGCCTTGCCGGTCTTCTCAGTTGCAGCGATGGAGCCGGCGATTGCCAGGCTCTTGGTGGAACCATCCGCGGCGAAACCGGTGAACGAGGCGGCCGTGTTGTATGCGATCGCGGCGCCACCCGACTCCGCCAAGGTGTACACAATGTAGGTGGTGGCATCCGCGCCGACCAGGCGGAAGTCCGTCCCGTTCGAGTTGGCGGAGGAGAACTTCAGTTTCGGCGTGGTTGTGCCGCTGGTGCAGATTGCGTCGAGCGTGCCGCCGGCCACGGAAGCGCTCGGTGCACTTGATGCCGCACCGTTCGACAGCATGCTGAGCTGGCCGAAGTCCAGCGTCACGGTGTTGCCCACCGAGCACTCCTCGGCGATCGAGGCCGTCACTCCCATCGTGCCGCTGCCGCTGTCGGTTGCGAAGGCGCCGACGGACAGCAGGGCGGCCGCGCAGGCCGCGGCGAGTTTGCTCAATTTGATCTTCATGCTGGAGTCCCCTAGGAAAAAGTAAAGCAGTCTGGTTCGATGTCTCAGGCGAGCGGCTGTGCAAGCGCCTGAGGCACCGAAGTGGACCATTGCGACCGGGTTGTGGCATAGGTCGATTCTTTAGCCGCGAACACCTTGATTGCGTATCACCGACGTCGCGTTCTAGGCCTGAAAGTTGGCAGGCTGTTCGCCGGCTCGCGACCATCGCATTGTTGCGATACGGGGGAATGAGCGAACCCGCGCGCCCATCGAACGCGACTTAGCGCAGTTGCTCTGGCCAAGCACAAAATCCCGTGACCGCGTCAAGGAAGCTGCCCGGCTGCAGCCGGCGAACCCTCATGCACCCGGGTTCTCAGTTGAAACCGGTGATGAACACAGTGGCTGGAACGTGTCACGGCCGCAGCAGGGAGCCCGCGCAATAGCGGCATGTCAGCGCGGGCGCAGGCAGTTGATCCGGAAACGTCAAGCCTGGGGGCGACGTGCGTCAGGAGTGGCCGCCGCACGGGGCCCTCACAAGGCGATCGGTGGCGGGTGCGCTCCCCGCATGATCGAAGGATCGGCAGCCGGCGCTGCGGGCCGGGCATCGTGAGTTGCACGAAACACGTTGCAGCGCTCGCCTGCCGGCAGGCTGCCGCCGCGTAGTGCGAGCGCACGCCCTGGGCGCTGTCACCGCACCGCGATCGCAGTGTTGCCGCGCACGCGTGTTCCTAATTCTTCGCCATGGGCAGCGTCGGACTGAAGTCGGGGCGCGCCGCAATACTGTCCTGAAAGCGGTCGTCACCCGCCGGCAGCAAGTTGTCCTTGGGGAACCGGTGAGCGGCGCCAATGGCGTCCCGCAGCACGGGTGGGGAGCGGCTTCGCAGTTCAGGTGCGGGCAACTGCGGCCAAAGAGAGCGCTCCGTCGGCTCGAAGCGCCATGACATCCCCATAAGCCACGACGTCGACAGCGGGTCGAGGTGCGCGAGCCTGGCCTTGACGGCTGCCTCCAGCGCCACAACGTAGGACAGGAGACTTGGTTGCCAATCCCGAAACACGAGCTGGATATGCAGTCCTCGACGGCGTCCCACCACGCTCGGTAGCGCTTCTGCAGTGATACAGCCAGCCGCGAGGCCGTGCCTCTTGAGCGTATCGCGTAGCGCCAGCGCGATCAACTCGCGCCTGGTCTGCTCCCGGGTGGCGATCTGCAGGTGTGATAAACCGGCCTCCCTTGCCTCGCTCCTCTTCCTGCCAAAAAGGCGTGTGACTAATCCCATTCGACTCCTCCTCGGTCTGTGGCGGCAGCGCGGCGTTCTGCCATCGGCGCCGCCTGCGGTGCCCGCGTGGCGCCTGATAGCCGTCCCTGGGCGGCCAGCGCCGTGCGCATTCGAGGACATGTGCCCGGGCCTGGTTGCTGTTGGCTGCTCCGGCAGGATTAGACGACGCTCCAATTCTTCCCGATAGGTCAAAGGAGGCGAGTTTCGTAGGTGGTTGGAGTACGTTCAACGTCGGGCGCAATCCAAGCCAATCTTTGCGCGTATTCGAGGTGCATCTCGCTTCCCGTGCCGCACGCCGGCACGCGCCGAACAAGCCAGGCCCGTGCTCCGGCCGTGCGAGTTCAGCAGCTCGCCGGGATGGTCAGTGGGGTCGCAGGCGCGGAACGTCCGCTTTCTGCGGTCCACCCGAAGGCGTTGCCGCCATCTGGTTCATGGGGCATGTGTCGGCGAGTAGCGGTGAGATCAAACGCTGCGTGCCCCAGTGGCGCCATCGCGGCAGCGGCGCTCCGGCCACGGCGCGGATGCTGCTCGTAGAGCGGTCGTGGCCATCTCCTGCATACGAAGGCCCGCGCATGCCGTACGACCTGGGGTCTCGTCGGCAACGTCGTCTTGCAGCGGAGTTGCCGGGTCGGCGATCCGCTGCTTCAGTGCTCGTATCTTGGAGCAAGCCGCCGCTCGGCCGCGCGCGGAGCCCTTGCACCGGCGGTCCATTCGGTCTCTCGTCACCATGCTGCTGCCAATTGCTGCACGGCCGTTGGCGCAATCCTCCAGGCCGCACGTTCGCAGCCGGCGAAGTGCCTAGCGAATACGCAACCGAAGCGCAGCCCGCGCCGGTGCACGCTTTCGCGCGCGCGCTCCGAAGTTATCCTCAGCGTTATCCCCGCGCACGGTGGGTAAGCCGCGCGGCGACGAGCTGAGGTCGCGGCTGAGAACTGATCACGACGGCCATCGAATTCTTTCCTCGCGCTCATCTCTCCTTGACGGAGCCTTGCTCGCGCGCCGTATACGGGAGTGCTGCAAGCTTGCCTACTTCTGGCCGCGAATCCTATGCGTTTGAGGAATGGGAGGGATTGCTCCGGCGGAATGCTCTCGCGGATAGGCCATGGCTGACGGCGTGCGACAAACTGACTGGGCTTCTCCGCCGGCCCAGGTGTTGCGCGAAGACCCACCGGAAACCGGCCATCCGGTGACGGCCGAGCGACTCGCGACATCGTGGGTGCTCATAAGTGCTTTGCTCCGCGCATCTGCCGCCAAGCGCCTTCGCAGGTGCGTGGGCAGCTCGAACGCTGTCCCGGCCGAGGCTGCTCTGAATGAGCCGTACGAATGTCGAACGTGACATTTTGCAGCACCGCGCCGGTTCTGCCAGTGCCTACGCCTTTCAGCTTCCGGCAGCCCGGCTACGTCGGGGCGCAGCTGGCGCAGATCTCGCGGCCGATAGTGCAGACGGTGTTCACCAACTCCTCAAGACACCCGACACCGATACCGACACCGATCTTCCCGGAGGACAGCGGTCGCCATGCCGCAGGTGTCCCTCTGCGCATCTGCGGCTGCGTCGACCGTGCGCGGCCTTGGCTGACACGCCGCCAGGGCGGACCGGCTGCCGCCCCGCTCGGAAGTCACGCGCCCTTGATGGGCTGCGGAGCGCGCAGTCGTCGCACCACGGTGGACTGGCTGATACCGAGTGCGATGGCGGCCGCGCGGGTGCTCTTGTGCTCACGCATCGCCTCTTCGACCAGCCTGCGTTCGAGCTCCTGGACCTTCGGTTTCATTCCTGCAGTGTCCGAACCGCCGGACGCCGGCAGCACGGCCTCGAGGTCCTGAAGCCCGATCAGGTCGCCCGGGCTGGTCACGAGCAGGCGCTCGACCACGTTGCGCAGTTCGCGCACGTTGCCCGGCCAGGATGAGGCGTGCAAGCGACCCAGGAGTCTTTCGGCCAAGCGCTTGCTGAAGCCGTACTGTCGATTGAATTCGTCCACGAACTGCCTCACCAGCGGCAGGATGTCCTCGCGGCGTTCGGCAAGCGGAGGAATCCGGATCGGCACCACGTTCAGCCGGTAGAAGAGGTCGCTTCGGAACTTGCGCTCCGCGACCATCGATGCAAGGTCCCGGTTCGTCGCCGCCACCACCCGCACATCCACGGACACGGATTTGGTGCCACCCAGGCGCACCAGCTGGCGGTCCTGCAGCACTGTCAGCAGCTTCACCTGCAAGTCCAGCGGCAGCTCACCGATCTCGTCCAGAAACAGCGTGCCACCGGAGGCGAGTTCGACGAGGCCATGCTTGCCTTGGCGCTGTGCCCCGGTGAAGGCGCCCGGCTCGTATCCGAACAGCTCGCTTTCCAGCAGGTCGCGGGGAAGCGCCCCGCAATTGATCTTGATGAAGGGGCCCTCAGCCCGCGCACTCTCCTTGTGGATCAGGCGGGTGAGGACTTCCTTGCCCGTGCCGGATTCGCCGGTGACCAGCACGGTGGAGTCCACCTTGGCCACGCGCAGCGCGAGTTCGGCGATGCGGCGCATCGCCGGGCTTTGCAGGACGACGCCCTCAAGACTGAGCAACTGCGTTCGCAGCTCCTCGCGCTCGCCATCGGCGCGGCGCAGGTTCTCGCGCGCAATCGCCAAGTCCTGCTGCAGGTGGACCAGCTCCGTCATGTCCCGCGAGTTGATGACCACGCGTCGTACTTGTCCGCCCTGATCGAACAGCGGGATGCCCGTCACCAGGATGGTCTTGCCTTCGTGTGTGAGCTGGGTGGCCGACATGCGTTGCCTCGTCTCTGCCACCTTGCCGGCGATCACGGGCCGGATCCAGCCCTTCTTCTCGAATTCCGACACGTGCCGACCGACCAGATCGGCAGCCTTGAGGCCGTAGTTGCGCTCACAACCCTCGTTGACCATCAAGGTCATGCCGTTGCCGTCAGCGACGAAGATGCCGTCGAAGGAGGTGCGGAAGATCTCCTGCAAGTCGCGACAGGTTTGCCGCAGGTGCTCGAGTTCGGCGCTGGGGTGATCGTCCATACGGACTCCGCGGGATGAGGAGCGCAGTATAGGCAGCGCCGAGTCACCCGTGAATCGGCGGCCTTCTCAGGCGGGGCAATGAGCTCCAGTTTCAGAGGGAGAGCCGGAACGGCGGGAGCTGATTCATGCGTGGTTCACTGATTCACTTCGGAATCAGTCGACGGGAATGGGCGGCAAAAGGATCTCGGTGTTGACCTCATCAAGGCGGTTTGCACGTCCCGAAGGGGAGCACGGAGGGCAATCGACTCCCATCGCGGGCCGCATGTACGGGGAAAACCCTCGCAAAACCAGGCACGCATGTTGCGCCGCTGCTCGCATCACCATAAGGAGACATCGTGAATGCGCGCACCGGATTACCTTACCCACTGGATTTCGAACTGGCCGCCAACGACGACCCAGCGCAGGGCTTCTGGGACGAGGCCACGCGCACGCGGGCCTTTGGTGAGCTGATCGCCCTCAAGGTCCGCACCGTCGGACCCTTGCTGGCCACGAGTTTCCTGTTCATTCTGGGCATGTCGCTGCTGGCCGGCTACGCCAAACCGCTCATGGCGGTGAAAGTTGTCGGTGCGACCAACGTGGGCTATCTGCTCGTCTTTCTCACCTATGTCTTGTGCTGGATCGTGTCGCTCGCCTACGTGCGTGCGGCGAACATTCAGTTCGACGCCCAGGCGCGCGCCGCCGCCAATGTCGTCCGCCGGGGAGTGCGCCCGTGAAGACGCTGACGCTGCTGATCTTCGCCCTCATCCTGGCGCTTACGCTCCTGATCACCTGGTGGGCAGCCAAGCGCACCAGCACCACCAGTGACTTCTACGCCGCAGGCGGTGCGCTGACTGCAAAGCAGAACGGCTTCGCCTTGGCGGGCGACTGGATGAGTGCCGCGGCTTTTCTGGGCTTCTCCGGGCTTGTCTCCCTCTACGGCATGGACGGCTCGCTCTACGCCGTTGCCGCATTGGCAGGGTTCCTCGTGATCCTGATGGTCGTTGCAGAGCCGATGCGCAACACGGGCCGGTTCACGCTCGGGGATGTGATCGCCTACCGCATGCAGACACCGCAGGCGCGGCTGGCGGCGATGGTAGGCACCATGGTGGTCAACATCGCCTACATGGTTCCGCAGATGGCCGGAGCCGGGGCGCTGATGAAACTGATGCTCGGAGTGAGCTATCCCACGGCCATTTTCATCGTCGGCCTCGGCATGCTGGTGTATGTGCTGTTCGGCGGCATGGTGGCCACCACCTGGGTGCAGATCATCAAGGCGATCCTGCTGCTGACGACCGCCGCGGTCCTGGTCGCAGTGCTGCTCGTGCGCCTCGACTTCGAGCCCTTGCGCCTGTTCTCCACAGTGGAGTCCACCTACGGCAGTCGGATGCTGCAGGCGGGCGGCTATTTGAAGCACCCGCTGGATCCCTTGTCGCTGATGCTGTCGTTCATGTTGGGGGTCGCCGGCCTGCCCCACATCATGACGCGCTTCTTCACGGTTCCGGATGCCACCACCGCGCGCAATTCGGTGGTCTGGCTGATGTTCCTGGCGGGCAGCTTCTTCCTGGTGACCACCTTCATTGGGTTCGGAGCCGCCACACTCGTCGGCCAGGACGCGATCCGTGCCGCCGACCGCGGAGGCAACCTCGCATTGCCGCTTCTGGCCCAGTACCTGGGGGGCGGCGCGGGAACCCTGGGCGGCGAAATCTTCCTTGCAGTGGTCTGCGCGGTGGCGTTCGCCACCATCCTGGCCGTGGTGGCGGGCTTGACGCTGGCAACGTCTGGGGCGGTGGCGCATGACCTCTATGTCAACGTGATCAAGCGAGGCAATGTTTCCGAGCGGCAGCAGGTGCGCGTCGCCAAGATGGCCACGTTGCTGGTCAGCGCGCTGGCCATTGGCCTCGGGCTGTTTGCTCAGGGATTCAACGTCGGTGTGCTGGTGATCCTCGCCATCGCGGTCGCCGCGTCGGCGAACTTTCCGATCATCCTGCTGTCGTTGTTCTGGCGCCGCTTCAACACGGCCGGCGTCATCGGCGGTGTTGCCGCAGGCCTGGCCTCCTCCATCGGGCTGGCTCTCGCCGGGCCGGCTTTCATGGGTTCCCACGCGCTGTTCCCGCTCCTCAATCCGACCCTGGTAAGCATGCCCATCGGGCTCTTGGGCGCGGTGCTGTGCACCTTCCTCGGTGGACGCGACCGCAAGGTGGAGGCGCGCTTCGGCGAGGTGTTCTTCCGCGCGCAGACCGGTTACGGCGCTGGCCCCTCGCCCTGAGCAGGATCCGACAACCATGCACTGCAACTGCTTATCCCGCCCTGCAGATTCCACTCCTGAAGAAAGAGATCCCATGAACAAAGTTGAAGCCCTCGTTTTCGACCTGTACGGCACGCTGTGCGACGTGCACTCCGTGGCTGCGGCCTGCGACACCCGCTTTCCCGGGCGCGGTCGCGAGATCAGCGTCATGTGGCGGCAAAAGCAGCTGGAGTACACGTGGATGCGCAGCCTGATGGGGTGCTACGAGAACTTCGAGAAGGCCACCTACGACGCCTTGGCGTTCGCCTGCCGCCAGCTCGGCCTGGAACTTGCCGGGCCGCTCCAGCAGGAGCTGTGCGATGCGTACCTGCACCTTGCCGCCTTTCCGGAGGTTCCCAGCGCATTGAAGGAACTGCAGGCGAGGGATCTGAAGCTTGCGGTGCTCTCGAACGGCTCGGCGCGGTCCATCGACGCTGTGGTCACCCATGCAGGGATCGCGCCGTATTTCGACGAGCTTATCAGCGTGGACGAGGTGGGCATATTCAAGCCGCACCACCGGGTCTATGAGCTTGCCGAGCGACGGCTCGGCGTCGCGCGCAGCGCCATCTTGTTCGTCTCCTCCAACAGCTGGGACGCCACAGGAGCCGCCTATTACGGCTATTCGACCTGCTGGGTGAACCGGGCCCGTGGCTGCTTCGACGAGTTGGGTCGTTCTCCGGACCTGGAGGTCCCGCACCTGGGCCGAATCGCGCCGGCGCTGCACGCCGCGGTCCATCCAGCCTGAACAAGCCGGCATGAGCGTCATGGGGCTCGTCCTTGGCGCGTACCCGGCGCTCAGCGGCGTTTTGCCCTGGCTGCTCATGCCGGCGCGTGTCCTCTGGTCCGCATTGCTCCTTGCTGGCATCCCGGGCTTGCTCCTTGCGGCCACCGGATCGGCCGCGTCGAAGCAAGCCGCGCCAGGCGCGCGGCTGTCCGGGCGCGGGCGCGTGATTGCGCTAGGTTTGATCGGCAGCGCCTTGACCTGCACGGCAGGGACCGTCACGACAGCGTTGCTCGAAGGCGTCTCGGGCCTCGCATGGCGGGCGGTCCTGTCCCGACTGCTGGTCTCCTACTGCGCTGCCGCAGCGGTGGTCGTGTTCCTGTTTCCGTGGCTCATGCCCCGATTGATGGCGCGGCTGGAGAGCAGGGCGACGGTACCGGCGGGCGACTGGTGCCAGCCACGCGCACGCCGGTGTCCGGTGGCGCACCGCAGCGCCGCGCGCCGTGATCGACCGTGAATCTTGGACGGGGTCCCGGGCACGTGGTTAGCGGCGCTCCGCTGGCGCCCCATCCTCAGGCCCGAATGCCGCAATGCGCCGCACCGGAATGCATGCCTGCACGATGCGCATCGCGGTCGTGCGCCCGAGAAATGCCAGGTGCGAGCGCGAGTCGCGCATCCCCGTGCGCCGCCTGAGAGACTGTCGCGATCGCTCCTTCGAGGCCGAGCCGATATCAGGAACCGCTGTGCCTTCTTCCCGGGCCGCCAGAGGAGCCTGCCGTGCGGCTCACACGTGGCGGCGTTGGCAAAGAAGTTGGCCATGCGCCTGCA
Organism: Ramlibacter sp. AN1133; assembly: GCF_037890035.1. NCBI lineage: Bacteria > Pseudomonadati > Pseudomonadota > Betaproteobacteria > Burkholderiales > Comamonadaceae > Ramlibacter > Ramlibacter sp. AN1133. The sequence goes on from NZ_JBBKTQ010000030.1 coordinate 28,852, forward strand.
GGCGCTGCGGACCACCGACAACCTTTGGGCGGCCAGGCTGCCTCTGTCCTTCGCTGTGCCAGGCGGCTTCAGCTTTGAACTGGCCGCGCCGAACGCGAAGCTTCTAAGCGGGCTAGAAAAGTGAGGACAATCCTTCGGCCATTTCCTGCTCCGTGGTCTAAGCGAATAAGGAGCGGGCGTGGAGGGCATTCGCAGTGGCGGGCAGCACGCGTTCTTTCAGCGTGGTCGCCCGTGCTTCACAGGGCGTCAAGCGCCTCCGCAGCGCTGTCGTCGGCCAGCTATCCGCCCTGGGCCGCCGTGCGCCGCTGCCGCAACTCAGCAAGGAAGGTCTCGGTCGGGACGTAAAGCGGGTTCGGCTCGACCTTACCCTCCACCACGATCATCGGATGCGCGCGCAACACATCCAGCATGACGGCAGGCTGGTGGCGGCCCGCCTGGTAAGTGCAGATCACGAAGACGTTGTGGGCCGAGATGACGGGGTTGATCCGGGCTTCAAACTCGATGAAGTCGTCCGCGCCGGTTGACTCGCGTAAGGCCCACTCCATGTTGGCCCACACGCTGCCGCTGGTGACAAGTTCGCGGAACAGGGCCAGCATGTCGTTCATGTTGAACGCGCCGCCATGGACGGTGGTTTCCTCCCAGGGGCGCATCTCCTGCGCGCCGGCGACGCCATCCGAAGTCGCCCCAGCCTGCAGCAGAAGGTTCGCGCGCTCGCTTGCCTGCTCCGGATTGTGCAGATGGAAGCACCGGCTGTTGCAGCGCACGCACTCGTTCGCGAAGGGCAAGAGCGTCCGATATTCCTCATCGTAGGATTCGAAGAATGCGCATGCGTGGCGAGAGCGCGCGCTCGGCTCGCCGAGTGCCTCGGGCGAAGGCGACTGGGAATTCATGGCAGCCTGCAGTGGGTTGCGGGAAATCCTACAACCACCCTAGGCGCATCGCCAGCAAAGGAAATCCCGGGGTTGCGTCCTGCTGACCGTAAGGTCATGCGGCTGCGCCGCTACCCGACGGGCTCGGACATCGCATTGGGCTGGGGCGGACCCGCACTGTGGAGCCAGGCGCGCGCCGCGTGGGAGAGGTAGCGGCTACGCAGCCATGCGAACCCCAGCCGCCAGGGAATACGGATGTCCGCAAGCGGCACTGCAACCGTGGCGCGATGCTGCCGGCTGGCCGCGAAACGGCTGGGGACGAAAGACGCGCCCGCCCCGGACTTGACCAGTTCGTACAGCAACTCGAGATGGCTGCTGCGCGCGGCCACATGGGGGCTGACGCCCGCCGCCTCAAAGGCCTTCGCGATGGCGCGGCTGGCCGGAACATCTTCGTCGTACAGGAACAAGGGCAAGCCCTGGAGGGCGCGCAGATCGACCGTCGGCGTGGTGGCCAGAGGGTTGGACGCGGGAAGCAGCACCATGAGGTGGTCTTCGATGTACAACTGGTATTCCAGTCGTTCATCCTCGGACTCGAACAGCGCGGCAATTTCGATATCGAGGTCCAGCAGCTGTTCGTGCAGGTCAAGGACCGAAGCCACTTCCACCTTGAGGTCGACCATGGGATGGCGCAGCTTGAAGGATGCCAGCGCATCCGCCAGCAGCGTGCTGGTTCCCAGCGGCGCCAAGCCCAGGGTCAGAAGGCCGCGGCGCAGCCCCTTCAACTCGTCCAATTCAGCCTTGAGCCGATCGGAGGCGGCCAGCAGTTCCGCGGCCTTGGCGAACACGACTCTTCCCTCGTCGGTAAGGTCCGTGCGCACGCTGCTTCGCTGCAGCAGCACGACGCCCAACTCCTCTTCCAGCTGCTTGACCGCCTTGCTCACGGTAGACTGGGTCGCGAACAATTTCTTCGCGGCCGCGGAAAAACCGCCCTGTTGGACGACCTCGACGAAGAACCGCAGGCGTCGCAGATCCAGGTCTATTCCCATGGGGTTCGAACGCAAAAAGGCCGATGGCGCACTGCGCCAATCATGCGGTGGATTGCACGCAGCTGCAAGCAGCGGTCGGTCCTCCCCGGTCAGACCGCTTCACGCCGGCTCGCATTCGATCGCGGGCGTCCGAAGCAGGGCGGATTCTTCGAGGAATTCTGCGTAGTCCCGTCGGGCCAGCAACAGCAGATCGGCAAGCACGACGGGCTCGGTAGCGCGGCTGCGCTCGATTCGGCGCAACTCTGCGCGAGTCAAAGCGCACCCAGCATGCCTGCGCCGTCGCGAATGCGGTGGCTCAGGCTGCGCGCGCGCTCGAGCTCCCCGGGGTGAAGCGCCTGCTCCAGCGCGTCCAGTGCGGGGCCGGTCTGCCGCTCGAACATGCGCAATGACCAGGCGATAGTTTCGAAGTCAGGGTCCATGCTCTGGCCGAGCGTCCCACGGTCAAACGCGGGAAGGGAGTTGCAGCTCGGCTCGTTGGCGACGGAGCCATGCACCGGCACCGGCACCTCGGCGCGCAGCCAGCGGCGCAACTTCTCGGCGAGCACCGCCATCTCCACCGGCTTGCTCAGGAAGTCGTTCATGCCGGCTTCGAGACAGCGCTCGCGATCCCCGCAAGTGGCGCTCGCGGTGAGCGCAATGATGGGTGTTCGCAGTCCCATCGCGCGAATCTCGCGGGTGGCCTGCAGGCCGTCCTTTTCGGGCATATGCCAGTCCATCAGGATCAGGTCGAACGGGCCTGAGCGGCATGCCGCAATGGCTTCGTTTCCGTTGCCGGCGACAGTCACTCGCTGATGGCCGAGACTCTCCAGCATGCGCCGGGCGACGATCTGGTTCACTTCGTTGTCTTCCACCAGCAGGATGGCGCCTGCATTGCGATCGCTCGGGGCTGGCGCGGCGGCGAGGGTGCACGGCTCAAGTACGTCCAGCGGCAGGCGCAGGGTGAAGGCCGACCCTCGACCTGGTTCGCTGACCAAGCACAGTTGGCCCCCCATCAGCTGCGCCAGCTGACGCGAGATGGCCAAGCCCAGGCCCGTGCCTTCGTACTTCTTGCTCGCCGAGGCATCCACCTGGGTGAAGGGCATGAACAAGCTCGCCTGGTCGGTAGCGGCGATGCCGATGCCTGTATCGGTCACCTGCAGGAAGAGGTGGGATGACATGGCACCCCGGGCGATCCGCGCCGACAGCGAGAATCCTCCGTGGGAGGTGAACTTCAGGGCATTCGCGAGCAGGTTGAGCAACACTTGCCGGACCCGCCCGGGATCCAGCCGGACACAGGGCGGCAGGTCCGGATCGAGTCCCAGGTGGAAGATCAGCCCCTTCTGTCGCGCCTGGACGGCGACCACGTCGCCAATTTCGCCGAGCAGCCGCCGCAGGTCCGTCGGCACCGGATGCAGCGCCAGCCGTCCGGCCTCGATCTGTGAGAAGTCGAGGATGTTGTCGACCAGACCCAGGAGAGCCTTGGCGCAGCTGTCGATCATGGAGACCGCATCAAGCTCGGCGGGCGCAAGCGTTCCCTGCGCGAGCAGACGGGTGAGACCGACGACGCCGTTCAGCGGGGTGCGGATCTCGTGGCTCATGCTGGCCAAGAACTCGCGTTTGGCACGGTTCGCCTTGTCCGCAGCGGCGAGTGCGGACCGCAGCGCACCCTCAGACCGCCTGCGCTCGCTCACGTCCTTGCAGGTCCCGTGGATGCGCAGCGGGCGGCCGTCGGCGGCACGCTCGCTCACCTGCGCCTGGGTGTACAGCCAGACCACCCCATCGGGTGCACGCCGGATCCTGTGCTCGAGGGCGACGCGGTCCGCCGCGCCGGTGAGCAGCCGGTTCCAGGCAGCTCCGATGGCTTGCGTATCCTCGCATTGCTCGATGTGCGGCAGGAGCTCGGCCAGCCGTATCACGCGGTCCTGCCGCGCAAAACCCACCAGCTTTGCCCACCCGCTGCACAGGTACACCTCGCGCCTGCGCAGGTCGACCTCCCAGAGGCCGAGCCCCGCTGCGTCAACGGCGCGCGCGAGCCGTTGATTGCTGGTCTCCAGTTCCTGCTTGAACCGCACGCCTTCGGACGCATCGACTGCTGCGCCGATGAATGCCGTGGCCCCGCGCGGCGGCACCAGCGGCGAGATGCGGATCCGGACCCAGGGCTGGGAGCCGGGCCTGCCGCAGGCGCGAAAGCAGGTGACAAAACTCTCTTCCTGCGCGGCAGCCGCCTTCCATGCTGCGTCGATTTCCCAACGCATCTTCGGGTGCACTGCGGCCACCCACGGCAGGTGCAGCAGTTTCTCGCCACAGCGTCCGGCCAGGCTGTTCCAATGCCCGTTTGCATTCACGAGTCGGCCCTCGGCATCCAGGCCGATCAAGGCGACCGGAACCAGCTCGGCCCACTCTGCCGCTTCAGTCCATCCCGCGTCCTGCATGCTGCTATCTCCCCCAATTCGTGCTGGCCGACGTGCGGTCAGGCGACAGCGCGCCCATCTCCCGCAACTGGTCCTCGACGAGGGCTGCGCATTCGCGCAGCAGTACGCGCCGACGCTCGGTGCCCAAGCCCGCCGTTCCAGCCAGTGCCATCAGCCGTGCGCAGCGGTACAGCCCGAGGTGCAGGGCCCCTTCGCCAGGATGGATCAGGCAATGGCTGGATCTGCAGGCGATCGCCAGCCGCAATGCAAGCAGCAACTCGCGCAGCGCATGTTCCAGCGCCTCGAAAGGCACACCGGTTCGCCGCAGGGTGACCAGGAAATGCTCCGAGCGCGCCAGCCGGCACTTGCGCACCAGACTGGCCATGACCGGGTGCGCCTGCGCGGAGAGGAAAGGCTTGAGCAGGTACGCCGAAGCGTCGCGCGCCGCGGCGGCATCCACGGCATCGCGTTCGACGGTTGCTGAAAGCAGGATGAAGGGCAGGTCGTCGAGCAGGGGCTCATCCCTGATCCGATGCAGCAGCTCCAGGCCATCCATGCCCGGCATCGCCACATCGCAGAAGCAAATCGCCGGCCGTGCGCCGGCCTGAAGCAATTGCCACGCCTGCTCGCCGTCTTCGGCGACCAGGAGTTCGCTGACGTGATGCCGCAAGACGTCACGCATCCATGACCGCGCAAGCGGGTCATCGTCGATCATCAAGGCCTTCATCTTTTCGGAGCGAGGAGCTGCGGAAACGGAGTGGGATGGCCCCGCCGCGGCGGGGATCGAAGGGTCAGGCCGGGATCAGGCGCCTGCGGATCGCATACCGCGTCAGGCCGGCGATGTCGCGGATCTGCAGCCGGTCCATGATGCGTGCGCGGTGCACGTCGATGGTCTTGGGGCTGAGACCCAGCTCAAGGGCCGTGCTCTTCGAAGAGCAGCCGCGGGCCAGGAGCGAAAGAATCTCCAGTTGGCGCGGCGTGAGTTCTTCGGCGGACGCTGGCTTCTCGCCGTCGAGCAAGCGGCGCGTCGCGCTGTTGCTATAGAAGGTGCCCCCGGCGGCAAGCGTCCGCACGGCGTGCTCCAGGTCCTGCACGGCGGCGTCCTTCACGAGGTAGCCCTCTGCGCCTGCGAGAACGGCACTGCGGACCGCCTCCAGGGTGTCGTGCATCGTGAGGACGAGGGTCCGGACTCGCGGATGCAACTTGCGGATCTCGACAATCGCGGCGAGGCCGTCCATCCTCGGCATGGACAAGTCCGCGCACACGACCTTCGGCGGCTCGCTCCGTCGCTGCAGGCAAGACAGCATTTCGAGCAATTCGCAGCCGTCACGCGCTTCGCCGATGACACGGAAGCCCTTGCCGGCCTCTAGCAGCAGACGCAGACCCGCCCGCACCATGTCATGGTCGTCGGCGAGTACTACGGGTATGGGCTTGCTTCCATCGTGTACTTCCATGGAAGGGGTGTCTCCGTCTTGATGCAAGGCGCGCTTGGCGGTGCCGGCGCGGTCCTGAATGTTGGATGCAAACGGGTGGCGGCGTTCCAACGTCGGCCCATGAATTGATTTCGTAGGGCGCATTCGGTTTCGGAATCGCTGGTCACTGCCGGCCATGCGGCCCCCCCGGTCGGACCGGGCAGCAGGACTGCGCTGCGGACTGCATGCCCGCAGGAACAAGTGGAAGCCGGGGGGTCTGCCGACCTTTGTGCAGATGAGGGTTGGGCCGGTCCGACGCGCGAATCCCCATCCGGATCGTTCCGCGGCGGGCTCGACTTGAGCTGGAACTTGCGGTCGATCGGAAGTTCGCGCGCCACCGCCCCCGGCTGACCGAATCATGTCCCGCCTGATGGTCTCCTACTGCGCTGCCGCAGCGGTGGTCGTGTTCCTGTTTCCGTGGCTGATGACGGGGCTGACACCAATTCGCGAGGCTGACGCGCTCACTGGAGCGAATCACCCTCGACTGCGTTGCGCCAACGTCCACGCAGCCACCACCTGCCCAATCGACCGCATGGCGAGCCCGTGACACAAGGCCGGCCCCGCGGCATCGGCGAGTCGGCTCCCATGCCGCCTGAGAAACGCGCGCCGGCGAGACAGCGCGGCTTGGCCAGGTCAGCCGCACACCGCCGGTGTGCGGTCTGGAGTTTTGCGTGATGTTCAGGGCAGTCGCGCGGACCGCGACAGGACGCACTGCGTCAGATCAATAAAGAAAAAAACCACAGGTGGGTGTTGCGCGTGAGGCTAGAGCGATTGCCGGTCAAAGCGATGCGGGGCGCGACCGATCGTGCGCTCGACAGCTGGCCGGCATCCGACCGTCGGAGAAGCCACCAGGCCCGGAAAATGGGTAAAGACTCCGGCAGCCATTCGAACGGTAGCGACTCGCCGGACTTGCTGCCGACGCAATGCAAGACGCCGTCCACGCTGAGGAAGATCCCCCGTGTCGTTGGATGGCTGCGTGTGAGATCGAGCGAAGATCATCGGCGGCGGTGTTCCCGATTCGCGCGGTACCGAGGAAGCCGTGCTGCGCCGTATCGCCGAGCCGGCGCAAGAATCTTCAGCTGCGATCACCGTGGCCATGTCTGCAGCCGGTTCGCTGATGGCCTAAGCCGTGTGACCCGATTCAGGACGCGTCCACGGGGAACTGACCTCGTCGCGCTCACCCGATGGAAGAAGGACGCGGAGAAGAAGGCTCCTGGCGACAGCGCCGCGGGCAAGCTGGACACGAGGTGTTCGATTGCACCCTCAATTGCATCGGCTAAAGGGGCCCAATGAGCTTGGCCTGCATCTTTTCTCGTGCGTTGGCCGTACAGCAAGCTGGCCGCCGGGGACTAGCATCGGACACCATAGGGCGTGCTTACGAATACGCCACAACAGGAGACATCACCATGCTTCGCCGCACCGCTCTCGTCAGTCTCGCCATCGGCCTGTTCGCCGGGCCACTCGCCGCCCTGGCGAACACATGGCCGACGCAGCCAGTGCATTTCGTCGTTCCCTTTCCGCCCGGCGGATCGGCCGATGGATTGACGCGGATGCTCGCACAGCGCATGGAGGCTGAATGGAAGCAGCCCGTCATCGTGGACAACAAGCCGGGCGCCGGCACCATCATCGGGGCGGATGCGGTCGCCAAATCGAATGACGGCCACACGATCGGCCTGGTCATTCCTTCCTTCGCGGTCAATCCAGGCATCAACCCGCAGATGCCATACGACACGTTGAAGGACCTGGCTGCCGTCACCCAGATCAGCACCTTGCCGATCGCGCTCTTCGCGTCCAACACGCTTCCCGTGAGCAACGTGGCGGAGCTCATTGCGTACGCCAAGAAGAACCCGAAGACGTTGAGCTATGGATCTGCAGGCACCGGCTCCACCGCCCACCTGGCCGGCCAGATGTTGAACCAGATGGCTGGCATCGATATGGTGCACGTGCCATACAAGGGCAGTGCCCCTGCGCAAACGGACCTGATCGGCGGGCGCCTTGGCTTGCTGTTCGACTCATTTGTCTCGCAGCTGCCCATGGTCCAGGCCGGCCGCATCAAGCTGATCGCCGCGGGCGGCAGCCAGCGGCTGCCCGGCTTTCCGAAAGTGGCCCCGATCGGCGAAACCGTCAGGGGCTTCGCCGTGGAAAGCTATTTCGGGGTGATCGCGCCGCGCAGCACAGCGGCCCCGGTCCTCGCCCAGATCCAGCAGACGATCAAGCGGGCCATGGCTGATCCGAAGATCGCATCCTGGATGTCCTCGCAAGGTATGGTGCCGGTGGCCTCCACGCCCCAGGAGTTCGAGGCCTTCATTGACGCCGACATGAAGAAGTGGGCCGGCGTGGTGAAGACCTTGGGCGGCAAGATCGAATAGAGCTTCAGAGCCGCGCGAGCAGGGCGTCGAGCTGCTCGATCGCAGCACCAAGCTCCTTCGCTGGCACGCCGGCATAACCCAGTTGCAGAAGCTCGCACGGCAAGTCAGGAGCGCAGAGCACCTTTGCTCCGAGGCCGGACAACCGCAAGTCCGTGCGCAAGTCGGTGGTCGGACCCAGTGGCTGGAGCGATGCCACCAGGCATGAGCCCACCGCCTCGAAATGCAGCCTTCCCGTGGCGCGCCCCTTGCGCAGCATGCCAATCGCGAATTGGCGCCGCTCCTGGTGCGTGCGCCGCAGTCGGTTGGCATGGCGGCCAATGTAGCCTTGGGTGATGAAGTCGCTCAGCACCCGTTGCGTTTGCAGCGGCGCAGTCCAGGGAGACTGTTCCGATGCGGCAGCGAACTGCTCGACCAATGCATGCGGGACAACGACGAAGGCGCAGCCGACGGCGGGAAACACGCTTCGCTCGAAGGATCCGAGGTAGATCGACACCTCTGGCGCCGCGCTGCCCGCCAGCAACGCTGGATGAAGGCCCTCGTGGAACAGATCGAGGTCGCGGTCTTCCTCCAGCATCCAAGCCGAGTGGGAGCGAGCCCACTGCACAAGTGACCGAGTCACCGCAGCGTGTCTCGGCCGCGCGCGCATCTCGAGGTCTTCTGCATTCACCACCGCAAGCGCGGCGGCAGGCCATCGATTGCCTTCGAGGGCCGAGAAATCCGGTGCCTCAATCGAGATTCCCAAGGCTTCGAATGCGTGGCGCAGCGGCAAGGACAGCGTCTCGCGGTGGGCGAGCGTCTTCTTGCACTGTGCCCCGCAGGCGTTCGCGACCAGCAGCACGGCGCCCGCGACCCCGGCTGTGACGAAAACCTGGCCGGCATCACAAGCCATCCCGCGCACCAGTCGCACCCGGTTGGCAATGGCTTCGCGCAGCCGGGGATGCCCTGCAGGGTCGCGCGCCACCAGATCGTCGGGCAGCAAGCTCTTTGCGTGACGTGTGGCGAGCCGCGACCAGAGTGCGCGCGGAAAGAGATCGACCGCAGCCGCGCCTGGGGCCAGCGGCAAGGAGCGGGCGGGCGACATCGAGGCTCCAAGGGCCAGCGCTTTGCGCTGCGGGGCCACAGGCGCCTTCACCCCGCTGGTGACCCGTGTGCCCTTGGCCGTGCGCCCCTGAACGAGCCCGTCGCCTGCCAAGAGGTTGTAAGCCAGATCAACTGTGGTGCGGGACAAGCCGAGCTGCACGGCGAGGCTGCGGGATGACGGAAGCCGGGCACCATCCGGAAAGGTGCCGGCAAGGATGGCCTCCTTGATGGTGTCGTACAACTGCCGGTAAACGGGACCGTGCGCTGCGCGCCGGTGGTTCACCCGGTCCAATGCAATGCCTGCGGCAGCCGTCGACTTGGCTTTCTTTTGTTGCCCGCTCTTGGCCATAGGATCGTCCATGCGTGGTCCCTACAGTAGCAGACCATGGATACATGCAGCAGCATCATGATCAGCGTCGAGGAACTCGCCTCGCGCATTCCGGATGGCGCGCACTTGGCGGTGCCGGTGGACTTCAATGCTTTTTTCTCCGGCGCCGCGATGGAAGTCACCCGCCATCTGATCCGGGCTGGCCGCCGCAACCTGCGCTTGCTGGTGATGCCTTCCAATGGGATGCAGGCAGACATTCTGATCGGCGCGGGCTGCGTCAGCGAGCTCGAATGCGGCGCGATGCTGATGCCTGAACTGGGCACGCCGCCGCGCTTTTCCGAGGCGATGCGGACCGGACGCCTGCAGATGCGCGAATCCACCTGCCCGGTGATCTTCCACGGCCTGGGGGCGGCCGAAAAAGGCCTGCCTTTCATCCCCATCGCCGGGGTGATCGGCTCGGACGTGGTGAGGCAAAGGAACGACTGGAAGGTGGTGGCCAACCCGTTCGACCCTGAACACGACATCCTGCTCGTTCCTGCCATCCGGCCCGATGTGGCCCTGTTCCACGCGCCACTCGCCGACCGGCTCGGAAACGTCTGGCTGGGGCGCCGACGGGAACTGGCGATGCTTGCCCACGCCTGCCGCCGCACGTTGGTGACGGTGGAGCGAATCTTCGATGGCGATCTCATGAACACTCCCCTGTACGAAGACGGTACCTTGTCCAACCTCTACATCGACGCCATCGCGCACTGCCCCGGAGGCTCCTGGCCGCTTGATGCCGGGGCCGAGTGGCCCGGTGATCCGGCGCAGCTTCGCGCGTACTTCCAGGCCGCGCGCACGCAATCCGGTTTCACGCAGTACCTGCAGGAGGTCTTCATGCCGGGGGCACCGCAATGAGCGCGCCGGACCCGTTGGGCGTGTTCTTCCTTCCCGCGCTGATCGGCCGGGAGCTCGCCGGCTGCAGGCATGTCGCCATTGGCTCCGATGGCGCAATGCATGCCGCCGGTGCGCTGCTCGCGCAGGCGCTGCATGGCAAGCCGCGCGTCACGATCCTGGGCAGCCGCGCGCAGCTGTTCTTCTCGGACGGCGGCCGTGAACTCTTCGAGGCGGCGGCGCAGGGGCGCATCGACGGTTTCCTGCTCGGCGGCGGCCAGATCGATGCCGAGGCCAATCTCAATTTCATGGGCCGCGGCCAGTACCCGGCGTTGTCGGTGCGCTGGCCGGGCAACTTCGGCTCTCCTTACCTGTATTCCATGGTCCGGCGGGTGGTGCTCGTGCGCGAGGAACATTCGCGGCGAGTGCTGGTGCCACGCGTTGACTACGTCAGCGCCGCTGGCGCCAGCGGCCCGCGCGTGCACCGCCCTGGAGGGCCCGCGGCCCTGATCACCAGTCGCTGCGTTTTCCGCTTCCGTCCCGCGGTACGCAGATTCGAGCTGCAAAGCGTGCACGGCGGCAACGACCTGCAGGGCATCCGGCGCGAAACCGGTTTCGAGTTCGATCTCTCCGACAGTGAGCCGCCTGCCACGCCGGAGCCCACCGCGCAGGAACGCGAGCTTCTGCGCGGACGTGTGGCCGATGCGCTGGCCGCGACCTACCCGGGTTTCGCTGCCAGGCTGCGGGAGGCCGCATGACCGGAGCAGTCGCGTCCGGGCTGCCAAGCTGGGTCCCCAGCCCGGAACGCATCGCCTCGGCCAACGTGACGGCTCTCAGCCGCCATATCGAGCAGAGATATCGAGTGCGGCTGGGCGACTACGCACATCTGCACAGGTTCTCGCTGGATCACATGGGCCCGTTCTGGGATTGCGTGTGGGACTTCGGACAGGTGATCGGCGAGCGCGGTTCGGGGCCCGCGCTCGTGGAGAACGGATCCATGCTGCATGCCCAGTGGTTCGCGGGCGCGCGTCTGAATTTCGCGGAAAATCTGCTGCGTTGGGGCGGAGAGGCAACGGCGGTGAGCTTCTGGAATGAGTCCGGGCATCGCCTGCGCATGGACCGCGGCGAACTGCGCGCGGCGGCCGCCCGCATGGCCCGTGCCCTGCAAGGCATGGGCGTGCTCCCCGGGGACCGGGTTGCCGCCTACATGCCCAACATTCCGCAGGCGATGATTGGCATGCTGGGATGCGCGTCCATCGGCGCCGTGTGGACGATCTGCGCGACTGACCTGGGCGCGGAAGCGGTGGTGAACCGGTTCTCACAAATCGAGCCGGTCGTGCTCGTGCTCGCCGACGGCGCGTGCTACGGCGGAACCGTCCACGACGCGCGGCGCAAAGGCGTGCAGATCGCCGCGGCACTGCCCAGCGTCCGACACGTGATTGCCGTGGAGTACCTCGCGAGTGGCGAGCCGGCGCCTGAAAGCTGGTCGCGCTTCGCTTCCTGGGACGACGTTCTTGCGCGCGAGGACGCGTCGCCATTCCCCTTTGAGCGCTTCGATTTCTCGCATCCGCTGTACGTGCTCTACAGCTCTGGCACCACCGGATCGCCCAAGTGCTTCGTGCATGGTGCCGGCGGCACCTTGCTGAAGCACATCGCCGACCATGTACTGCAGTTTGATGTCCGGCCCGGCGACACGATCTTTCGCGTCACCGGGTCGGGCTGGATGCTGTGGAACTCCCTGATGTCGGGACTTGCCTGCGGCGCCGCCGTCGTGTTGTACGACGGATCGCCCACTCGGCCCGTGCCGGTGGTGCTCGATATCGCCGAGCGCGAACGCGTGACGCTGCTGGGACTGGCGCCGCCGGTGATCGAGGAGTGGATGCGCAGCGGTCTGGAGCCTTCGAGGACGCACGACCTATCAGCCCTGCGCTGTATTGCAGCCGGAGGCGCGCCGCTGTCGGCGGAGACGGCGGCCTGGGTGCACACGCGCCTGAAGGGCGACGTGCACCTCGTATCGCCCTCTGGCGGCACGGACATCATCTCGTTCTTCGTTGGCGGACACCCGACGGCGCCGTGCTATGCCGGTCAAATTCAGGCGCCGGCGCTTGGAATGGCCATCGATGTCTTCGACGACGACGGTCGTCCCGTGCGCGGCCGTCCCGGCGAACTGGTGTGCACGCGGCCATTTCCCTCGATGCCCTTGGGATTCTGGGGCGACATCGACGGCACGCAGATGCACGCCGCATATTTCAGCACGTGGGCCGGGGTCTGGCGCCACGGCGACTGGGCGGAGACCACACCGCAAGGCGGCTTCATCATCCATGGGCGATCGGATGCAACCCTCAAGGCCAACGGCGTGCGCATCGGCACTGCGGAGATCTACGCGCAGCTAGGGGGTATCAGCGAAATCCTCGAGTGCGCCGCGGTCGACCAGAGGCACGGGCCAGTCCTGCGCATCGCGCTGTTCGTGGTGCTGGCGCCCGGTGCCGTGCTGGATGAGGCGCTGAAGGACCGCATCCACCGAGCCATTGCCAGCGGGGCGTCGCCGCGGCACGTGCCGCAAGTCATCTTCGAAGTTCCGGAACTGCCACGGACCAGCAACGGCAAGTGCTCAGAGGCTGCGGTGCGGGCGGCCATTCATGGCGAGCCCGTGCGCAACGAAGCCGCTCTTGCCAATCCCCGCTCTCTGGCCGCCTTGCGGCGCCTTCACACATCAACCGCCAAGATCCAAGGAGATTGCCATGCTTGAGACCGTTGCCGACCGCCAAGAGCGCGCCGCTGTGGCGCGCGCACTGGACCGCCTGTGGTACACGCGCTGCCCGGTGCCCACCGCTACCGGAATTGCCATCCAGGAAGGCATGTTCGAGCGGGAGTTCGCGCCAGACGGGATCTCTGTCGTCTCGCTGCGCGCCTCGGCAAGCCGTGATGTGCGCGAGTCGCATTTCGACCACCGCCAACCCGATTCCTTCCGGCAGGGTGGCAGTACGCCACCGATCTGGAATCACTCGATCCACCGCGACACCCGGCTGATCGGTCTGACCTGGGTGGACGAATACCAGGCGATCATTGCCCGGCCGGAGGCCGGCATCACCGCGCCGAAGCAGCTTCGCAACCGGCGCATCGGTATTCCGCGTCGCGTCAACGACAAGATCGACTTTTTCGCGGCCATGTGCTTGCGCGGTGCCCACGCGGCCCTCAAGCTCGCAGGCGTCAGTCCCGATGAAGTCGAGTTCATCGACTTGCCGGTGACCGAAGCCTACATGGGAGACACCGCGGAATCATCCAGCGGCCAGCTCTGGAGCGGAGGGCATCGCGCGCGCCGCCAGCAGGTCGAGGCCTTCGCCATGGTTCGCGGCACCGTGGACGCGATCTATGTCAGCGGGGCCGCGGGCCTGTGGCTGCGTGAGTTCCTGGGCGCCCAGGACGTTGCGGAACTGGGCTTCCATCCGGACCCTGAGATCCGCGGCAGCAACCAGCAGCCAGCCACCCTGACTGTCAGCGCTCAGCTCGTGCGTGAGCGCCCGGATCTTGTCGACCGTTATGTGGCGCAACTGGTGCGGGCCTCGGAGTGGAGCAAGTCGAATCGCCAAGCCGCGGTGCAGTCCTTTGCCAACGAAGTCGGGACCTCCTTCGAATGGGCCGAAGCAGCCTACGGCGCGCGGGCACACCTCGACCTGACGCCGTCGCTGGCGGAGCCCATGGTCAGGGGGCTCGAGTCGCACAAGCGATTTCTGCTGGATCATGGCTTCATCAAGAGCGACTTTGACCTGCGGGAATGGATCTACGGCGGCTCGCTCGAGCGGCTCGGTCTGCTGTGACCATGGTGGCCGACGAAGCGCTCCCGCTGTTTGCGGGTTCCATGGCATGGCGGGCAGCGGAGCTGCAGGACAGCGAGTGGCGCTTTGCGCTTGGCGCTGAGGTCCTCGCTGAACTCGAACGGGCGATCGCGATCGCGACCTGCAGCCATGTTCCGGTCGATGCAACACGCCCGGAGGACTTCTGCCTGCCGGCCGCGCGCGCGCTGATGGGCCGGGTGCGGCAGGCCCTGCAGGAGGGCCGCGGGTTCGCACTCGTCTGCGGCCTTCCGGTGCGGGAATGGGGCCAAAAGGACAGCACGCTGGCGTACTGGCTGTTGTCCTCCTTGATCGCGCGACCAGTGGCGCAGAACATGGCCGGCGCGCGGGTCTACGACGTCCAGGACGCCGGCCGCAAGCCGGAACCCGGCTCGGGCGTGCGTCCCGACAAGACCAACGTGGAGCAGTTCTTTCACAACGACAATGCGTACAACCGGTGCCAGCCGGACTATGTCGGCCTGCTATGCATCCGGCCGGCTGTCGAGGGCGGCCTAAGCGGCGTGGCCAGCATCCGCACCATCCACAATGAGCTGCGCAGGCGCCATCCCGACGCTCTGCCGCGGCTGTACCAACCTTTCCTGTTCGATCGCCAGAAGGAGCATGCGCCAGGCGAGCCGCCGCTAGTGAGCGCGCCGATCTTCGCAGCTGCGGGCGCCGACCTGAAGATGCGCATGGGCCTTTTTCCGCTGCTGAACGCCTACCGGCTGCCCGGCAACGAGCTCGACGCGCAGGGCGCCCGTTCGCTCGACGCGCTCAAGCAGGTGCTGGCGGATCCGGCCCTGTGCCACACCTTCGCGATGCAGGCGGGCGAAATGCAGTTCGTCAACAACCTGGGCACTTGCCACCGCAGGACCGCCTTTGTCGATGCTCCGCACAGCAAGAGGCACATGGTGCGGCTGTGGCTGAGGGAGCAGGGCGCGCCGGGCTATGACGGTTGAGCGATTGCAGGCCGTGCCGCGGCCGGATCCAGGCGGCGGGACCGGCGAATACCATGCGTGCCATTCCGACGCAAAGGGCACGATGAGCATGGAACACGACAGGGCGATCCTGGAGGCGGTGTTCACCGATACAGCAAACGGCGATGGCCGGCGATTCGTCGACACGCTCGCCGATGACGTGCGCTGGACGATCATCGGCACCACCTGAACTGCGTGAAAAGAGGGCTGGTGTTTTGCCCCGACTGCGAAACAAATCGGCCATCAGCGCCACGCGTCTGCGAGCCATCAGGCAGCGCACTTTCGAATCCGCGGTGAACGCATGCAAGGCGCTGCAGCGTCCGCAGCCGGCGCTCACGCCGAACTGCGCCAGGCAGGCCTCACTGGATGCGATAGGCCTACGGCACCCATGCACTCGCCAAGCGTGCCGACCGCGTCGATTGCAAGCACCTCGATCTGCTTACGCTCTGAGGAACCGAACGCGCCCAGCAAACGGGGCAAGCGTTTGGCTGATCCGCTTGCCCGGTCACCTCCGCTGCGCTCGCGAGCGGATGAGCGGATAGGCCTCACGAGCGCAGTCCTTTCCGCTGGGCCGGCGCCCGAGGGCGCGTCGTTGCACGCAGCGATCACATCGGCATGCAGTTGAATCTCGCGCATGAGGTGTGCGTCGAGAGCCTCGACTTTCCTTCCCTCCAGTTCAGCGTCAGCTGCCAGGCCGCCGCGGCCGGGACCGCCTTCTTCACGGGGCAGGGCCACCTCAGCCGAAATCGCGGTTCCGGGAGAGTGATCCTTTAGAGCAGGAACTTGAGCTTTCTCGGTATCGATATTTGCACCAACCGCTTCTACAGTCACGGCTTCCAACCACCTGACGAAGAAGCCGAACCATGAGCCGTATCGATATTCCTGCCATCGAATCCCCCGGCGGCGCCAGCGCGAATTTCCGCGCACTGGCCCAGGACTCAATCCCTGCGCGCAACCCCGTCGTCGAAACCATCCTGAGCCGAAGCGCCGCCAAGTACTACGACCCATCCTTCAACCTGAGTGACGAGCAAATCAACGAGCTGGTGCGTATCACCACCACCGCTCCCACATCCTTCCACCTGCAGAACTGGCGCTTCATCGCTGTACGCACGCCGGAAGCCAAGGCTCGGTTGAAGCCGATTGCCTGGAATCAACCCCCGATCACGGATGCGGCCGTGACCTTCATCATCTGCGGCCAGCTGGCCGATGCCAGCGTCATTCCGCAGCGCCTGGCACCATTGGTGCAGGCGGGCATCATGCCGGCGACGATGGTGCCGGAGTGGGAGAACCCCGCGCGCGGTCTCTATGCCGAGTACCCGCAGCAGCAGCGAGACGAGGCGGTGCGCACGGGCGCCATCGCCGCGACCGCGATGATGTACGTGGCCCGCTCTTGGGGCCTTGGCTCGACGCCGATGATCGGTTTCGACGCCGAAGCGCTGGTGCGCGAGTTCGCGCTCGCCGAGGACGAAGTGCCGGTCATGCTGGTGTCCATCGGAGCCGAGCGACCGGGAAACTGGCCGCAAAAGCCGCGCCGGCCCGTCCCCGAGGTGCTGGACCTCGTCTAGCCAAGCACCGCCCGTTTCTTCCCCTTTCCTCCCCTTTCCCCCAATCGTTCAAAACTTGAAGGAGCCTACGATGCCCAGATCCACCCTGCCCACGCCGGAACAGGTGCCGGCCGCCTCGAAGCCGACCCTCGACATGTTCACCAGGAACATCGGCTTCACCCCGAACATGCTGGCGACCTTCGCAACCAGCCCGGTCGCGTTCAACTCGTGGGCCACCCTTCTCGGGTCCCTGAGCAAGACTCTCGACGTGAAGACGCGCGACGCCATCGGCCTGGCTGTTTCCGAAGTGAATGGGTGCGACTACTGCCTGACCCTCCACAGCTACATGGCCGAGCACATGGCCAAGCTGCCCCCCGACGAAATCATTCTCGCCCGGCGGGGTCACGCCACCGACCCGAAGCGGAACGCCGCCGTCCAGTTCGCGCGCAAAGTGGTCGATGCCCGCGGCAAGGTCAGCGACGCCGATCTCCAGGCCGTCCGCGATGCCGGCTACACCGATGCGCACGTCATGGAAATGATCGCGCTCGTGGCCCTGTTCTCGCTGACCAACTTCTTCAACAACGTGTTCGATCCGGAGCAGGACTTTCCGGCCGTGGCCCCAGCCGGCTCCATCTGACCCAACCAATAAGGAGAGATCTCATGAAAGCGATTGTTGTTACGGAGCAGGCAGCCGGAAAGGCCGGCATGAAGCTCGTGGAGCGGCCCGATCCGGTGCCCGCGATCAACGATGTCGTCGTTCAGGTTCATGCCTCGGGATTCGTCGGCACCGAGCTGGCGTGGCCTTCGACGTGGACCGATCGCGTCAATCGGAACCGAACACCGTCCGTCCCAGGACACGAATTCGCCGGAGTGGTCAGCTCCCTCGGCTATGGCACGACGGGACTGTCGGTGGGCCAGCGCGTGTTCGGCATCACCGACTGGTACCGCGACGGCACGCTGGCGGAGTATCTGGCGGTCGAGGCCCGCAACCTGGCGCCCCTGCCCGGTGACGTCGACTTCGCCGTGGGCGCCAGCCTGCCGATCTCGGGTCTCACCGCATGGCAGGGACTGTTCGATCATGGCCGCCTTCGTGCGGGCCAAACCGTGATTGCCCACGGCGCTGCCGGTGCTGTTGGATCGGTGGTGACCCAACTCGCACGTGAGTTCGGCGCTTACGTCATTGGTACCGGGCGCGCCGCCGACCGTCAGGCTGCTCTGGACTTCGGCGCGAACGCGTTCGTCGACCTCGACAACGAGCTCCTCGAAGACGTCGGCGCGGTGGATCTGGTGTTCGATCTCATCGGTGGTGAGATCGGCAAACGGTCTGCGCGCCTGGTGCGAGCAGGAGGAAGGTTGGTGTCCGTCGTCGGGCCGTCCGAGGCGCGCCCCGCCGACGGCTTGGCGGTTGACTTCGTGGTCGAGCCCGATCGCGCACAACTGGGTGAGATCGTCCAGCGCGTGCGGGACGGACGACTGCGCACGCACATCGGCAGGGTCGTGTCGCTCGGGGATGCCGTCGGCGCGTTCAACCGGACCGAGAGGATCAACGGGAAGACGGTCATCCGGATTCGTCCGTGACGATGCGGCGGGAGCGCGGTTCCGCGCTCCCCGCCATCCCGTGAGTCCGTGGCCCGGCGAGCTCGCCTGCCCTGCTACGTCGGCGTCTTGCTGGTGCCGCCCCGCAATGGAGATGAAGATGAATGCGCAATTGCGCCACGTTGAAACGAATCAGGACTTCCACGCTGCCTTCGCGGTCATGCGTGAACTGCGGCCGCACCTGGTCGATGCCGATGCATTCATCGCGCAACTGCAGCGGCAGGCCCACCAGGGCTACCGCCTACTCGGCGCATGGGATGGAATGCAGGTCCTCGGCTTGGCAGGCTACCGTCACCAGGAGAATCTGATCTACGGTCGGTTCATCTACATCGACGACTTGGTCACGACCGGCAGTGTGCGTTCGCGCGGCATCGGCGCGGCACTGATCAACGCGGTGCGCGAAGAGGCGTACCGGCATGGCTGCAAGCAGCTGATGCTCGATACGGCTCTTGGCAACTCGCTCGCCCAACGCTTTTACTTCAGGCAGGGGCTGCTTTCTCGAGCCCTGCATTTCGGTCAAGCGCTTGCCAAGGAATGAGTGTCGCGGGGACCACCGACGCGCTCCGCGTTACGATGGTTGAGCATTGCGACGTGCCGAATTCCATGACCGAAGTCGACTGGCTGAGCCAGCTCCTGCGAATGATCACCGTGACCGGCCGGCTGGAGGTCCGCTGCGCTTACGGCGCCCCTTGGCGTGTTTCCTGGCCACAGGCCGCAGCGAACGAGATTCCTTACCACATCGTGCTCAAGGGCCGGGCCATTCTCAAAGATTCGGAGATGGACACGGTCACGGAACTGGTGGGCGGAGACATCGTGCTGCTGCCTCACGGCTCGAAGCACGTGCTGGACGATGGCAGTGGACAGGCCCCGGCGCCCACGCACAATCGCCGAGATTCGGCAGGTTGGATGCTCAGTGAGAACGATGGGCCGGGCGAGCGTCTGGATCTGTTGTGCGGGAGGTTCTTCGTCAGGCAACCGCATGACCGCTTGATTCGCAATTACCTGCCCACGAACGTCGTCATACGGGCGTTGGGCAGCAACACCGCCGAAGCTGTCGGCTCCGCTTCACAGCACCTGACCGGTCTGATGGGCCTGATGCGGCTGGAGTCCACCAGCGACAAACTGGGCGGGAATGCCGTGCTGAACGCGCTTTCCTCGGCGCTGTTCGCACTCGTATTGCGCGCAGCCAGCGAAACCGAGGATGCCCCACCAGGCTTGCTGGCATTGGCCGGCCATCCACGTCTGGCGCCGGCGATATCAGCCCTGTTCGCCGATCCGGCGCGCCCGTGGACGCTGCCTGAGTTGGCGGACTTGTGCAGCATGTCGCGCGCGACCTTCATGCGGCACTTTCAGGACAAGCTGGGGCGCTCGGCCATCGACCTGTTGACCGATATCCGCATGAGCCTGGCCGCCAACGAGTTGAAAAAGCCGGGGATGACAACGGCGGGTGTAGCCGAGTCCGTAGGGTATCAATCCGAGGCGGCATTCCGGCGTGCGTTTGCCGAATGGATGGGGATGACGCCCGGACAATGGCGCCGTTCGACCGGCGACGGTCGGTAGCGGGAGCTCTCGCGCAGGCGTTGGCGAATCCCGAGCGCTGTGCTTCATGTGGGCGACGCCTTCGCGGGATCCGCTCGGCACAGCAGTCTTGTCGGATGTTCATGGCTTCACACATGCAGCTTTGTCCCGGCGCCAGAGCGACGCAACGCGTGCAGATACGACAGCCGCGAAGCGCCGCGCGCTCAGCGTTGTCACCATGTTGTCATGGAGACATGCGATGCATGAAGACACTTCTGTCCTGGCCTTCGGCCTCGTCGCACCTGGGCATGGCGCTTACGCAAGACCCGGGCATGATCTACCTGGTCTCTCGTTCGGTCTGCCCGGGCGCGCCGCGGGGCTGATCTCGCCAGGCGAGGTCGCGCTCGGCTTGGTCGTCGATGTGTTGTGTGCGGCACTTGGCAGCACCGCGCTGCTGCTCGCATGCCGTTTGCGTCCGACGCTGCCCAAAACGTCTCCCTCCGAAGTGATGCATCGGACACCACGCTCGAAGGCGACGGTGTGTGCCGAGGAGTGCGCGGCGACAGCGGACTGCTGGGGGTCCGTGAAGGCCAGCAGCTCGACGCCCGGGAGGCCGGGGCGGCTTGGCCGTTTCACAAAGAAGCAAGGCTCCCACCGCGCCGCGGCGCGAGGGGAGCCTGATGCGGCTGCACGCCGCGGCGGCCAACGCAGTGGCACGGGCAGTTAGCGGACGATCGCGTCCCCCTGGCTGGCCAGCTTGGTGGCAGCCGGCACGCGGCTCCGGTTGGCCGCCAGGTAGCCGGCGCCGCTGTCTTCGCCGGTGAACGCGGCAACCTGGTCACGGGCGGCGATGTAGTCGGCCGTCACCGCTTCACGGCTGGTGTTGCTCTTGAAAGCGCGCAGCGGGTTGTAGTGCATGGACCAGGGGTTCACGCCTGCTTGCTTGTATTGGGCCAGCTCCGCCTGCACGTCGACCCGGCTCTTGACAGAGACGAACGGCTGCTCGGGCACGGCGGTGGGGGTTTCCGCCAGCACTTGGCCGCAGAGGGCGGCAGCAGAGACGGCGAGGAGGGCGGCGGCATAGCGGTTCATGGAATTTCCTTTCAGTGCTTGGGAGCCGCTACTGTAGGGTTGACCAATGCAACTGTCGATGCGCAATCAGCTCAATAAGGTGCTCGAAAGGATCACACCGCAGGAATTCCATCCACCGCGTCATCCGCAGGAGCGGCCCGGCGCCGACCGCCCGAACAGGGGCAGGCCGCTCTCCGGCAGGCGTGATCGCAGCACGTGCCCTGACATCGAATCCACGATGTACAGCGCGCGCAGGTCGCTGCCCCCATGCCATGTTCGCCATGTGGATGTGCTGCGGGGAAGGGGGCACGACGAGATGCGCGGACGGCAGGCGCGCGTCGAAGCGCCGATCTTTCGAATGCGCAACGGCGAGCACGAGATCGTCAGTACGGCGGCCGGATTCGAGGGGTAGGCGCACAAAGTGCCGTCCCACCCCTTCACCGTTGACAGTCTCGGAGGGCCGAAGCAATAATAGCGAATCGCAAGTAATATTCGATGGAGACAGGCCTTGTTGAATTCCGAGAGCAATGAAATCCTGACCCGGGTGGGCCCTGGCACTGCGATGGGTGGCCTGTTCCGCCAGTTCTGGCAGCCGGCCCTTCTGTCCGAAGAGCTGCCGGCCCCAGATTGCCCGCCGGTGCGCGTACGCCTGATGGGCGAGAACTTCGTAGCGTTCCGCGATTCCGCCGGAAAGGTCGGCCTGCTGGACGCACATTGCCCTCATCGTCTCGCCGACCTCTTCTTTGGTCGCAACGAGGAAGGCGGGCTTCGTTGCGTGTACCACGGCTGGAAATTCAGCGTCACGGGCGAAGTGCTGGACATCCCGTGCGAGCCCGCGGGAAGCCCGATGCGCTGCAACCCCAACATCCGCGCGAGGGCGTACGCAGTGCATGAGGCCGGTGGCCTCGTGTGGGCCTATCTCGGCCCGCGGGAATCGATTCCTCCCCTCCCCGAGATGGAGTTCATGAGCCTGCCGGCCGAGAACGTGTATGTCTCAAAGTGCTTGATGAGGTGCAACTTCCAGCAGGCACTGGAAGGCAGCATCGATACCGCCCACCTGACCTTCCTCCATCGGTCCATGGCGCCCATGGAAAAGGACGTGTTCGCCGTTGGCGAGCTGCAGGAGTTCGGCGATGCCGATGGGGCGCCCCGATTCTTCTGCGAGGACACCGACTACGGCATGCGGATCTCGGCGCGCCGGGAAGGAGGGCTGGACTCCTACTACTGGCGCATCACGCAATGGTTGATGCCCACGACGGTCCTGGTTCCCACCGGCGAGGACCTGGTCTGCAGGGCGAATCTGTTCATTCCTATCGACGACGAGAACTGCTGGTGGTATCGCGTGCGCTACCACGTCCGCCGCCCTCTCACCGGCGATGAGCTCGCCGAGTACAAGCACGGAACGCTGGACTACGCGAAGCTGGTGCCGGGAACCTACGTCCCGGAGGGCAGCCGGGCCAACGACTACCTGATGGATCGCGGCCTTCAGAAGAGCGGATCCTTCACGGGCATTCCGAGCGCGCAGTTGCAGGACATCGCTGTGCAGGAGAGTCAGGGGGCGATTGCGGACCGAACCAAGGAGCACCTGGGTACCTCTGACACCGCAATCGTCAGGTGCCGCCGGCGTCTGATCGCCTCCGCAAAAACGTTCCTCAACGAGGGGGTCGTCCCCGTCGCGGTTGCCCGCGGCGATCTCTACAAGCGCAGGGCCGTGGCGATGCTGCTTCCAAAGGAAGTGACGGCGGAACAGGCAGGCACTCACCCGGCCACGGTCCCGACGGCCTGATGCCGCTCCAGCACGCAATCTGCCGCTGCGCGGCGCTTCGGGCGGGGTCCCGCCGTGAAGTCGGCAACTGCCCGGTCGGGACCTCACCCATTCAACCTTGAAGGCCACTACAGTGAGAATGAATACGACGTTCGGCTGGATGTTCAGGCTCCTAGCGATCGTGCTGGTGCCCCTTTGTGCCTTTGGCGCTAAAGCTCAAGGCAAGGACGCGTGGCCTTCGAAGCCGATCCGCTTTGTCGTGCCGTTCGCGGCCGGTGGCTCGATTGATGTCCTCGCGCGCCTGATGGGTCGCCACCTTGAGGCGCGACTGGGACAGTCCTTCATCATTGAAAACCGCACGGGCGCCGGGGGAACGGTCGGGGCAGATTTTGTGGCGAGAGCGCCCGCGGACGGGTACACCTTCCTGTTCACTGCGCAAGGGCCACTGGTGCTCAACCCGTTCCTGATGAAGCACCTACCGTACCGGGCCGAAACCGCCTTCACGCCTGTCACGATGGTGGCCGAAGCGCCGAACGTGCTGGTCTCGAACCTGGACTTCCCCGTCTCGAGTTTCGTCGAGCTGCGCGCTTTCGCGAAGTCCAATCCCGACAAGATGACATTCGCAACCCAGGGCGTTGGAACGACGGGCCACGTCACCGGAGAATTGATCAACCAGCGAACCGGAATCGGTCTTACTCATGTTGCCTACCAAGGCTTTCCCAGGGCGCTGACCGATGTTCTTGCGGGACGGGTAGGGATGATGATCGGCGACACCATCAACCTGTTGCCGCGGATCCACTCCGGCCAGCTGCGGCCGATTGCCATCGCGTCCGCGAAACGTAGTGCCGTACTTCCCGACGTGCCCACGTTCGCCGAGGCAGGCTATCCGGAGATTGTGTCAGGCCCGTGGTATGCGGTGCTCGCGCCCGCGGGGACCAGCATCGAGATCCGTCGAAAGCTTGCCGATGAAATGCGTCACGTGCTCGGCCAGCGTGAGGTGCAGGAGAAGTTCAGGGAACTTGGTGTCGAAAGCCGCGACCCAACGCCCGAGCAGTTTGACGCCTACCTGAAGGCGGAGTACAGGCGCTGGGGTGCCGTGATCCAGAAGGCCGGAATCACCGTGAACAATTGAACGCCATCATGCGGTGGTGCCCAGCGCGGCGGCTCGGTCTTCCAGCAGTGACATGACTTGAAAAAAGATCTCGGCATCGGCCTCGGGAATCCCGGCAAGCAGGTCGGCCTCCACCTGATTGATCATGTCCTCCACTTGCCTGTGGACCTTCTTTCCCGCGATCGTGAGGCTCAGTCGCAGGCGTCTCCTGTCTTCCGCATCTACGCCTCTCAGCACGTAGCCTTGTTCCACCAGCTTCTCTATGGCGCGGGCGACGAAGAATGCATCCGTGCTCGTGCGCGCCGCCAGCTGTGTGGCTGAGATCGGTTCGAACCGGCCGATGACGGCCATGACTCGCCAGCCGATGACGGTCAGACCGAACTCGGCCTTCCACCGCGGCGAAAGATAGCGCGTGATGCGGGCGGCAACTGAAAGACATCGGTATGAAATTCTGTCTTCAAGAAGGACACGGGCAGCCTTGGGCATGTCTGGATTGTAAGGAGCGAGGCATCGCGCACGGCGTCCATGGGAACGAGAGGCAAGCCATGACAGCGTGCTCGCGAGTGTCTCGGGCGCGCAGCGTGCGCCGCCCCGACTTCACCCTGTTCTTGTTTTGATCGCGCGAAGCAATGATGGTCGCGACCGTTTTCCGCCGGCTCCCACATCGACCTGGATGGGCCCGAAGACATTGCACGCCGGTACGCGCCTGTCACGCTCCAGGAGCGGAGCTGGCCCCGGACCTGGTCACCAAGGTGCTGGTGGTGAGCCAAGCCGGCTGCGAGTCACGCCGGAACGATCATCGCCATCGGATTGAATTGCAAAGTGACAAGGCATGGCGGGAACGCTCACAGCTACCACGGGCACGTTGCGGCGCACCGGCAGGAGTGCGCAGTCCTGCGGCGGAGGAAGGATCTTCAGTGCGGAAGTCCGACTTCAGAACTGCAGGCATTGGGTTGAAGCCTGGAGTTGCAAATCGGGTGCGCGCCGGAGTCGGCCCCATGAGCGTCAATGCGCTCGGGCCAGCGTTCCCGCTGCGAACGCTGGCCGCGACTGGCTTGGCGGATCACTCGTCGGGCCGGTTTGCACAGCCAGGTCAAGCCGTCGCGCAACGCGACTGCTGGTTTGCCGGAAGCAGATGTCCAGGACGAGCAAGCTGGCCGACGAATGAGTACCTGCAACTGGTTGCGCGAGGGAGCCTTGACGCCGCGCCTGCGCGCACGGCGCGAATCGCGAAGGCGGCGTGATGCAAGCTGAAGCGACGCTCGAGCTGCGGGTGCGGTGCATGGAGCGCGCGGCGGATGGGGTCTTGTCACTCACGCTGGAGCATCCGCAAGGCGGCGAGTTGCCGCCCTGGAGCGCAGGCGCGCATGTGGACCTGGTCTTCGAAGGTATCGGCACCGCGCAATACTCGTTGTGCGGCCCGCGCGGCGACCGCTGCTGGCGCGTCGCCGTGCTGCATCAGCCCCAGGGGCGGGGCGTGTCGCGCCACATCCATGGTGCCCTGCGGCCGGGCGACCGCATCCGCGTCGGGCTGCCGCGAAATCATTTTTCGCTCGAGCCGGCGCCGGAATATCTGTTCATCGCAGGCGGCATTGGCATCACGCCGATCCGGGCGATGATCGAGGCCGCGGATTCGGCTGGCACGCCCTGGCGGCTCGCCTATGGCGGGCGTCGCCGGGCCGCGATGGCCTTCGCGGACGAACTCGCGGCACGCTCCGACCGCGTTCGGCTGTTCCCGCAGGACGAAGCGGGCGTGCTGCCGGTAAGCGCGCTGCTCGCCGAGGCCGCTCACGGCACGGCGGTGTACTGCTGCGGCCCTGAAGGTCTGATTGCCGCCGTCCAGGCGGAGAGCGAACGCCTGGGCCGTGCGGTGCCGCACTTCGAACGGTTTTCGGCAGCACCTGCGGGCCGGCGGGGCGAGAACAGAGCCTTCTCCGTGGTGCTGGCCAGAAGCGGCGTGACACTCGAGGTCGGCGCTGCAGAGAGCATCGTCGACGTGCTCGACGCGCGCGGAGTGTTTGTACCGACCTCGTGCCGCGCAGGCGTGTGCGGCTCCTGCGAAACGCGGGTGTGCGCCGGCCGCATCGAGCATCGGGACTCCATCCTGAGCGACGCGGAGAAGGAGCGCGGCGACACGATGATGGTTTGTGTCTCGCGCGCCTGCGGCGATCGCCTGACACTGGACCTCTGAGCCCTGCGCCCCACGCGCATGCTTGCGCCGCTGCCATGGACGCATGGCGGTGGCCGAGCGCTTGTTCCTTTCGTTCTGGTGCAAACGAATGGCGCCACAGCCGAACTGCCGCCTGGCTGGGGTTTCCCCCGACGTCGGTCGCCACGTCGGCGTCGGCGGTGCAGGGGCTTCAGCTTGCGGAGTCTGGCCTTCGCCCCCTCAGCGCTGGCGGTATGCAGTGGAGGCGGATTCGGCGCTGCTCTCGAGGCAGCGCTATCCGCTGGTCAACGGTGATCTCACGGCGACTGCTGTCGTTGCGCAGACTGCGTAGTGGCGATCGCGGTGTTCCTTGGGCATGCGCAGGGTGATGGCATGCATCAAGGGCGGAAGTCGGCGGGGCGATGACTCCATTCAACCGCAGGTGGAGCAGGGCGCAGGGCGCGAATCGAACCCGGCAAGTGCACCAAGCCGAATCTGAGGAGCGTCACGCCACCTATGTTGAGACTCGGAGCGCGCCAGACCTGCCTCAATCGACCTTCACGTTCCGCTTGCGCACCACTTCCGACCACTGTGCGGTCTCGGTGGCGATGCGCTGCGCCAGCTGCTCGGGCGTGCCGCTGCCTGGTTCCATGCCCAGTGCGACGAACCGCTCCCGGGTATCAGACTTGGCCAGCATCCGGTTCATCTGTTCGTTCAGCTTGTCAACAATCGGCCTGGGCGTGCCCGCCGGCGCCATCAAGGCGTACCAGGAGACCGCCTGGAAGTCAGGGAACCCCAGTTCGGCGATGGTGGGCACTTGCGGCAGCGCGGTCGAGCGCCGCGGGCTGGCGAGCCCGAGCGCCTTGAGCTTGCCCTCGCGCACGAACGGCACGGCTGCGGCAGTCTGCACGAACATCATGCTGACCTGGCCGCCGACCACGTCGGTGAGGGCCGCGCCGACGCCCCGGTACGGGACGTGCACCAGCTTCAAGTTGGCGCGCAGCGCCATCAGTTCACCCGCCAGGTGCGCCTGGCTGCCCGCTCCGGGGGATGCGAAGCTGAGGGTGTCCGGCTTCTTCCGGGCGGCCGCGATGAGGTCCTGCAGGTTTGCCACCGCAAGCGCGGTGTTGACGACCAGTACGTTTTCGACCGTGGCGAGCAGAGCCACCGGGGCCAGATCCGACGCCTTGTAGGGCAGGTTGGCGAACAGCGATGGGTTCACCGCAATGTTGCCTACCGGTACGATGCCGAGCGTGTACCCGTCCGGCGCGGACTTCGCGACGGCGTCGACACCGATGTTGCCTGCGGCTCCCGCCTTGTTCTCCACCACCACGGGCTGGCCGAGGCTGTCGGTAATCGCCTGGGCGGCGATGCGACCCAGCAGGTCCGCTGGACCACCCGGCGGGAACGGGACCACCATGCGCACAGGCTTGGCCGGCCAGTTGTCGGCGTGCGCGAGCCACGGGGCGCAGGCCAGCATGGGTGCGAGGGCGATCAGCAGTCGTCTCTTCATGTCAAAGCTCCTCAAAAGGCGGTAAGGCTTCGTCGGCCATGCGTCCGAGCACGTCGTATTCGGACGCCTCGGGGGTCGCGAAGCCGGCAAGCAGAAGGCAAGCGCGTTCGGGCGCCAGATCCGGATGCGCCAGCGCGTGGCGCAACGAGGCCCGCAGGCTCATGACCTGCTCGAGCGGAAGGGTGGCCGTGGCCACCAGTGGGGGAATCGGTGTCCAGCGCGTCGACGCGATCGTCCGCACCTGGCCGGCGTAAGCGGGATCGTCCTGGCGCAGCAGGTCGTGGAAGTAGCTGTCCAGGGGACCGACGTCGACCTCGCCTCGCGCCAGCGCATCGATCACGCCGCGCGCGTTGACGAGGTTGCCGACGCTGCGGGCATACAGGCGCGGGCGATCAGTTGAGCGGAAGGCCTGCAGGTGCGCATTGAATGCGACGCCGCCCGACATCGAGTCCGCCAGGGTGTAGGCGGCGATGCCGCCGAAGGTGTCCTCCAGCCGCTGGAATGGAGCATCGGCGCGCACCACCAGGTCCGTGCAGTACCGGGCCAGCCCCTGGTACCGCGGCGGACTCGGAATCGGCGCGGCGATGACCTGGGGCGCCGGAGTGCGCCGGGCGCAAGGCAGTCCGCACATCATGGCGAGGCCGAGGTCGTCGCGCGCCCACAACGCGTTCAGCGGCGCGGGAGCGTCGTGGTCGACGACCTCCCAAGGCAGCGCAGCGTCGGCGAGGACCCAGCACAGCAGCCGCTGCCACGCATGCTTCACACGCGGAGTGGCGGAGTACATGCGGGCGTTGGCGACGGGCATGGCGCTCAGCGGAAGCGAAGGGTCTGCCCCAGGCCCATGCGGTGGGCCTTCTGCAGCATGAAGGCACCCAGGGCAATGTCCGACAGCGACAGCCCGCGGTGCCAGAACAGGTTGGTCTCGTGGTCGCTTTCGCGCCCCGGCTTCACGCCGGCGACGATCTGGCCCAGTTCGGCGTGCAGGTTGCCTTCGTTCAGGCGTCCGCTATCGACGTGCGCCCGAAGTGCGCCGAAGGGTCCGGCCTTCGCCTGGCCCCAGTCGTCCATCACCATCTTGTCCATGATGTCCGTCAGCGACAGCTCCACTGCGCTGTTGGTGCCGTAGGGGATGACCAGCGCGCCCTTCTTGATCCACTCGGTCTTCAGCAAGGGCGTCGGCTTGTCCAGGCGCGAGGCCTCCACCACGATATCAGCGTCGCGCACGCAGGACTCCCAGTCCGGAGTGGCGATGACCTTCTTGCCCAGGTCGCGCTGCAGCCGGGCGGCAAACGCGTCGCGGCTTTCCGGCCGGCGCGAATGGACCCGGATTTCGTCGAAGTGGAAGATGGAATCGAGCAGCCGCACGTTCCAGTACGAGGTGCCGCGCGCGCCGACATGGCCCAGCACGCGCGAGTCCTTGCGGGCGAGATGGAGCGCGCCGATGGCCGTGATGGCGCCGGTACGCATGTCGGTGATGTCCGACGCATCGATGATGGCCACGGGCGCGCCGGTGCGCGGATCGAACAGGTTCAGCAGGGCGAGCTCCGATGGCAGGCCCTGCTCGTAATTGCGGTAGAAGTCGCCCACCACCTTGACGCCCGCGAGCTGCAGCGGGCGGATGTAGCCGCGCAGCACGTTGAAGTGTCCGGGGTAGTCCTTCTCGGGCACGAGATGCATGCGCGGCTCGATGGCGGTCTGGCCCAGGCCCTGCGCGCGCAGGCCTTCCTCCACGGCCCGCAGGATTTCGTCGTCCGTGAGGGCAAGGGCCTGCACGTCGGAGTGGTTGAGGTAGTGCAGGTCGATTCGTCGGGTGTCGGTCGTCATGGGCGTTCCTTCGGTGGAGTTCGTTGGTTCAGGGCTGCACCATCGGCAGGTCGAGCCCGTGTTCGCGCGCGCACTGCAGGGCGATGTCATAGCCCGCATCCGCATGGCGCATGACGCCGGTGGCCGGGTCGTTCCACAGCACGCGGCGGATCCTTTCCGCCGCTTCGGCCGTGCCGTCGCACACCATGACCACGCCCGCATGCTGCGAGTAGCCCATGCCGACGCCGCCGCCGTGATGGAAGCTGACCCAGGTGGCGCCGCTGGCGGTGTTGAGCAGCGCGTTGAGCAGCGGCCAGTCGCTGACCGCGTCGCTGCCGTCCCTCATTGCTTCGGTCTCGCGATTGGGCGAGGCCACCGAGCCGCTGTCGAGGTGGTCGCGCCCGATCACGATGGGTGCCTTCAACTCGCCGTTCTTCACCATCTCGTTGAACGCCAAGCCGGCAAGGTGTCGCTCGCCCAGACCGATCCAGCAGATGCGTGCCGGAAGGCCCTGGAAGCTGATGCGCTCACTCGCCATGTCGAGCCATCGGTGCAGCGAGGCATTGTTCGGGAACAGCTCCTTCAGCTTGGCATCGGTTTTGCGGATGTCCTGCGGGTCGCCGGATAGCGCGACCCAGCGGAAGGGGCCGACGCCGCGGCAGAACAGGGGACGGATGTACGCCGGCACGAATCCGGGATAGGCGAAGGCGTCCTCGACGCCGAAGTCCTTTGCGACCTGGCGCAGGTTGTTGCCGTAGTCCACGGTGGGCACGCCCATCGCGTGGAACTCCAGCATCGCGCGAACGTGCTGCGCGCAGGACTCGCCCGCCGCCTGCGCCAGCTGCGCGTGCCGCGACGGATCCTTCTGCGCCGCGAGCCACTGCTCCACCGACCAGCCGACCGGCAGGTAGCCGTTGATGATGTCGTGCGCAGAGGTCTGGTCGGTGACGATGTCGGGACGCGGACCGCCGGCCTTTGCGCGGCGGGCGAGCTCCGGCACGATCTCGGCGGCGTTGCCGCACAGCCCGATGGACACCGCCTGCTTGCGGCTGGTGTAGTGCGCGATCATGCCCAAGGCCTCGTCCAGGTCCTTCGCCTGTTCATCGAGATACTTGGTGCGAAGGCGGAAGTCGATGCGCGACTGCTGGCATTCGATGTTGAGCGAACAGGCACCGGCGAAAGAAGCCGCCAACGGCTGCGCGCCGCCCATGCCGCCCAGCCCCGCTGTCAGAATCCAGCGCCCGGAGAGGTCGCCTTCATAGTGCTGACGGCCGGCTTCCACGAAGGTTTCGTAGGTGCCCTGCACGATGCCTTGGCTGCCGATGTAGATCCAGCTGCCGGCGGTCATCTGCCCGTACATCATGAGCCCCTTGCGGTCGAGTTCGTTGAAGTGCTCCCACGTCGCCCACTTCGGCACCAGGTTCGAATTGGCGATCAGTACCCGCGGGGCGCCCGCATGCGTGCGGAACACGCCGACCGGCTTGCCCGACTGGATCAGCAGGGTCTCGTCCGATTGCATGCGCCGTAGCGTGGCGAGGATGGCCTCGAACGCAGGCCAGTTGCGCGCCGCCTTGCCGATGCCCCCGTAGACGACCAGGTCGTCCGGGTTCTCGGCCACGGCCGGGTCCAGATTGTTCTGAATCATGCGGAACACAGCCTCGATCTGCCAGTCGGCGCAGCTGCGCTGGTTGCCGTGCGGTGCGCGCACCGGGCGTGCTGCCGCCGGGGGGAAAGGGGGTTGCGAGAGGTCGGACATGCTCGGATTCCTGCGGTCGTGGATGGCGGGACGGTGTTGTCTATACAAGTTGGAGACGCGAAGGCTACTTGTCTATACAACTTGTGTCAACTCGGATATGCTCGCCCTCATGGAAGACACGGAACGACCGGCATACGAGCAGGTGAAGGGCTGGATCCGCCAGCACATCGCGAGCGGCGAATGGAGGCCCGGCGACGCGGTGCCCAGCGAGGCCGCGCTCATGAGCCGTTTTTCCATCAGCCGCATGACAGCCAATCGTGCGCTGCGCGAACTGGCCACGGAAGGGCTGGTCACCCGTGTTCAGGGCTCCGGCACGCGCGTGGCGCAGTTGCACCGGATCTCCTCCCGGCTGGTCATCCGGGATATCCATGAGGAGGTGGCCGAGCGTGGGCACGTGCCGGGTACGCGCGTGCTGCAAGCCGCGCAGGTGAAGGCCGGTCCGGAGGTGGCGGAATCACTCGCCCTGCGCAAGGGCGCAAAGGTGTTCCACACGATCATGATCCACCTGGAAAACGGAGTGCCGATCGTCTATGAGGACCGCTACGTGAACCCGCTGGCAGCGCCGCGTTACCTGGAGACGGACTTCACGCAGGAGTCCCCTACGCTTCACCTGCTGCGGCATGCGCCGGTGACCGAGGCCAGCTACACGATCGAGGCGTGCCTGCCGAGCGCGAATGAGGCCACGGCGCTGGAAATCGGACCGGCCGAGCCCTGTCTGGTCCTGATGCGGCGCACCGTGAGCGGCCCGCACGTCGCCAGCGTGGCGCGCCAGGTGTACCCGGGTACGCGCTACAGCTTCAGCGGGCAGTTCCAGGCATGAGCTGGTCCTTCGTTTGCTTGGCAAGCGTTGCGTCAATACCGTGGCGTAACGGCGGCGGCGTCACCCGCGAGCTGCTCGCCTGGCCCGGGCCGGGCGACTGGCAGGTGCGCCTCTCGGTGGCAGACGTGCAGGCGGACGGCCCGTTCTCGCGCTTCCCGGGCATCGAACGCTGGTTCGCGGTGCTGGATGGCGCAGGCGTGGTGCTGCGCCTGGGCGACCGATTCCAGCGGCTGACGCCGGCGAGCGAGGCCTTCCGTTTCGACGGTGGCGAGCTGGTGGACTGCGCACTTACCGCCGGCGCAACCATCGACTTCAACCTGATGGCCGCACCGGCAAGGGCACGGATGCGCCGCGTGCGCGGATCGCTGCCGGTGTTGACGAGTGCGCCAGCCATTGTGGCCGTTTACGGACACGCGCATGGCGCGCGGATCATGCTCGGTAACGAGGCCATCGAAGTGCCCGCCGCGCACCTGGCGTGGCGGCTGCAGGACGGGCCACTGAGTGGGGTGGTCCAAGGCCAGGATGCACTCTGGATGGAGGCACTGCGATGAGCGTGCAGATCTGGGAAAACGCCCGCGTCGCCACCATGGCGCCCGATGCGGCAGCGCCGTACGGAATGATCGAAGACGGGAGCGTGGCGGTGCGTGGCGGCCACATCGCCTGGGTTGGCCGACGCAAGGACATGCCCCCGGAACTGCGCGTCGGCGCCGAGGCGCATGACGCGCAAGGCGGACTGCTGACGCCGGGCCTGATCGATTGCCACACGCATCTGGTGTACGGCGGCGACCGTGCCAGCGAGTTCGAGGAGCGGCTGAACGGCGTCAGCTACGAGGAAATCGCGCGGGCCGGCGGTGGAATCATCTCCACCGTCAAGGCGACCCGCGCTGCGGACGAGGCGACGCTGCTCGCGCAATCGCGCCGTCGCTTGCGCGCCCTCCTGGCCGAGGGCGTGACGACGATCGAGATCAAGTCCGGCTATGGACTGTCGGCCGAGCACGAGGCCAAGTGCCTGCGGGTTGCGCGGTGCCTGGGCGAGACGGAAGGGGTGAGCGTGCGCAAGACCTTCCTCGGTGCGCATGCGCTGCCGCCGGAATTCGCAGGCCGCGCCGATGAGTATGTTGACGAGGTCTGTCGCATGCTGCCGCAGTTGCACGCGCAGGGGCTCGTTGACGCCGTGGACGCCTTTTGCGAAACCATCGCTTTCTCGCCCGCACAGACGCGACGGGTCTTCGAGGCCGCACGTGCCCTGGGCCTACCGGTCAAACTGCACGCCGAGCAGTTGAGTGACTCCGGGGGAGCGGAACTGGCTGCCTCCTACGCTGCGCTCAGCTGCGATCACCTGGAATGGCTGGGCGAAACCGGCGCGCGCGCGATGGCGCGCGCAGGCAGCGTCGCCGTGCTGCTGCCGGGTGCGTTCTATTTCCTAAGGGAGACCCGGCTACCACCGGTGGCCCTGCTGCGCGAGCACGGCGTGCCGATCGCCGTTTCCACCGACTGCAACCCGGGCAGCTCGCCCTGTACCTCGCTGCTGCTGATGCTGAACATGGCATGCACGCTGTTCCGCCTGACGCCCCAGGAGGCCTTCGCCGGCGTGACGCGCAACGCCGCGCGGGCACTGGGGCTCCGTGACCGAGGCATGCTCGCGCCGGGTCTGCGCGCGGACATCGTGCAGTGGGATGCCACTACGCCCAACGAACTCTGCTATGCGCTCGGTTTGAATCCGCGCCGTGCATCCATCCTCGAAGGACAAGCTCAATGACGTTCCGCCTGCGCCGCGGCAGCGTGCCGCTGCTTGTGAGCATTCCCCACATGGGCATAGAGATCCCGCAGCGTTTGCGCACCGAGTACGTGCCGCGCGCTTTGGCCGTGGAGGACACCGACTGGCACCTGGACCGGCTTTATTCGTTCGCCGCCGAGCTTGGTGCCAGCGTGCTGCAGCCCCATGTGTCCCGCTACGTGATCGACCTGAACCGACCGGCCGACGACCGGCCGATGTACCCGGGCGCCTCCAACACCGAGCTGTGCCCCTCGCGGTTCTTCACCGGCGATCCGTTGTATGTGCAGGGCGCCGGGCCCTCGGACGAAGAACGAATGCAACGACTGGGCGTCTACTGGGCGCCCTACCACGAGGCGTTGCGGTCGGAACTCGATCGCGTCCGCGGCGAACACGGTTTCGCGCTGCTGTGGGACGCGCACAGCATCCGCTCGCAGATTCCGTGGCTGTTCGAAGGTCGCCTGCCGGACCTGAACATCGGCACGGCCGGTGGAGACAGCGCAGGCGAGTTCGTCGCCGACGCCGTTGTGCGGGCCGCAGCGCGCCACCCAAGGTATACGCATGTCCTGAATGGCCGGTTCAAGGGCGGCTACATCACGCGTCGCTACGGCCGCCCCGCTGACAACATCCACGCCGTGCAGCTGGAGATGTGCCAGTGCACGTACATGCGTGAGGCGCCGCCGTACGAGTATGACGACAGCCGCGCAGCGCAAATCCAGCCGGTCGTGCGCGAGATGGTGGAGGCGGCGCTTCAGGCGTGCCGCACGCTCCATGAGTGAAGGACGGCGCTTCTTCGCCGCACAGGCCTGGGTTGGCGGTGGATGGGCGCGGGACGTGCTCCTGGCCGCGGACGCAGACGGCTTCTGGGCCCGCGTGCTCGTCGGCTGCAGCGATGCGGATCGCCGCCATGCGGAAGTGCTGAATGGGCCCGTGTTGCCCGGCCTCGTCGACGCGCATGGCCACGCCTTCCAGCGCGCCATGGCGGGACTGACCGAATGGGCTGCGCCCGGCCGGGACGATTTCTGGAGCTGGCGCGACCGCATGTACGCCGCTGCGCGGCGCATCGGGCCCGAGCAGCTGGAGACGATCGCCGGATTCCTGTACACGGAACTGCTGCGCGCCGGCTACACCCAGGTGTGCGAGTTCCATTACCTGCACAACGATGTCGACGGCGAGCCCTATGCCGATCCGTTGGAAATGTCGCTCGCGCTCGTGCGCGCCGCGCAGCGTACCGGCATCGGCTTGACGCTGCTGCCGACCTTGTACATGCGTTCCGGCTTCGGCGCCACGGGACTGCGCGAAGACCAGTGCCGTTTCGCCTCCACACCGGGGTCCGTGCTGCGCATCGCCGAGGCCGTGCGGCGTTCAGGCTCCGGCACGCGCACGATCACGGCTGGCCTCGCACTGCATTCGCTGCGCGCGGTGGACGAGGGCGCGCTGCTCGAAGCGGCGGCGGCCGCGCACCAGGCCCGCATGCCGGTGCATATTCACATTGCCGAACAGCAGCTGGAGGTCGACGACTGCATCCAGCGGCACGGGCAACGCCCGATCGAATGGCTGCTGGGCAAGCTGATCATCGACCGGCACTGGAACCTGGTGCACGCCACCCGCAGCACGCCCCGCGAACTGGCCGGGATACGTGATCAGGGCGCCTCGATCGTGATCTGCCCCAGCACGGAAGCGAACCTGGGCGACGGCGTGTTCGACCTGCCGGGTTGGCTGGGAATCGGCGGTCGCTGGTCCATCGGATCGGACAGCCATGTCACCCGCAGCCCGATCGAGGAACTCCGGCTGCTGGAATATTCGCAGCGCCTCGCCTTGCGCCAGCGCAATGTGGCGGCGCGTGCAGCGGGATGCGAGAGCACGGCAGGCGTGTTGTTCAATGGCGCCCTCGACGGCGGCAGCGCGGCGGCCGGCCAGGCTTGCGGCGGTCTGGCCGTGGGGCAGCGCGCGGACTTCTGCGTAGTTGATCCGGCTTCGCCGGCGCTGGCCGGCGTTCCCGCGCAACGCTTGCTGGACGCGCTGGTGTTCTCGTCGCCTGAGACCGTCATGGTGCGCGTGTGCGTCGGCGGGCGCGACGTCAACCTGCATCCCCCGTCGCGCGAATTCGCCGCGCTGATGCGCACGCTCTGGTGAGCGTGTTGGCAAGGTTGTACGGTCGTGTCTGCGAAGCTCAGGCAGCGAGTGTGTGGAGCATGGCTGCGGTACTCCGTGCCGCATGCCCGAACCCAGGGGCGCGTCCAGGAATGTCGAAGCGTGCCGATGGCCGGGCGTGTACTTGGCGGCGTTCACCATCAGGTTCTGCAGCACCTGCGACAGGCGCGTCGAGTCGCCGTGGACCCACACCGTCTCGCGCGGCTGCTCCACGGCAACGCAAATGGCGTGCTGCGGGCAGGTCTTGGCAGCAAAAACGGCCCACGGACTCCCCAAGTGAGTTCCCTAGAGAGGAGAGAGGCAGATGAACACAGGCCTAGTGAGCGTGGACAACGCATCCCATGGTGGCGGCGGGGCAGCTGTACGCGGCTCGGCGGGTGAACCCGGTATCGGCGGGCCGACGTTGGCAGAAGCAATTCCCGCCGTGCAGCAGCTGTCCAAACGGCATGTCCTCCTCGGCGTACCGCGGGAAACGGCGGCCCTTGAGAAGCGCGTGGCCACCGTGCCCGAGGTGGTG
>NZ_JBBKTQ010000031.1:0-60664 GCF_037890035.1 Ramlibacter sp. AN1133
GCCTTCGACCTGCCCAAGATCGCCAACCTGAAAGCGGTGCTGCCACAGCTATACCGCGACCGCCCCGTGCTCGTGTCGGCGCAGCCGAAGCCATAGCAGGCAGGCAAATCCACCTGGCGGGCAGATCGCCTGGTCGTTCGCGGAGACCCACCCTGACCGCGTCGCCAGGCTGAGCCTGGTCCATGGGAGCGGCTCCGCGCGCACGTTCTTCACTCACCTTCTTCGTCTACGCCATCGCGTTCACGTGGGCGTTCGATCGAGCCTTTGGACGGCCTGCATCGGCAGTGGAGAGATCCCGAGGCAGTTGACGCGCAGGCAAGGAGCCTTCGATCCGGGATGGCTGTGTGCTTCAGTCGATCGGCCAGGGCATCTCCTTCGGCAAGCCCCCGAGCGCGGGTGCGGAGGCCTCCGGCGCCTGCGCGGGAGCGCGCGGCGCACGC
The DNA here is from genome assembly GCF_037890035.1 of Ramlibacter sp. AN1133. Classification (NCBI taxonomy): domain Bacteria; kingdom Pseudomonadati; phylum Pseudomonadota; class Betaproteobacteria; order Burkholderiales; family Comamonadaceae; genus Ramlibacter; species Ramlibacter sp. AN1133. The sequence continues at coordinate 441 of NZ_JBBKTQ010000031.1, forward strand.
GTTTCGACGCCGCGCCACCAGGCTTCGACCGCCTGCGCATGGGCGGGCTCCACGGCTTCGCCGAGGCGGGGCATCACCAGCTGCGCGCCCAGCTTCGGCGCGAGTTCCAGCAGGGTCTCGGCCGGTTCGTCCCAGGCATGCATCGCCAGGCTGAAGGTGCCCCAGTGGATCGGCAGCAAGGGCGCGCCCCCCAGCAGCCGCTGCGCCTCCAGCGCGTTCTTCGGCCCCAGGTGGATGTCGCCCCAGGCCGGATGGAAGGCACCGACCTCCAGCATCACCAGGTCGAACGGTCCCAGGCGCTCGCGGATGGACGCGTATTCCGTCGTCAGGCCGGTATCGCCACTGAAGAACACGGCGTGCCGCTGCGAACGCAGGACCAGCGAGGACCAGAGCGTCGCGTTGCGGTCCTTCATCCCGCGGCCCGAGAAGTGCTGCGATGGCGCCGCCGTGACCGTCAGTTCCGTGCCGGGCAGCCGGTGCGACTCCCACCAGTCGAGTTCGACGATGCGCCCGGCCGGCACGCCCCAGGCCTCCAGGTGCGCGCCGACCCCGAGCGAGGTGACGAAGGGCACGTCGACGTGGGCCAGTTCGCGGATGGTGGGATAGTCCAGGTGGTCGTAGTGGTCGTGGGAGACCAGCACCAGGTCCAGCGGCGGCAACTTGCGCAGCGGGACCGGCACGGGCTGGAAGCGCTTCGGGCCGGCGAAGCGCGAGGGCGAAGCGCGCGGCCCCCACACCGGATCGGTGAGCACGCGCAGGCCGTCGATCTCGACCAGCAGCGTGGAGTGGCCGAGCCACGTCACGCGCAGGCCGCTGGCAGGCGCACGCGTCCAGGTGTCCCGCGGATCCAGGGTCGGCAGCGGCGCGGTCGGCACGCGACGTTCCCCGCCGCAGAGGAAATCCGTGAGCGAGGGCATGGTGGCCTGCGGATCGCGCAACCCCGGCAGCATCGGATGCACGTTGCGAAAGCGCCCGCCGGCCCACAAGGGCGAAGCCTGCATGCGTTCCAGCCGCGCACCCGCGGCCCTGCTGCCGAGCGATTTCATGCGTTCCCCGTGCGTGGACGCGCGGCTCGCGTCCGTGGCCGACAGGATACGCGGGAGCGTGCCAGCCATGCACGGTGCGATCAGCGCACGTTCGCGCCGGCGCGGGAGAACCGGATTCGCAGCCGGCAGTAGCGGCGGGCCGAGGCTGCCCGTGGGGTTGTCAGCGAACGTGCACCAGCCGCACGTGGCTCGCCCACCAGGATTTCAGCGAGCGCAGCCCGCCCGACGGGGCGTCGGAGTGCGGTTCGTAGTCGAACTGCGAGATGGCGATGCCGTCCTCGATCACCGAATGTCCGCTCGTCGTCTGCAGCACGCTCGCGGCTTCGGGCAGGTGGAGGTGGGGCGGTGCTTCTGCTTCGACCACGCAATCGCCGCCGGCCTGGCAGATGGAACGCTGATATTCCACTGCCCTCTCGTAGGCCACGGCGCTCTTCACCTGGGCGGGCAGTTGCGCCAACAGCATCCGGACCTGGCCCTCGTCGATGTGAAAACTCGCGGCCAGCAGCGGCGCGGCGTCCTCGGGCGCCACGCCTGGCCGCAGCCCCTTCATCAAGACCCTGTATGTCTGCACTTCCCGTCCCCCGCTCGCCGCTTGTGGCCGCCTTCTCACCGAGGAGATGGTGAAGGCAGGCGGGTGCGCGGGTCATCGCCCGAATGTGCTCTTGGCAAGGGTGGGGGTGGTGTGCTAACGCGCGCGGCGGCCCGATGCCGTCATTGGGGCGAACCTGTGCCCGGACACTTCCCGGCCCAGGCGCTCGGGTGCCCGAGGGCGACCGCTTCTTGATCCAGCGTAAACCCCTCGATGAAGCCAGTTGCAGGCACGCACCACCGGCACCGTCTCGATCCGTTTCGCCGACATGGCAACCCCTCGCCAGGCTCACGCGGTCGGCTTCCCCCTTGGGGTCCGCACCATCCCCAGCGCCGCCGCCAGCGTCTGCTCGCAGCGCCAGTAATCCGTCCAGGGATCGGCCTGCTGGAAGGACAGGTGCTCGCGCGCCGTGCGCACCGTCCACTGATGGCCACTCCTCACCTGATCGAGATCGTCCCAGGCGATCGGCATCGACACGCCCATGCCCGACCGGGCGCGCGCCGAGAACGCCGCGGCCGTGGTGGCGCCGTGGCTGTTGCGCAGGTAGTCGACGAAGATGCGCCCGACCCTGTTGCGGGCGCCGGACTTCGCGACGAAGCGCTGCGGGATCACCTTCGCCAGGTGCTGCACGACGGCCTCGGCAAACTCCCTGACGGTCTCCCACCCGTCCCGCGGGAGCAAGGGAACGACCAGGTGCAGGCCCTTGCCGCCGCTGGTCTTCAGCCAGCTGCGCAGCGCCAGTTCCTCCAGCATCCCGCGCACCAGCAGGGCGGCTTCCTGCACCTGCTGCCAGGCCACGCCCTCGCCGGGATCGAGGTCGAAGATCACGCAGTCGGGCGTGGCGAAGCTGCGCTCCTGCACGTTCCACGTGTGGAACTCGATCGCGTTCATCTGCGCCGCGGCGACCAGCGCCACGCGCGTGGGGATCTCGAGCAGCGGAGGGTGCCCCGGCCACAGACGGGCCGGCAGTTCGCGCACTCCGGGCAGGGCCTGGTCGCTCAGGTGCTTCTGGTAGAACAGTTCCCCCTCCACCCCGGCGGGACCGCGCACCAGCGAGCAGGGCCGGCCCTGCAGGTGCGGCAGCATCCAGTCCGCCACCGATGCGTAGTAGCGCACCAGCTCCAGCTTGGTCACGCCGCTGGCCGGGTCGATCACGCGTTCCGGGTTGGAGACCTGCACGCCCTCCACGACGCTGGCGCCGGCCCGGACCGGCGCCGGTGCCGCCGGCACGACGGCGCTCTCCAGCCGCACTTCGGCCGCTGGCTTGTCCGTGCGCAGGCCGATGAACTTCGCATGGCGCAGCTGCCGGTCGGGCGTCCAGTCCGAGAACTCCACTTCCGCCACCAGTTGCGGCTGCACCCAATGCACGTCCCGGCGCGCGCCGGTGCTCCAGCGGCTGCGCGGCAGCGGCTGTCCGCCGAACGGGGAGATGCCCGCCGCGATCTTTCCCAGGGTCTTCTTCAGGGCGGCGGCGGTCTTCGCGTCCCACCCGGTGCCCACGTTGCCCACGTACCGCAGCGAGCCATCGGGATCGTGCACGGCGAGCAGCAGGGCGCCGACCTCGTGCTGGCCGCCAGAGCGGTCGCTGTAGCCGGCAATGACGAACTCCTGGCGCAGCTTGTTCTTCAGCTTGAGCCAGGTTTCGGTGCGGCGCGATTCGTAGGGGGCGTCCTTGCGCTTGGCGATGACGCCCTCCAGGCCCATGCGCCGCGCGGACGCGAGCAGCGCGGCCGGATCGGCATCGAAGGCTTCGGACAGCCGCAGGCGCGCCTGCGGCCGCTCCTGCAGCAGCCGCTGCAGCAGCTGGCGGCGCGCCGCCAGCGGCACCTGGCGCAGGTCGTTGCCTTCGAGGTAGGGCAGGTCGAAGAGGAAGTACTCGATGTCGTCGCCGCGCGCGCCGTCGATCGCGTTCTGCAGCGCGCTGAAGTCCGGCGTGCCGCCGGGACCGATCACGACGATCTCGCCATCCAGCCAGGCGCTGCCCAGGCCCAGCGCGCGCACTGCTTCGACCAGCGCCGGCATCCGCGCCGACCAGTCGTGGCCGCCGCGGGTGACGAGCTTCACCACCGGGCCGTCGATGCGCGCCAGCAGCCGGTAGCCATCGAACTTGATCTCCCAGCTCCAGCCCTCGCCGGCCGGTGCGGTCGCGGCGAGCGTGGGCAGCTGCGGTGCGAGGCTCGCCGGGAGCGGCGCCACCACGGCGCCGGGGGGAACGGGCCCGCTGTCCGATGCCGGCTCGGGCTTCAGCGGCCTGGCGACAACGCTGTCCGGAAGCGCGCTCACCACGTCGTACTCCGCGCGCGGCCGCGCGTCGCGGTCACGCTTCTTGAACAGGATCCAGGTTTCCTGCCGGTCGCCCGGCCTGGCGATGCGCACCAGCTCCCATCGCCCCACCAGCTTCTGGCCGCGCAGGGTGAACAGGAGCTTGCCGTCTTTCAGCCCCTGGCGCGGGTCGCCCACCGGCTCCCACGTGCCGCGGTCCCACACGATCACCCTGCCGGCACCGTACTGCCCCTTGGGGATGGTGCCCTCGTAGCTGCCGTACGCGAGCGGATGGTCTTCCACGTGGATGGCGATCTGCTTGTCGGCGGGGTCGTAGCTGGGGCCCTTGGGCACCGCCCATGAGAGCAGCACCCCATCGAGTTCGAGGCGCACGTCGTAGTGCAGCCGGCTGGCCCAGTGCTTCTGGATGCAGAACGACAGCGGACCTTGAGCTCCGTCGGAAGGTTCGTCGCCGCGTGGCTCCCCGGTGATGCCGAAGTCGCGCCGGGCCCGGTAGCGCGCAAGGGCGCCGGCGGGATCGGCCTTCTTCGTTGCGCGCGCCGGCATCACACCTGGCGCTGCAGGCGCCGGTACGCGCTGTAGTGGCGCAGCGCACCTCGCTCGTCGCCGGCCTGCTGGTGCAGCTGCGCCAGGTTGAAATGCGCATCCGCCAGCCCGGGGTCGAGCGCCAGGCTGCGCTCGTAGCTGGCGGCGGCCTGTTCCAGGTGCCCGAGGTGGTCCAGGGCCAGGCCGCGGTTGTAGTGCAGCAGCGCGGAACCGGGGCAATGCCGCAGGGCGGCGTCGCACAGGCGCAGCAGCTCGGCATGGCGGCCGGCGGCATCGAGCAGGGCGCCGAGATTCAGGTAGGCGTCCTCCAGGTCGGGCGCCAGCGCGAGGGCCTGGAGGTAGGCGGCTTCGGCCGCGGCGGCGTCCGTCGCCTCGAGCGCGAGCGCCTGTTCGTAGAGTGCGCGCGCGTCCGGCGGCCCGTCGAGGGAGGCGGGCTCGCCCTGGCCTTCGGCTGCGCGGCGCTGCAGGATCGCCACCGTGCCGGCCACGGGCGCCACTTCGAAATCCATCACCCATTGGCCGCTGTCGGCCTGCAGCCGTCCGCTGCGGTCCCGCACCACCACGTCCGGGCCCACTGCGGTGATGCGCAGCCCGGTCAGCGGCAGCTCCGGCGGCAGCGCCGCCCGCAAGCGCTCCAGCGAGCGCAGGATGCGCCGTGGCGGGATGGCTTGCGACTGCAGTGCGTGGGCGGTGCGCAGCAGCATCAGGTCCTGCAGGGTGAAGCGCCACTCGTTGCGGCGGCCGCGCGTGGGATGGACGAAGCCGGCCTCGATCAGGCCGGCCACGACATGCCGCGACAGGCCCAGGAGCGCCTGGACGCGCCGCAGCGTGAACGTGGAGCCGTCGTCGGCCGCTGTCACCGCTGGTGCGGGCACCGGCTACTTGCGCGCGGCGCGGGCCTTCGCGGGAGCGGCCGGGGCCGCATCCGCGGGCGTCGTGGGCGTGGCGGCCGCGCGCTTCGCGCCCTTGCGTTCCCGGGTCGGAATGACAGGCTGCGTCTGGATGGGCGCGACCTCGGGCTTGGCCGCGGGCGCCGGCTTCTTCGCCAGGCTGGCGCGCAGCGCCTCCATCAGGTCGATCACCTGCGCCGAGCCTGCCGCCTCCTCGTGCGACGCGGTCACCACCTGCTGGCCGGCGATCTTCGCGTCGATGGCGGCCAGGATCCGCTTCTTCTCCTCGTCCACGTACAGCGCGGGATCGTACTTGTCGGTGGAGATCTGCTCGATCAGCTGCAGGGCGAGCTGCAGCTCGCCGGGCGTGACTTCGACCTGCTCGATGTCCAGGTCCTTGAGCGAGCGAACTTCATCCGCATAGAGCAGCTGCTGCAGCACCAGGCCGCCGTCCGTGGCGCGGATCTGCGCCACATACTGCTTCGCCTTCCACGCCCACCGCGCCAGCGCGCAGCGGCCGCTGCGCCGCATCGCCTCGGCCAGCAGCGCGTAGGGCTTCCCGCCGCGCTTGTCCGGAGCCAGCAGGTAGGCCTTGTCGTAGAACAGCGGGTCCACCGACTTCTCCGGGATGAAGGAGATGATCTCGATCATCGGGCTGGCGGACTCCTCGAGGGCCTTCAGCTCCTCGGGCGTGAAGAGAACGAAGCGGTCCTTCTCGAACTCGTAGCCTTTGACCATCTCCGACCGCGGCACGACGAGCGCGGGGTCCTTTTCCGAGACGTACTGCTGCTTCAGGCGCGTGCCGTCCCTGGTGAGCAGGTTGAACTTGACCGCGCCGGACGACTCGGTGGCCGAATACAGCTTCACGGGAATGGACACGAGCCCGAAGGACAAGGACAGCGAAGCGATGGAACGTGCTGCGGCCATGGAACAACCTTTCTCGCCCATCGTGCGGCACTGCCCGGGCGTCGCTGCGGCGGATCTTAGGGCGTGGAGCGGCCCATGGGAAGCGGTTCGGGGGGCGACACGCCGGCAAGAGGCCCTCGCGGGGGGCTGCTGACGCCAGCAGTCTTTCCGCTGTCGTCGCGTCCAGCCCGTCCGTTTCGACGCACTCGGCAACCGTCTTGCCGCTGGCCCTGGACGCGTTCTGCAGCGCTTCGCGGCGCGCTCCCCTTCCTGTCGGCCCGCAAGCACGGCGCCGTCGGGCACGTCGTGGCCGGCCAGCCCACCAACGCGCAGTACGCCCCGAAGGTTTGCCGGCGACCGCGGCCTGGCCGCTAGCGTGCGCTGGAGCGCAGGCGATGCTGCCGGATCGCCTGTTCCAGGTCCGCCAGTTCTTCGCACGGCAGCAGGCAGATGCGCCGCAGGGCGGCGAGGTGCTTCTCCGCATTCGGCAGGTCGCCGAGCATGAGGTAAGCCTCGCCCATGTATTCATGCGCGCCGCGGTGCCGCGGGTTGAGCGCGATGGCCCGCTCGTAGTGGCGCAGCGCGGTGGGCAACTGGCCGAGGTTGCGATACGCGTAGCCGAGGTGGTTCTGCAGGTCGGCGCTCTCCGGATCGCGCACCGCGGCCTGCTGCAATCGCCGCACGGCCTCGGCCCAGTCCTTGCGGTCCATCGCGGCCTTGCCCGCCGCGTAGTCAGGATCCCGTGCCGCGGCGGCCGGAGCGTCGTCGGTGGGCTCGGCAAGGGCGGCAGGCAGCAGCGCGGCAAGCACCAGGCAGGCCGCGATGGCGTGGGCGCGGTGCGTGTGCTTCAACGCTGCGCGAACCAGGCGCGGGCCTTCAGGAGTTCCGGGCGCGGAGCGTCCGCGCCTTTGGCCAGTTCCACGAGCTTGCCGTAGTACAGCGCTGCCTTGGCGCGATCGCCGGATTCCTCGGCGGCGCGGGCGGCGCCGGAGAGACTGCGGAAGCGGTTCGGCTCGCGAACCTGCGAAGCCTCGAACTCGCGCAGCGCCGCCGCGGGCTGCTTCACCTCGAGCAGCAGCTCGCCGAGCAGTTCGCGGGCAGGGAGCACGCGGCCGGGCGTCACGATGTGCTTTTCGGTGCCGTCTTCCAGGTCTGCCGCGGCGCGCATGAGGCGCACGGCATTCGTGGCGTCGCCTTGCGCCAGCGCCATCCAGCCGGCGACGGCGAGCCGCTGGACCTCGACCTCGCCCGCCCAGTAGCTGTCGCCTGCGGCTTGCAGCCCCTTGTGCAGCCGCTCGAGTTCCGCCGCTTCCTTCTGCGCTGCCGCCGTGTCGCCCGTGCGCAGGGCACCGAGCGCGCGGGCGAAATGCGTGATCGCGTCGGGATACAGGTGGCGCGTGGGCTGCGGCTGCAGTTGCATCGCTTCGCGCCAGGCACCGCGCTCGAGTGCATAGCGCGCGGGCATGGCAGCGATCGCGTAGGGTGCGGTTCGCACGCCCGCGTTGTAGCCCTTCACCTGCAGGGCCTCCTGGATCTCGCGCTGCGCGTCGGCGTCGCGGCCCATCTGCAGGTAGGCATACACCGAGTAGTCGCTGGCGTGGTACGCCTGGTCGGGCTCGCCGCTGGTCTTGGCCGCTTCCGAGGCCCGGCGGTTGGTCGCGGCCGAATCCTCCCACGCGCCGATGCGCGTGAAGATGTGCGAGGGCATGTGCAGCGCGTGCGGCGCCGCCGGCGCGATGCCCGCGTACAGGCGCGCCGCCTTCACGCCCTGTTGCGCGAGCGGCGGGGCGTCGTAGCTGTGGATCAGGTAATGCGCGACGCCGGGATGGTCCGGGTGGCGGACGAACTGCGGCTCCAGCACGGCCGCCGCCTTGCGGTAGGCGCCGAAGGTCTGGTCCGATTGCGACTGGGTGCCGGCGATGTACAGCGCGGCGAAGATCTGCGCCTCGTCGTCCTCGGGATAGCGGGCGGCCAGGGCCTGGAAGGCCTCGGAGCGCGACTGCTGGCGTGCCCGTTCGGGGCGGGTCGCGAAATCGCGGTAATAGGCTGCGACCGCCTCGATGTAGTCACGTTCGCGCTGCGTCTTCGGCGGCACCTGCCGGCCCGCGTCGATGGCGGCCTGCGCCGCGGCGGCATCCTTGGCGAGCGCGCCCTGGCCCGCGAGCGGGTTGCCCATCAGGATGGCCGCCACGCCCCAGTGCGCGATGGTGCACGACGGATCCCGCGCCAGCACGTCGCGGAACGCCTTCTCCGTCGCGGTGAACCAGAACGAATGCAGCATGGCAACGCCCGTTTCCAGCAAGGGCTGCACTTCGGGGCTGCAGGAGGAGGCGAACTTGACGCGGCCGACCCGGCCGCCCTGGCCCCCTTCGTCGTGCGCGAGCGCCGCGCCCGAGGTGAGCAGCAGCGCGGCAGAGAGGACTGTGAGCGAATGACGTGGGTTCATGGTGCCCTCACCGTGATCGCAGGGCGACGCCCGCAGGATGCGGGCAGCCCTCCTGCGTGCCGCAGTCTGCGCCGCTGGCCGCAAGGGGTCAATCGCACATCGGTGCGAGCCAGGCCCGGGGCCACGCACTGGCCTCCAGGGGAGGGGCGCACCTGTCCACGACCGGCCGTTGCGACGTGAACCTCCACCTTCGACTGGCTGCCAGACGCTAGACTGCGCCCCTGAAAGAGAGGCCACCGCCATGTCGATCGTGCTCTACCACCACCCCTTCTCGCGCGCTGCGGGCGTGGTCTGGATGCTCGAGGAGGTCGGCGTGCCGTACGAGCTTCGCTTCGTGGACATCATGAAGGGGGCCCACAAGGCCGCCGAGCTCGTCACGCTGAACCCCATGGGCAAGCTGCCGATCCTCGTCGACGGCGACGCCGTCGTGACCGAGTCGGCGGCCATCGGGCTGTACCTGGCCGACCGCTATTCGCTGGGCCGGCTCGCGCCCGCGCCGGACGACGTCGCGCGCGCGACGTACCTGCGGTGGTCCTTCTTCGCGCCGTCGGTGATCGAGCCCGGCGCGATGGCGCAGGCGGCCCGATGGGAGTTCAAGCCCTCGCAGGCGGGGTGGGGCGACCCTGCGTCGATGCTGCGTGCCATGGAGAGCGCGGTGACCGGCCGCGAGTTCCTCCTGGGCGACCGCTTCTCGATGGCCGACGTGATCTTCGGCGGCACGCTGCGCTACATGCTGCGCTTCAACTTGCTCGAGGCGAGGCCCGCATTCGTCGCGTACTGCGACCGGCTCGCCGCGCGTCCCGCCCTGCAGCGCGCGGATGCGCGCAACGCCGCGGTCGCGAAGCAGCACGGCTTGGGCGGGTGAGGTGGGCCGCAGGTGGCGCGATGCCACGTACGCGGGCGCCGGCCCCTGCGCTCCGAGAAAGGGCTGCCAGTCATCGTCGAAGCTGCGGAACGCGGTGGCAATCTGCAGCGGCGCGACGGCCACACCGCTGAAGCCTGCCTGCTCGAACGCGGATTGCAGCGCGGCGGGCCTGCACAGGCCGAAGCGCCGCCCCCCGTCGAGCGCAATGGCCTCGGGGTCGAGGCCTGACGCGGCATCCCAGTAGGAGCGCAGCATCTCCATCGCTTCGGCGTATTTCGCTGATTTCGAGCACCAAGGTGCTCCTCTGGCCCGCACGGTGAGTTCTGTATCGAGGGGTTCGAAATCCGCGTGCTCGACGGTGGATCAGGGACAGAACTTGGACGGTGCCCCGATGTAGCGCTCGTACGCACCACCCTCCTGCCAGGTGTCGTGGATGGTGGGCTCGGCCATGGCACGGCTCCTTCCATCCCGCAATGCCAGGGCGCCATCTCGTGCGCAGGGGGCTGGCAGCGCAAGTCCGCGGTTGCCTGCTTCCACACTGCGCGTTCCAGCGGCGATGCGCCCCGTCAGGGCGGGCGGCTCGCACAGCTCTCCCGCAGGAGATGGCAGCGGCATCGACCGGGTCCCTGTCGCGGTCAACGAGCTCTCAGCTCTTGAGCCGGTAACCGGTCTTGAACATGTAGGCCACCACCCCCATGCACAGCGCCATGAACAACAGCGTCATGGCCAGGCTGATGCCCACGCTCACGTCGGCCACGCCATAGAAGCTCCAGCGGAATCCGCTGATCAGGTAGACCACCGGATTGAACAGGGTGACCTTCTGCCAGAACGGCGGGAGCATGTCGATGGAATAGAAACTGCCGCCCAGGAAGGTGAGGGGCGTGACGATCAGGGTCGGAATGAACTGCAGTTTCTCGAAGCCATCGGCCCAGATGCCGATGATGAAACCCAGCAGGCTGAAGGTCACGGCGGTGAGGGCCAGGAACAGCAGCATGACCCCGGGATGCATGATCCGCAAGGGAACGAAGAAGGCCGCGGTCCCCAGGATGATGAGTCCCAGCGCGATGGATTTCGTCGCGGCCGCTCCGACATAGCTGATGACGATCTCGAACGCCGAGACCGGAGCCGACAGCAGCTCGTAGATGGTGCCGGAGAACTTCGGGAAGTAGATGCCGAAGGAGGCGTTCGAAATGCTTTGCGTGAGCAGCGACAGCATGACCAGACCCGGGACGATGAAGGCGCCGTAGCTGACGCCCCCCACCTCCGGGATGCGCGAGCCGATGGCGGAGCCGAACACCACGAAGTACAGGGAAGTCGAGACCACCGGCGAGACGATGCTTTGCAGCAGGGTCCGGAAGGTGCGGGCCATCTCGAAGCGGTAGATCGCGCGGATCGCATGCAGGTTCATGGGGAGTCGGTGTCACGCACCAGGGTCACGAAGATGTCCTCGAGGGAGCTCTGGCGGGTTTCCAGGTCCTTGAAGGCGATGCCGGCGGCCTCCAGGTCCTGCAGCAGGTGACTGATGCCGGAGCGATCCGTCCGGGCGTCGTAGGTGTAGACCAGCTCCGAGCCGTCGCCGGCCAGCTGCAGGGCGTAGTTGCCCAGGGCCGCTTGCAGTCGCTCCATCGGCTGCGCGAGGTGCAGCGTGAGTTCCTTGGTCCCCAGCTTGCGCATCAGCTCCGCCTTCTCTTCCACCAGGATGATCTCGCCCTTGCTGATGATGCCGATGCGGTCGGCCATCTCTTCCGCCTCGTCGATGTAGTGGGTGGTGAGAATCACCGTGACGCCGCTGGCGCGCAGCGAGCGCACCAGCGCCCACATCTCCTGGCGCAAGGTCACGTCCACGCCGGCCGTCGGCTCGTCGAGAAAGAGCAGGGTGGGTTCGTGCGACAGCGCCTTGGCGATCAGCACGCGTCGCTTCATGCCGCCCGAGAGGGTGCGCAACTGGCTGTCCTTCTTCTCCCACAGCGACAGGTCGCGCAGCACCTTCTCGATATGCGCAGGATTCGGAGGCTTGCCGAACAGGCCGCGGCTGAAGCTCACCGTGTTCCACACGGTCTCGAAGGCGTCGGTCGTGAGTTCCTGGGGCACCAGTCCGATGCGCGAACGCGCGGCTCGAAAATCCCGCCCGATGTCGTGTCCGTCGACGGTCACCGTCCCGGTACTCGCGTTGACGATGCCGCAGACGATGCTGATCAGGGTGGTCTTGCCCGCGCCGTTGGGTCCGAGCAGGGCGAAGATCTCGCCGCGCCGGATCTCGAGGCTGATGTTCTTCAGGGCCGAGAAACCGGACGCGTAGGTCTTGGAAAGCCCGGCGATGGAGAGGATCGCTTCATGCATGTGGCCGCGCAGCGTATCCCAATTTCCGGCGGGATGCTTTCGTGGGGAGCAGCGTGCCGGGACCCGGACGGTTCGGGTCAGGGTCGACAGGACACTAGCTAGGGGCCAGCGGAATACTTGCGCCGGCTGCGGGAGCCGACGAAACGCCCTTCGCCAATGGATTCCAGGGCTTCCCCGGATCCGATCAGCTTTACGAAGCGCTTGAGCGGCAAGACCTGGAACGCGGGCTCTTCGTCCAGGGTGCCGGCGAGATATTCCATCGCAGGATGCCCTTGGCCCGCTTCGTCGGTCACCGTGAAGTAGGTGCGCTCTCGGTTCGATCGTTCCATGGGCATTCCTATGCTGCAGTGCACCATTATCCGCTGGGTGGGAGCGCGCCGGGGCAGGTAGGTACTCCTACGTGGGACGGCCCTGGCCCAGGCGTTGCCCACGCCGTCGAGGCGTAGACGCGGAGAGCGCAGGCGATCGTCGCGCAGCCTGTCACACCCCCTGTGACAGCAGCGTCGCAGGGTGACGCCGGGGCAGGTGCGGCGATGGCGGACCGGCCCCACGACCATGAGCGATCTCGCGGCGCCAAGCCCTCGTGGCACGCGACGGCATGGGTCTTGCGGGGATGCCCGCCATGTCACCGCCCGCCCTCGGCATCATCGCGAACCCCGTGTCCGCGCGCGACATCCGCCGGGTCGTCGCGCATGCCGGGAACCTGCAGATCAGCGAGCGGGTGAACATCGTCATCCGCGTGCTGCAGGCCGCCCGCGCCGTCGGCGTGGAGCGCGTGCTGCTGATGCCCGATCGCGCCGGCATTCACGCGCTGCTCGATCGCCACCTCAAGCGCGGCGACACGGAGCTGCCCGAGCTCGAGTGGCTCGACATGGAGCCGACCTCCACGGTGGAAGACACCTTCGCGGCGACCCGGCTGCTGCAGCGCGCCGGCGTGGCGGCCATCATCGTGCTGGGCGGCGACGGCACGCATCGCGCCGTGGTGCGCGAGCTGGCCGCCGGCGGTGCCGCGCTGCCGATCGCCGGGCTTTCCACCGGCACCAACAATGCCTTCCCCGAGATGCGCGAGCCCACGATCACGGGCCTGGCGGCCGGCCTCTACGCCATGGGCCGGTTGGACGCTGGCGAGGCGCTGCAGCCGAACAAGCTGATCGAGGTGAGCATCCTGGATGGCCGCCGCGCAGCGCGGCGCGACATAGCTATCGTCGATGCCGTCGTCACGCAGGACCGCACGGTCGGCGCCCGCGCGCTGTGGAAGACGCAGTCGCTGGCCGCCGCCTACTTCGCCTTCGCGGAGCCGGAGGCGATCGGGCTGTCGTCCATCGGCGGCCTGCTGCAGCCGGTGGGCCGCCGCGACCCGGGGGGCCTGTCCGTCCAATTGGCGACCGATGCACGCCACGCGTTGCTGCACCTGAACGCGCCGATCGCGCCGGGCCTGGTGCGCCCCGTGGCGGTGGCGAGCTGGCAGCGCATGGTGGCCGGCGAGCCGCTGGCCGTGAGCGCCGAGGCCGGCAGCGTCGCGCTCGACGGCGAACGCGAACTCACCTTCGACCCCGGCGAACGCGTGACGATGACCCTGCGCGAAGACGCCTTCCACACGCTCGACGTGAAGCGCTGCATGGCCGCAGCCGCGCGCGACGGGCTGCTCGCGACCCGCTTTCCCACCCCCTGACCACGAGGAGACACGCCATGGCCGTCAATCCGTTCCCCCTGTCGAAGGAGCAGCTGCTCCAGGCCTATCGAACCATGCGCACCATCCGGGAGTTCGAGGAGCGGCTGCACGTGGACTTCGGCCGCGGCGACATCCCCGGCTTCGTGCACCTGTATGCCGGCGAGGAGGCGGCCGCCGCCGGGATCATGATCCACCTGGGCGACGGCGACCGCATCGCCAGCACCCACCGCGGCCACGGCCACTGCATCGCCAAGGGCGTGGACGTGCGCTCGATGATGAAGGAGATCTACGGCCGCAAGGGCGGCGCCTGCGAGGGCAAGGGCGGCTCGATGCACATCGCCGACCTCGACAAGGGCATGATGGGCGCCAACGGCATCCTCGGTGCCGGCGCGCCGCTGGTGTGCGGCGCGGCCCTCGCCGCCAGGTACCGCGGCAAGGGCGAGGTGGCGATCAGCTTCGTGGGCGACGGGGCCAGCAACCAGGGCACCTTCCTCGAAAGCCTGAACCTGGCGGCGGTGTGGAACCTGCCGGCCATCTTCGTCGTCGAGAACAACGGCTATGCCGAGAGCACCTCGCGCGATTACGGCGTGGCGGTGGACAGCTATGTCGATCGCGCCGCCGGCTTCGGCCTGCCCGGCGTCACCGTGGATGGCACCGACTTCTTCGCGGTGCACGAAGCGGCCGGCGAGATCATCGCGCGCGCCCGCAAGGGCGCCGGCCCCGCCCTGCTGGAATGCAAGATGGTCCGCTTCTACGGCCACTTCGAGGGCGACGCGCAGACCTATCGCGCCCCCGGCGAGCTGGAGCAGATCCGCGCCGACAGCGACTGCCTGAAGAAATTCGCCGCCGCCGTCACGGGCGCCGGCGTCATCACCGCCGGCGAGCTGCAGGCGATCGACCACGCGGTGCTGGACCTGGTCGAAAACGCCGTCGTGGAAGCGAAGGCGGCACCGCTGCCCACCGCGGCCGACCTCACCACCGACGTCTACGTCGCCTATTGACCTTCGAGGAGCACGACATGGCACGCAAGATCAGCATGAAGCAGGCGATCAACGAGGCGCTGGACCAGGAGATGACGCGCGACCCGACCGTCATCCTGATGGGCGAGGACATCGTCGGCGGCGCCGGCGGCAACGGCGAGCGCGACGCCTGGGGCGGGGTGCTCGGCGTCACCAAGGGGCTCTATGCCAAGCATGGCGACCGGTTGCTCGACACGCCGCTGTCGGAGTCGGCCTATGTGGGCGCGGCGATCGGCGCCGCCGCCTGCGGCATGCGCCCGGTGGCCGAACTGATGTTCATCGACTTCATGGGGGTGTGCTTCGACCAGATCTACAACCAGGCCGCGAAGTTCAAGTACATGTTCGGCGGCAAGGCGCAGACGCCGGTGGTGATCCGCACCATGGTCGGCGCGGGTTTCCGCGCCGCCGCGCAGCACTCGCAGATGCTCACGCCGCTGTTCACCCACATCCCGGGGCTGAAGGTGGTGTGCCCGAGCACGCCGTACGACACCAAGGGCCTCCTCATCCAGTCCATCCGCGACAACGACCCGGTGATCTTCTGCGAGCACAAGAACCTCTACGGCTTCGAGGGCGAGGTGCCCGAAGCCAGCTACACGATCCCGTTCGGCGAGGCCAACGTCGTGCGCGAGGGCGGGGACGTCACCATCGTGAGCTATGGCCTGATGGTGCACCGTTCGCTCGACGCTGCCGCCACCCTGGCCAGGGACGGCGTCGAGGCGGAGGTGATCGACCTGCGCACCCTGAGCCCGCTCGACCTCGAAACCGTGCTCGAGAGCGTCCGCAAGACCGGCCGCCTGGTCTGCGTCGACGAAGCCAACCCGCGCTGCAGCATCGCCGCCGACGTCTCGGCGCAGGTGGCGCAGCAGGCGTTCGCGGCGCTCCGGGGCCCGATCGAGATGGTGACGCCGCCGCATGCACCGGTGCCGTTCTCGCCGGCGCTGGAAGACCTGTACCTGCCGAGCGCGGCGCAGATCGCCGCGGCGGTGAACCGCACGATCGCAGGAGCAAGGCAGTGACGGCTGCGCAGATCACGCCGCTCGTGATGCCCAAGTGGGGCCTCGAGATGCGCGAGGGCACGATCACGGGCTGGCTGGTCGAGGAGGGCGCGCGCATCGAGGTCGGCACGCCGGTGATCGACGTGGAAACCGACAAGATCTCGAACGTGGTCGAGGCGCCCGACCCGGGCCTGCTGCGGCGCAAGGTCGCCAGGGAGGGCGAAAAGCTGCCCGTCAAGGCGCTGCTGGGCGTGCTGGCCGAGGCCGACGTGCCCGATGCCGACATCGACGCCTACGTCGCGGCCTACGAGGTCCCCGCGGTCGACGACGAAGGCGAAGAGGCGGGCCCGGCCTACGACTGGGTCGAGGTGAACGGCATCCGGGTGCGCTATGCGCGGCGCGGCCCGGACACCGGCGTGCCGGTGCTGTTCCTTCATGGCTACGGCGGCGACCTGGGCAACTGGCTGTTCAACCTCGATGCGCTGGCGGCGGTGGCACCGGTGATCGCGCTCGACCTGCCGGGGCACGGGCAGTCGGATGCCCGGTTGCCGGGCGCATCGCTGGCGGACCTGTCCGCCTTCGTCGCCGCGTTCCTGGCGAAGATCGGGGTCGATCGCGTGCACCTGGTCGGCCACTCGATGGGGGGCGCGATCGGCGCGCAGCTGGCGCTCGATCATCCGGCGCGGGTCGCCTCGCTTGCCCTGATCAACCCGGCCGGCCTGGGCACCGAGATCAACGCCGGCTACACCCGCGGCTTCGCCAGCGCGGCCTCGCGCCGCGAGCTGAAGCCGGTGGTCGAGCAGCTGTTCGCCGATCCGACGCTGGCCAGCCGCCAGATGGTCGACGACCTGCTGAAGTACAAGCGCCTGGACGGCGTCGGCGAGGTGCTCGACAAGTTGCAGGGCACGCTGTTCGCGAACGGGCGCCAGGCCGACACCCCGGGCCTGCGGCTGGCCGATCGTGACGTGCCGCTGCTGGTGGTGTGGGGCGCGCAGGACCACGTGATCCCGGCGGCGCATGCCCGCAATGCGCCGCCGCGGGCGACGGTGCAGGTACTGGAAGGGGCAGGGCACATGGCGATGATGGAGAAGGCGAGCGAGGTGAACGGGTTGCTGAAGCGGCACATCGCGGCATGAGGGCCGCGCCGCCATTTCCCGCGCAGGCGGGAATCCAGGACGCCCCGGGTCCCCGCCTCTGCGGGGACGACACCAGCGTGAGCCTTCCGGCCTTCGGGTCCGTGACCGTCCACGACCAGCCGCTGGCCGGCGGCGTGGCGTGCGAATCCGACTGGATGGAGCGCTGTGCCGCCACCGGCCATCCTGCGGCTCACCTGTGGCAGGCACCGGTCGGGCTCGTCGTACCCCGTCGCTATGCGCTGCTGCCCGGCTGGCCCGCGGCGCGCGAGGCGGCCGCCGGCGGACTCCAGGTGCGCTCCTCCGGCGGCGGCCTGGTGCCGCAAGGGCCCGGGGTGTGGAACCTGAGCCTCGTGTGGCCCGCCCCGGGTTCGGCGCCGGTCGATCCCTCCGCCGTGTACCGCGCGCTGTGCGCGGAGCTGGCCGCGGCGTTCGCGCAACTGGGCGTAGTCGCCACGCCGCAGCCGGTGACCGGCTCGTTCTGCGACGGCCGCTTCAACCTCGCGGTGAACGGCCGCAAGCTGGTGGGCACCGCCCAGGCCTGGCGCCGGATGGCGGGGCGGCAGGTGGTGCTGGCGCACGCGGTGATCCTGGTCGAGGCCGAGCCCGGGCTGCTGACGGCGCAGGCCAATGCCTTCGAGGCCGCGCTCGGCAGCGACACTCGCTACCGCGCGGAGGCGCTCACCAGCCTGGCCATCGAGGCGGCCGACCCGCAGGTGGCACAGCGCGCGCTCGACGCCATCGCGGCCCGGTTCGCACATGTTCTTACGCGCTCCGGCTGAGCCAGATGTACATTCCTGTCTCCCCGAGCGCGTCGGAGGGTCCGGGATGGAAACGCTGCAGCGCGAACACATCCACGCCGTCATGCGGCTGGCCGGAGAGGGCATGCCCCTGGCGGACGCGCGCGCGCCGGATCCCGTCATCCGCGCGAGCTGGACGCGCTGCGTGCACGAGCACCACCTCGACCCGACGCGCATGCAGGAGGCCATCATCCTGCCGTCGCAGGTGCTGCGCGAGCACCAGGAACGCCTCGAGGAACTGCTGCACATCGCCCGCCACGGCCTCGAAGCGCTGTACCAGCAGGTGGCCGGCCTGGGCTATTGCGTGCTGCTCACCGATGCCGGCGGCGTGACGGTGGACTTCCTCGGCGACCTGCAGCTGGATGCGACGCTGCGCCATGCGGGCCTGTACCTCGGCAGCGACTGGAACGAACAGCATGCCGGCACCTGCGGCGTCGGCACCGCCATCGCGACCGGCCAGGCCGTCACGGTGCACCAGGGCGACCACTTCGACGCGACCCACATCCCGCTCACCTGCACCGCCGCACCGGTGTACGACCCCCTCGGCCGGCTGAAGGCGGTGCTCGACATCTCGGCGCTCACGTCGCCGCAGGCCAAGAGCAGCCAGCAGCTCGCGCTGCAGCTGGTGAAGGTGTACGCGCACCGCGTGGAGGACGCCAACTTCCTGCGCTGGTTCCGCAACCACTGGGTGCTGAAGCTCCATCCCTCGCCGGAGTTCGTGGAGATCAGCCCGGACCACCTGGTGGCGCTGGACGCCGGCGGCCGCATCGTGGGCCACAACCGCGCCGCGCAGCTGCTGCTCGAAGCCGAGCTTGGCAGCGCGGTGCTCGGCCTGCCGTTCGACCAGTTGTTCAATGCGCGCTTCGAGGACCTGGGGCGCTACCTGCGCGCCATGCTCTCGGGCGACCAGCGTGCGGTGACGCTGGCGCGCAGCGGCCGCGTGGTGTTCCTGCATGCGGTGCCGCCGCCCGCGCGCTGGAGCACGCCGCCAGCCGCGACGGCGACCTCGCTGCCGGACGCTTGCGTGCCCGCCCCGCTGGCGCAGCTCTCCGGCGGCGACCCCGCGCTCGACCGGCAGATCCAGCGTGCGGCACGCCTGGTCGACACGACGATGAGCGTGCTGATCACCGGCGAAACGGGCAGCGGCAAGGAATACTTCGCCAAGGCCATGCACCAGGCCAGCCAGCGTCGCGGCAAGCCTTTCGTGGCGGTGAACTGCGCGGCCATCCCCGAGACGCTGATCGAGAGCGAGCTGTTCGGCCACCTGGCCGGCAGCTTCAGCGGCGCCGCGCCGAAAGGCAAGAGCGGGCTGATCCAGGAGGCCGATGGCGGCACGCTGTTCCTCGACGAAATCGGCGACATGCCGCTCGCGCTGCAGCCGCGCCTGCTGCGCGTGCTGGCCGAGCGCGAGGTCATGCCCATCGGCGGCACGCGCGCGCGGAAGGTGGACGTGCGGGTGATCGCGGCCACCCATGCCGACCTGGTCGCCCTCGTGCGCGAGGGACGCTTCCGCGACGACCTGTACTACCGCCTGGCCGGGGCGCATCTCGCCCTGCCGCCGCTGCGCCAGCGCCGCGACCTGCCGTGGCTGGCGCACAGGATGGTCAGCGAGCATCCGTCGCCGGCCAGGCTCGCCCCCGAGGTGGAGGCGTGGCTGCGGGCCTATCCCTGGCCGGGCAACCTGCGGGAGATGAAGAACGTGATTGCCTACGCCTGCGCGATGGCCGGCAAGGATGGCGTGATCGGCCTGGCGGAACTGCCCGATGCGCTGGTCGGCTGCGACGCGGCTGCGGCCGCGCCGGCCGCGGGCGCGTCGTCGCTGCCGCCGGAGGCGCAACTGCTGCTGCAGTACCTGCGCGCGGCAGGCTGGAGCGTGAGCGCGGTGGCGCACCAGCTCGGCGTGGCGCGCATGACGGTGTACCGGCGCATGCAGCGCTGGGGCATCCGGCAGCCGGATCGGGGAAACCCAGGGAACTGAGCAACCAGCAAGGAGACATGCGATGGACCTCGGACTCAAAGGCAAGCGGGTACTCGTCACGGGCGGCACCAAGGGGATCGGTCGGGCCATCGCCGATACCTTCGCCGACGAGGGCGCCGGCGTCTCGATCTGCGCGCGCAACCACGGCGACGTCGAGGTCGCGGTGGCAGCGCTGAAGAAGAAGGGCGTGCCGGCCTTCGGTCGCGCGGTCGACGTCACCGACGCCGACGCCCTGAAAGGCTGGATCAAGGCCAGCGCCGAGGCCCTGGGCGGCATCGACGTGCTGGTGTGCAACGTCAGCGCCCTGGCCGTCGGCGACACGCCCGACACATGGGAGAAGTCGTTCGCCACCGACATGATGCACACGGTCAACGCGGTGGCCGCCGCGGTGCCCTTCCTCGAAAAGTCGGGCAGCGGTGCGATCGTGCTCATCTCCAGCGTCTCGGGCTTCGAGGTCGACTTCGCCGCGGGCTCCTATGGCGCCACCAAGGCGGCGCTGATCCACTACGCCAAGGGCCTGAGCCGCAAGCTCGTCGACCAGGGCATCCGCGTCAACTGCGTGTCGCCGGGCAACACCTACTTCGAAGGCGGGATCTGGCAGACCATCGAGAAGAACATGCCCGACCTGTTCGCCTCCACGCTGAAGGTCAACCCCACCCACAGGTTCGGCACCGCGCAGGAGGTCGCCAACGGCGTGGTGTTCCTCGCCAGCCCCGCCGCCAGCCGCATCTCGGGCGCCAACCTGGTGATCGATGGCGCGCTCACCGTCGCCGTGTGAAGGAGCCAGCCATGGGCGCAGCGGCCGGTCACACCATCCACAGGAACCATATCCATCACGGCTGGAACAACGCGTTCCCGCCCTGCCTGCGCATCGCGCCGGGCGAGACCATCGAGTTCCAGACCGTCGATGCGTCCTCCGGGCAGCTGACGCGCGAATCGACGGCGGCCGATCTCGAGCGGCTCGACCTCGCGCGCGTCAACCCGGTCACCGGCCCGGTCTACATCGACGGCGCGGAGCCCGGCGATGCGCTGAAGGTCACAGTGTTGTCGCTGCGGCCCTCGGGCTGGGGCTGGACCGGCAACATCCCGGGCTTCGGGCTGCTGACCGACCAGTTCCCCAAGGCCCGCCTGCATCACTGGAACTACGACCCCGGCCTCGCCCCGGCGATGTACGGGCCGGGCGGCCGGGTGCCGTTGCGGCCGTTCACCGGGACGATCGGCGTCGCGCCCGCGGCGCAGGGGCTGCACAGCATCATTCCGCCGCGCAACGTGGGCGGCAACATGGATGCCCGCGACATCGCCGAGGGCGCCGAGCTGTACCTGCCGATCGAGGTGCCGGGCGCGCTCTTCTCGGTGGGCGACACGCATGCGGCGCAGGGCGACGGCGAGGTCTGCGGCACCGCGATCGAAAGCCCGATCGACGTCGTGCTGAAGTTCGAGCTGGTCAAGGGCGCGCGGCTGCGCATGCCGCGCTACGTGGTGCCCGGCCCGGTGACGAACCACTTCGACCGCAAGGGCTACGAGGTGACGACCGGCATCGGCCCGGACCTGATGCAGGGCGCCCGGATGGCCGTGTCCGAGATGGTGGAGCTGCTCAGCAAGCGCTACGGCTACGAGCCCGTCGACGCGTACATGCTGTGCAGCGTCTGCGCCGACCTGCGCATCAGCTCCATCGTCGATGTCCCCAACTGGGTGGTCTCGTACTACTTTCCGCGGGTGGTGATCGAATAGGGCATCGCCGGGGCGCCCGGACCCTGGACGGGTACGACTTCGGCAACCACGAATGCAGGCAATGAACGCCAGGGAATTCGACAGCGACTTCCGCGCCCGCCTGGAGGCGCTGGCCACCTCCAACTTGAGCGACGCGTGCGACCGCGTCGGCATTGCCCGCTGCGCCGTGCAGGGGATCGTGCCCCGCTGGGGGCGCACCAGGGTGGTCGGCCGCGCCGTCACCATCCGCATGACGGCCGCCGGCGCGGTGCCGGCCGTGGCCCACCTGGGGGTGGATGCCATTGCCCACAGCGAGGCCGGCGATGTCATCGTGGTCGACAACCGCGGCGACCTGCACCACAACTGCTGGGGCGAGATCCTCGCCCTGGGTGCCAAGCTCAAGGGCGTGGCGGGGGTGGTGGTGGATGGCGCCGTGCGCGACGTCGACGCCTGCGAGAGCTTCGGATTTCCGGTCCATGCGCGGGGCACCGTCCCCAGCACGGCGCGTGGCCGCATCGTGCAGGAGGCCTGGAACGTGCCGGTGCGCCTGGGCGACGCGCCGGTGCGGCCGGGCGACGTGATCGTCGCCGACGTCAACGGCGTGGTGGTCGTTCCGATCGAGCGGCTGGGCGAGGTGGTGCAGGCCGCCGAGGAGATCCTGGCCAAGGAGAACGCCATGCTCGACGCGCTGCGTGCCGGCGAGTCGATGCAGGAGGTCGACCGCCGCTTCCATTACGAACAGATGCTGCGGCCACCCGCAGCGGGGAACAAGTCATGAGCGAGGCGAGCGAGGCTGCGGCGCGGGCCACGCCTTTGGTCGCCTGCCGCATGAAGTCGCTCGTGGTCCCTTGACGCCGGAACGCGTGCAGCGCGCGCTCACTGGTCGTCGACCGCTTCGCGCCTCGCGTCGTGCGCCAGCGCCATCACCTCCATCAGCGTTTCCAGTTCCACGGGCTTGACGAAATGGCGGTCGAATCCCGCCTCCTTCGACTTGCGGCGGTCTTCGGCCTGCCCCCAGCCGCTCACCGCGATGAGCAGGATCTCGCTGCCACCCGGCGTCTGGCGGATGCGCCGCGCCGCTTCATGACCGTTCAGGCGCGGCAGGCCGATGTCCAGGACGACCACGTCCGGCCGGAACGTCGCCGCGGCGCTGACGGCTGCCAGCCCGTCGTGCTCCGTCAGGGTCTCGTAGCCGAGGATGCGCAGGAACTGCGCCATCGTCTCCGCGCCGTCCACGTTGTCGTCCACCACCAGGACGCGGACGCCCTTGTCACGCGAGGCATGCAGCTTGTGCGCGTCGGCGCCGGGTTCGGCCGGCGGCATCGCGCTCGACACCGGCAGGCGCACGGTGAACTTCGAGCCGGAGCCCGGCCCCTTGCTGTCGGCCTCGACCTGGCCGCCATGCATCTCGACCAGCTGCCGCACCAGCGCCAGGCCGATCCCCAGGCCGCCCTGCGAGCGTTCCATCGACCCGTCCCCCTGCGCGAACAGGTCGAACACGCGCGGCAGCAGCGAGACCGGGATGCCCACGCCCGAATCCTCCACCGTGATCACCGCGAAGCCGTCCTGCCGCGCCGCCCTCACCGTGATGCGGCCGCCGTCGGGCGTGTACTTCGCCGCGTTGTTCAGGAGGTTCGCGATGATCTGGCACAGGCGCGTCGCGTCCGCGTCCACGAACAGGGTGCGCCGCGGCGGCACGTCGAGCGCCAGTTCGTGCCGGCCCGCCTGGATCATGGGCTGGCTCGTTTCCAGCGCATCCTGCACGGCGGCCACCACGTCGGTCAGCCCGATGCGCAGTTCCACCTTGCCCTGGCTGATGCGGCTCACGTCCAGCAGGTCGTCCACCAGGTGGACCAGCTGCCCGAGCTGGCGTTCGATGATGCTGCGGGCCGACTCCTTGACCTGCGCATCGGGCGACAGCTCCATGATGCGCAGCGCATTGCGGATCGGGGCCAGCGGATTGCGCAGCTCGTGCGCCAGCGTGGCCAGGAATTCGTCCTTCCTGCGGTCCGCGTCCTTCAGCGCCGCCGCCGTCTGCGCCAGCGCGCGGTCGGCGATCACCCGTTCGGTGATGTCGCGGATGACGTACAGGTAGCCCGTCGTCTGCCCGTCGCCATCGCGCAGGGCCGAAATCGTCGTCTCGACATGGGTCTGGGCGCCGTCGGCATTCCGGTGCACGAGGTTGCCCCGGAAGACGCCGTGCACGCGCAGCGATTGGGCGGCGGCCTCGCGCGCGCGCTCGCCCTCGGGCCACACTTCCGTGAACACGTCGCCCTTCGCGCGCCCCAGGGTCGCCGATGCGTCCTTGCCGTACTGCTTCTCCGCAGCGGCGTTCATGAAGACCAGGTGGTCGCCGGCGTCGAAGGCCAGCACCGAGTCCTTCATTTGCGTGAGCACGTCCTGGCGCAGCCGGTTGGCCGCCGCGTTCGACGAGTCCAGCGTGTAGATGTCGCTGCCGACGACGAGTGCATCGACGTCGCCCTGCCGGATGGCCGACAGGGTCTCTTCCGCTTCGGCGAGGCGGATGCGCAGTTCTTCCAGTTCCCGGCGCAGGGTGTCCGGGTCGTCGTGGCCGGTCGACATGGGTTCCTCGGGCTGGAAACGCCGCGCGGTCAGGACCTCAGGTCCAGGCCGTCGAGCAGGCGGTCGGGATTGGACATGTCGCCGATGAAGCGGCGCACGGGCAGGGGCCACACGCGCAGCAGCGTCGGCGCCGCGATGATCTCGTCGTTGGCCGCGCGCTCCACGTTGTCGGCGATGCTCAGGATTTCGAGCTCGTAGCGGCCCGGCAGGTGCGCTTCGCAGAAGGCGCGCGTGTTGACGACGGCGCGCGCGGACAACGGGGCTGCCGAACTCACCCACAGCCGCAACCTGCAGGCGCAGTCCGGTTCCCTGGGCCGGGCGGGTTCGGGGGTCTTGCGCGCGGTCATGCCTTGGCGGCCGCCAGCGGCAGCAGGTTCAGTCCGACCAGCACGCGTTCCTTGTTCGACAGGTCGCCGATGATCTTGCGGATCGGCGTCGGGAACTTGCGCACCAGCGTCGGCACCGCCAGGATCTGGTCGCCGGCCGCCAGCTTCGGGTTGACCAGCAGGTCGATGACTTCGATGCTGTAGCGGCCGGCCAGGTGGTGCTCGCAGATCAGCTTGAGGTTGGCCAGGGCGGCTTCGGACTTGGCCGTCCTGCCGGCGACGTACAGGCGCAGCTGCCATTCGGCCACGGCGGGCGTGGGCTTCTTGCGGGGCGCGGCGGCCGTGCTCATCGCTCGACCCTCGAGGCCTTGCGGCCGTTGCCGGCCGCGGCGCGCGCCGACCTTTCCCTGCCGCTGGCCGCGGCGATCTCGCGCGAGCGCGTTGCGAGCCCCTCCGCCTCGAACTTCTCGCGCTCGATCGCGAACTGCACCTCGCCGGCCCGTTCCTCCGCCTCGGCGTTCAAGGCCGCGATCTGCGCGTCGAGCGCCCGGCGCCGGTTCGCCAGGTCGCGCAGGCGCCGCTCGTGGTCGCTGCCGCGCAGCTGGCTCGCCGCGAGTTCCTGGGCCTCCTGCGCGATGCGTGCCGTGCCCGTCAGCACGCGGTCGCCCGAGAGGTACACGTCGATGAGGTCCACGCCGTGGTCGCTGAAGATGAACTCGCGCACCTGGTTGGAGTGGTACATGCCCCTCGACTTGAGCACCTGCAGCGTGCGCGTGCGTTCGCCGTTGTAGGCCAGGTTGGTGAGCAGCAGCCAGGTGTCCATGAGCGAGGAGACGCCGACTTCGGAAGCGGCGACCGTGGTCGCCGTATCGGCCGTCAGGCTGGTGAACATCGCCGTGACGCCCTGCTGCTTGAGGAAGTCGATCAGGCGCATCAGCGTGAGCTTGAGCCCCACGTCGTCGTGCTGGTTGCTCAGGTTGCTGATCGGATCGACGACCACCACCGAAGGCTTGAACTGGCGCACCAGCTCGTACATCAGCACCAGGTGCTGTTCCAGCCCGTGCAGCGTGGGCCGCGAGGCGTGGATCTGCAGCAGCCCCTTCCTCACCCACGGCGCGAGGTCGAGGCCGATGGAGCGCATGTTGCGCAGCAACTGGCTCTCGGATTCCTCGTACGCGAAGAGCAGGGCGCGCTCGCCGCGCGCGCATGCCGCGTCGACGAAGCTGGCGGCCACGCTGCTCTTGCCGGTGCCCGGCGCGCCGGACACCAGGACGCTGCTCCCCTTGAACAGGCCCTTGCCGCCGAACATCTCGTCCAGCCCGGGAATGCCGGTCGCCAGGCGCTTGTCCGTCACCTTGTGGTCCAGCCGCAGCGAGGTGATGGGGAGCACCGACACGCCGTTCGAGCCGATCAGGAACGGATATTCGTTCGTGCCGTGGGAGGACCCGCGGTACTTCACGATGCGCAGGCGCCGGGTGGACACCTGGTCGACGATGCGGTGGTCCAGCAGGATGACGCAGTCGGCCACGTACTCCTCGAGTCCGTAGCGCGTCAGGCTGCCTTCCCCGCGCTCGCCGGTGATCACGGCGGTCACGCCCTTGTCCTTGAGCCACTGGAACAGCCGGCGCAGTTCGGCGCGCAGGATCGCCTGGTTGGGCAGTCCGGCAAAGAGGGCCTCGACGGTGTCGAGCACCACGCGCTTGGCGCCCACGGAATCGATGGCGTAGGCCAGCCGGATGAAGAGCCCCTCGAGGTCGTACTCGCCCGTCTCCTGGATCTCGCTGCGCTCGACCCGCACGTAGTCGAGCACGACCTTGCGCTGGCGTTGCAGCTTTTCCAGGTCGAAGCCCAGCGAGCGCATGTTGTCCGCGAGCTCCTGCGAGCTCTCCTCGAACGTCATGATGACCCCCGGCTCGCCGAACTCCACGGCACCGCGCACGATGAACTCGGCCGCCAGCATCGTCTTGCCGCAGCCGGCTGCGCCGCAGACGAGGGTCGGCCGGCCCTGGGGCAGGCCCCCTTCCGTGATCTCGTCGAGCCCGTTGATGCCGGTGGGCGTCTTCTTCAGTTGCGGGGCGGCAGGAGGGTCTTTCTTTGCGCGTGTCTGGGCCATCTTGTGACTGGGCGGAGGCTCCGATTACTCTAACGTGCCGGGCATGGATGAGGACGGCGGGAGCCGTGCCGACGGGTCCGGCGCCGAATGCTTGCCCGCAAGGATTGCCGGTTCATCCGGGGCAGCGCGCCGGACAACGCCTCATCGTTGGCCCGGACGATTTCCCGGCTGAGGCGCCGGCAGGCGCCGGGTGGGGTGGCCTGGCGCCGCGGCGGCACCGGGATAACCCCTGTATTCCCGACTGCTCGAAAACCGATTGAATGGCGACTCCATCGTGTCCAGGAGTCCCGCCATGCCTGCAGACCACGGCCTTTCCCCCATCCCCGTCCGCCGCCGCGCCGGCCTCGCGCTGGGCGCCGCCTCGCTGGCCTTGCTGCTCGCCGCCCCGTCGGCCCAGGCGCAGGGCAAGCCGATCCGCATCGGCGTGCCGACGGCCATGCAGCTGCAGGTCGGCCGCGACACGCAGGACGCGGTGAAGATGGCGATCGACGACATCAACGGCAAGGGCGGGGTGCTCGGGCGCAAGCTGGAGATGGTGGTCGCCGACGAGACGGAGAACCCCGAGACGGGCATCAGCGCGATCAAGAAGCTCACCGCCGACGAGAAGGTCGACGTGCTGGTCGGCGGCTACACCAGCGGCGTGACGCTCGCGCAGCTGCCGCACATTTCCGCGGCCAAGACCATCTACCTCGGCGTGGGCGCGGCCTCGCCCTCGATCACGCAGAAGGTCAAGGCCGACTACGACAACTACAAGTACATCTTCCGCGTCGGGCCGATCAACGCGGCCAACCAGGCGCGCGAGCTCACCGGCTTCATCTCGAACTTCGTCAAGGGCGAGCTGGGCATCAGCAAGATCGCCATCGTGGGCGAGAACGCCAAGTGGGTGCAGGACCTGGTGCCGGTGCTCAAGAAGGGCGCCGTCGAGGCCGGAGCCGACATCCGCGCCACCGAGTTCTTCGACACCCAGACAGCCGATTTCTCGCCGCTGTTCTCGAAGGTGAAGGAATCCGGCGCCCAGTATCTGGTGGTGATCCTGTCGCACGCCTCCAGCGACACCTTCGCCAAGCAGTGGTACGACTCGCGCTTCCCCATGCCCTACGGCGGCATCGACGTCAAGAGCATGGACGGCGACTTCTGCGACCGCATCGGCGCCAAGTCGGTCGGCCAGATGGCCGCCAACTTCGCCGTGCGCGCCCCGCTCACGCCGCGCACCATCCCCTTCTTCGACGAGTTCCGCAAGGTGACCAACCGCTCGCCGGTCTACACCGCCTTCGGCGCCAACGACGCGGTCTACATCTACGCCGACGCCGTCAAGCGCGCCGGCTCGACCGATGCCGACAAGGTGATCAAGGAACTGGAGAAGACGAACCACATCGGCATCCCGGGCGTGATCCAGTTCGACGAGATGCACGACGTCAAGCCCGGCACGCCCACGTACAAGGGCCCGTCCTTCCTGCTGGCGCAGTGGCGCGACGGCTGCAAGCGCGAGGTGGTGTACCCGAAGACGCAGCGCACCGCGGACTTCAAGTACCCGAGCTGGATCCAGAAGTAGCAGCGCCCGGTGCTCGAGATCCTCATCGTCGGGGCGGTGAGCAGCGCGATCTACGCGATGCTCGCCGTCGGCTTCACGCTGATCTTCGGCGTGGCGCGGGTGCTCAATCTCGCGCACGGTTCGTTCTATGCGCTCGGTGCCTACGGCGCCTACTTCCTCACCTCGTCGCTCAAGTGGCCGCTGCTGCCCGCGGCGCTGGCCTCGATCGCCCTGGTGGCGCTGTTCGGCGTGGCGGTGGAGCGCGTGTTCGTGCGCCCCATGCGCAGCTCGCAGCTCGCGGTGCTGATGATCACGCTGGCCGTGGCGCTGGTGGTGGAGCAGGGCCTGTTCCTCACCTTCGGCTCCGAGTACCGCAACGTGCCGGCCTTCGTCGACGCCAAGTTCACGATCGGCGGCGTGGATGTCGGCGGCGCGCGGCTGCTGGCGCTGGGCGTGAGCGTGGTGCTGATCGGGTCGCTGTGGCTGTTCATCCAGCACACCCGGCTGGGCTCCGCGATCCTCGCCATCTCGCAGGATGCGCAGGCCGCGCAGTACGTGGGCATCCCGAGCGACCGCATCTTCTCGGTGGTGATGGGGATCTCGGCGGCGCTGGCGGCGGCGGCCGGCATCCTCGCCGGGCCCTTCCTGAGCGTGCAGCCCACGATGTGGCTGCTGCCGATCGTCAAGGCCTTCGCCATCGTGGTGGTGGGCGGCCTGGGCTCGATCCCGGGCAGCATCATCGCGGCGCTGATGCTCGGGTATGCGGAGACGATCGTGGCGTACGCGGCCTCCACCTCGTGGACCGAGATCGTGTCGGTGCTGGCCACGCTGCTGATGCTGGTGGTGCGGCCGGCGGGCATCTTCGGCCGCCGCGCGGCGTTCTGAGCGCACGACGATGCCGCGCCACCGCCTCGACCTTGCCGCCGCTGCCGTCGTCGTGGGGCTCATGGCGATCCTGCCGCTGGTGTTCCCCAGCAACTACCTGATCGGCGTGCTCACGGTCAGCGCCATCTACGGCATCTGGGCGGTGAGCTGGGACTTCATGTCCGGCCTCACGGGCCGCGAGAACTTCGGCCACAGCCTGTTCATCGGCGTCGGTGCCTACACGGCCGGCTTCCTCAACACCAGCTTCGGTGCCAACCCCTGGTGGAGCCTGCCGGCGGGGATGGTGATGGCGGTGCTGTTCGCGCTGCTGATCGGCCTGCCCACGCTGCGGCTGCGGGGCCCGTACTTCGCGCTGGCCATGCTCTCCGGCGCGGTGATCATGCAGCGGCTGATGCTGATCTTCTGGGAGCACACGGGGGGCGAGGAGGGCATCAACGGCCTGGCGCCCCTCATCCGGTCGCAGCTCGGGTTCTACTACTTTGTGCTGGGCACGCTGGTGGCGATCACGGCGGTGCTGCTGGTGCTGGCGCGTTCGCACTGGGGGCTGATCCTGCGCGCGATCCGCGGCGACGAGGCCACCTGCCAGGCCGCCGGCATCAACGTGACCTTCTACAAGATCGCCTCGCTGGTCATCAGCGCCGGCTTCGCCGGCGCCGGCGGTGCGATGTACGCGCACTACCAGTTGCAGGTCAGCCCGCAGCTGTTCGCCGTGGTCACCTCGATCACGATCATCACCATGGTCTACGTGGGCGGCATGGGGACGATCTACGGGCCGGTGGGCGGCGCCGTGCTGCTGGTGCTGCTGACGGAACTGCTGCGCCGCTTCGGCGAATGGCGGCTGATGGTCTACAGCTGCGCGCTGATCCTGATCCTGTTCTTCCTGCCCCACGGGCTGGTGGCGCCGGCGTGGAAGCGGCTGCGCGCGCTGCTGGCGCGGCGGCGCAAGGAGCCGCTGGTGCCGGTCACCGACGCCATGGAGCAGCAGGCATGACGGCGCTGCTTCAGGTGCAGGGCCTGAACAAGCATTTCGGCGGCCTGCACGCGCTGCGCGACTTCGCCTGCACCGTCGCGCGCGGCGAGATCGTCGGCATCCTGGGCCCCAACGGCGCCGGCAAGACGACGCTGTACAACCTGCTGACCGGCTTCATCCCGCCGGACGCCGGCGCGCGGATCGACTTCGACGGCCACAGCTTGCTGCGCCTGCCGCCGCACCGCATCGCCGCCCTGGGCATTTCGCGCACCTTCCAGCTGTGCCGGCCCTTCGCCGGCCTCACCGTGCTGGAGAACGTGGTGGTGGGCGCGCTGGGCTCGCAACGCGAACGCGGTGCCGACCTGCACGCGCGCGGCCGCGAACTGCTGGAGCGCGTCGGCCTGGCCGGGCGCGAACAGGTGCCGGTGGACGTGCTCTCCTATGGCGACCAGCGCCGGCTCGAGATCGCCCGCGCGCTCGCCGCGCGGCCGCGCCTGCTGCTGCTGGACGAACCCTTCGCCGGCCTGGGCAGCGGCGAGATGGCGGACCTCTCCACCCTGATCCGGCAGGTGCACGCGCAGGAGGGCCTGACGGTGGTGCTGATCGAGCACAAGCTGCGCGAGTTCATGAGCCTGGTGCAGCGTGTGATCGCGCTCGACTTCGGCGCCATCATCGCCGAGGGCACGCCCGAGGAGATCGTGCGCGATCCCGCGGTGATCGAGGCCTACATCGGCCGCGATGCGCCGGTGATGGAGCCGGCCCATGCTGCTTGAGGTGCGCAAGCTGTCGGTGGCGTACGGCAAGGCAGTGGCGCTGGAGAACGTGTCGCTGGATGTCGCGCCGGGCGAGTTCGTCGCGGTGCTGGGGCCCAACGGGGCGGGCAAGAGCACGCTGCTCAAGGCGATTTCGCGCGCGCAGCCTTCGTCGGGCACCCTGAGCTTCCGCGGCGAATCGCTGCAGGCGCTGCCGGCGCATGCGGTGGTGGGCAAGGGCATCTGCCATTGCCCCGAGGGACGGCGGCTGTTCCCGGAGCTCACGGTGCTGAAGAACCTGATGCTCGGGGCGTACCTGCGCAAGGACCGCGCGGAGGTGGAAAAGGACCTGGAGCAGGTCTATCGCCTCTTTCCCGTGCTCGAGGAGCGCGCCGCGCAGGTGGTCAGCACGCTGTCCGGCGGCCAGCAGCAGATGGTGGCGATCGGCCGCGCCCTGATGGGACGGCCCGCGCTGCTGCTGCTGGACGAACCGTCGGTGGGCATCGCGCACCGCCTGAAGGTGGAGATCTTCGACGCGATCAAGCGCATCCAGGCGGGCGGCACCGCGATCCTGATGGCGGAACAGGATGCGCAGTCGGCGCTGCGCGTGGCCGACCGCGTCTACGTGCTGGAGCACGGCCACGTGGGGCGCAGCGGCAGCAGCGCGGAACTGGGATCGGACGACTACATCCGGCAGGCCTATCTGGGCGTGAACTAGCCCAGGCCCACCAGCTGCTTCCAGCGCCGGCCCGGCACGATCAGGCGCGAGCCGAAGTCCGCGGCGCGCAGCAGCTGTCCCAGCAGCGCCTGCGTGCGCCGCGACTGCGGCGATTCGTCGAACAGCCAGAAGGCGAACACCGCCAGGAAGATGGTCGTGAGCACCGTTTCCGCCACCTCGCGCCGCCAGCCCACGTGGGGCAGCAGCGCCACCTCGCGGATCCACTGCACCGTGTCGCTCGTGCGCATGACGCCGCGCGCCTGCAGGTGCACGTGCTCCGGCTGCAGCCGGTAGCCCAGCATCTCGCGCGTGAGCCGCCGGTGCGGCGCCAGCGTGTCCAGCCACTCGGTATAGGCGAACTGCAGGCGCTGGCGCTGCGGCACCTGCTGCCAGCCGGGCGTCTGCGCCAGCCGCAGCAGGGCGGCATCGGCGACGTCGAACCAGGCCTCGGTGAGCGAGTCCTTGTTGGGGAAATGGCGCTGGATGTCCGCCAGCCCGACGCCCATCTCGCGGGCGACGTCGAACAGGTGGATGGCATCCCAGCTGCTGCGTTCGGCCAGCTGCAGCGCCACCTCGAGGATGGCGCTCCTGGCGACTTGCGCTTCCGACTGCATGGCGGCACCTCCGCGCGGGAATGCTGCCACAGGACGCGCTGTAGCGCGCGCGAAGTCAGGGTCCGCGCTAGGCGGCCAGGGCGAGTTCGGCGACGGGCGCCGCCCCCGGCGACAATTCCCCGCCCAGCGCTTCCAGCAGGTCCGGGATCAGCGCCGACAGCTCGCCGGTCAGGATCGCCGCATTGGTGTCGAAGCCCTCATCGTCCTTGCCCCTGGCGTCCTCGGCTTCCTTGACCACGACGTCCAGCAGCTTGAGCTTGCGCACCTGTCCGGCGTCGCTGAGCACGAAGGAGACCCGGTCGTTCCAGGTCATGGCCAGCTGGGTGGGCACCTTGCCGGCGGCGATGTGCTCGGCCACCTCGTCGATCTCCAGCGTGTGGCGCGAATAGCGCACGGCGGACTTCTGTTCGTCCGGCGCCTTCAGCTCGCAGTCGCGGTCGACGGTGAAGCGCCAGGGCGCCTCGCGCGTGGTCAGCCAGTGCGACATGGACGCGGCGGGCGACGTCTGCGTCTGCACTAGCTGCAGGTCCAGCGCGGGCCCGGCGCCCGGCACTTCCAGCAGCGCAGCGAGCAGGGAGGACACGATGCGGTCGGCGCCCGACAGGCTGCCGGCGTCGACCACCAGCAGTTTCTCGCGCGGGTCGAGCCAGAGCAGGGTGGTGCTGCGCTTGCTGAACGCGCGCGGCAGCAGGTCCAGCAGGACCTCCTCCTTGAACTCCTTCTTCAGCTTCGACGGCACGCGTTCGTTGCCCGTCTCCAGCTTGTAGCGCTCGATCTTTTCCTCCACCGCGGCTTTCACGGCCGAGGCGGGCACCGCGCGCTTCTCGGTGCACTGCTTGAGGATCAGGTGGCCGCCGATCATTTCGGCCATCACCTTGCTCTTGTTGCCGCGCGGCGGCACCCACCCGGTGGATTCGGGCTGGGTCGGACCGCAGGGGACGAAACGGGCCTTGTGCAGCGCGCGCTCGAGCGCGGCGAGGTCGGGCAGGACGAAATCCTCCGCGACGCGGAAGAAACAGGCGTTCTTGAACATCAGGACGGTGCGGCGGGCAAAGCGCCGGATTGTAGGCCGGGGGGCACCCCGCCAGCACGCAAACTCCGGCGCTGCGGCGCCCGCACCACTCGCGCGTGCAATGTCCCCGCCCGCGAACGTTTGCATGCCAACCGCTAGACTCCCTCCAGTGCAGAAGAAGTACCAAGAGGGGACGCCCGTCCGGCCCGACGGCCTGCCCGTGCCCGAGCGCTACTGGGCGATGGCGGCCATCCTCCTGGGCATCGCGCTGTCGGTGCTCGATGCCACCCTGGTGAACCTGGCGCTGCCGGACATCACCCGGCATTTCGGCGCCTCGCCGGCGGCCGCCGTCTGGGTGGTCAACGCCTACCAGCTCGCCACCCTGGGCCTGCTGCTGCCCTGCGCCAAGCTCGGCGAGCGCGTGGGCTACCGCCGCGTCTACCTGGTGGGGCTGGCGGTCTTCACGGCGGCTTCCGTCGGCTGCGTGCTGGCGCCCTCGCTGCCGCTGCTGGCCGGTGCGCGGGCGGTGCAGGGCCTGGGCGCCGCGGGCATGATGGCCGTGAACGCCGCGCTGGTGCGACTGACCTATCCCAGCGCGGTGCTCGGGCGCGCGCTGGCGCTCAATTCGGTGGTGGTGGCCACGTCGTCGGTGGCCGGCCCGAGCATTGCGGCCCTGGTGCTCTCGGTGGCGTCATGGCCTTGGCTGTTCGTGATCCAGGTGCCCCTGGGCTGCGTGCTGCTGTGGATCGGCCGCCGCGCCCTGCCGCACAACCCGCCGCGGGCGGGCGGCCAGCCGCTGCGCGCGAGCGAGGTCGCGCTCAACATCGCGATGTTCTCGCTCGTCTTCCTGGGCGCCGATGCCCTGGGCGCGCGGCGCGGCGGCGTGCCGGACGCCGGCATGCTCGCGCTGGGCCTGGGCCTGCTGGCGCTCGGGGCCGGCGTGGCCTGGGTCTACGTGCGCGGCCAGCTGCGCCAGCCGGCGCCGCTCTTTCCGGTGGACCTGCTGCGCATCCCCGTCTTCGCGCTGTCCATGTGCACCTCGGTCACCGCCTTCGCCGCGCAGACCCTCGCCTTCATCGCCTTGCCCTTCCTGCTGCTGCAGGGACAGGGCCGCAGCCACCTGGCGGCGGGCCTGATGATCACGGCGTGGCCGCTTGCGGTGGTGGTGATGGCGCCCATCGCGGGCCGGCTGGTCGGCCGCCATCCGGCCGGCGTGCTGGGCGGGATCGGGCTGGCGGTGCTGTCGTCCGGATTGCTGTGGCTCGCGCTGCTGCCCGCGCACCCCGCCGACTGGCAGATGGCGGTGCCGCTGATGCTGTGCGGCGCCGGGTTCGGGCTGTTCCAGTCGCCCAACAACCACACCATCGTGACCACCGCGCCGCTGGCGCGGGCCGGCGCCGCCAGCGGCATGCTGGGGACGGCGCGGCTCACGGGCCAGTCCTTCGGGGCGGTGATGCTGGGGCTGATCTTCAGCGTGGCGGGCGTGCAGGGCGGCGGGCCGGGGATCGCGCTGGGGCTGGCCTCCGCGCTGGCGGCGGCGTCGGCGGCGTTCAGCCTGTTGCGCTTGCGGACTTCGTAGGCTGGTGGTGACGCGCGAAGCGCAGGAACCCCAGCGCTTCGCGCAACGCTGGGGTTCGCGCGCTTCGCGCGGCTCACCACCAGCCTACGAACCTGCCCCGGCGCCCACCCTCACCGCCGCTGGTACTGCGTCGCCCCGAACAGGATCTCCCGCGCCTTCGGATCGTCCGTGATCGGCTTGCGCAGGTCCGCCAGCACCTTCACCCCGCGCTGCACCGCCGGCCGCTGCGCGATCGTCTCGAACCAGCGCTGCAGGTGCGGATAGTCGCCCAGCTCCACGCCCTGGTTCTGCCAACTGCGCAGCCACGGGAAGGTGGCGATGTCGGCGATGGAGTACTCGGCGCCTCCCAGCCACTCGCTGGCCGCCAGCCGCCTGTCGATCACGCCGTACAGGCGCTTGGCCTCGTTGGTGTAGCGGTCGATGGCGTAGGGGATCTTCTCGGGCGCGTAGAGGCGGAAGTGGTGGCACTGCCCGAGCATCGGCCCCACGCCGCCCATCTGGAACATCAGCCACTGCAGCACTTCGTATTTCGCCCGGTCGCCCGCAGGCAGGAAGCGGCCGGTCTTGGCCGCCAGGTACACCAGGATGGCCCCCGACTCGAACAGCGAGATCGGCTCGCCGTCGGGCCCGTCGGGGTCCACGATCGCGGGGATCTTGTTGTTCGGGCTGATCGCGAGGAAGCCCGGCTCGAACTGCTGGCCGGCGCCGATGTTGACGGGGATGGCCTCGTACGGCAGGCCGCACTCCTCCAGCATGATGTGGACCTTGTGCCCGTTCGGCGTCGGCCAGGAATGAACGGCAATCTTGGACACGCGGAAACCTCCTGTTTCAATTTATGATGGGACAACTTTAGGGCATACGCAGCGCATGTTCGATCGCATCCGGAAAGTCTTCCAGCGCGAACCGAAGGAGCGCGACGGCGGACCTGCGTCCTCGCTCTCTCCGCAGGGGCCCGTCTCGGAATGGGCCGCCTCGCGCGGCATGAGCTTCTCGATGGGCCCGCTGGGCCACACCGCCTCCATGCACGGCAAGGTCGGCGGCCATGTGTGGCGGATGGAACTGGGCAAGCCCACGCGCGACTACATCGGCGGCGAGGAGCTGCGCGCCCGCGCCGAACTGGGTGTGTTCGACGACGTCGGCGCGATGATCATCAACCGCCCGCTCAAGGACGTGCTGGAGCGCCGCGCCTACAGCATGATCACCGACACGCTGCAGACCACCGCCGACCCCCGCCTGCCGGAGGAGATGCGCTGGCTGGCGATGTACGACGAGATCGGCTGGGAAGGCGTGCCGGAAGCGTTCTGGGCCAGCTACTCCGTGCTGGCGGACAAGCGCGAGAACGCCCTGGCCTGGGTGGACGACGCGCTGGTCGACCTGATCCTCGGCTGGCCGGCCCCCGCGCCGGGCGCGCAGGTGCCGTTCATGATCGTGCTGCTGCGCGGCAAGTGCTACCTGCGCATGCAGTACCAGCCGGCGGTCACCAGCACGCTCGACCACGCCAGCGCGGTGTTCACCGCGGCGTGCAAGAGCGCGCTGGGTGCTTTCGGGACCGGGAAGTAACGCTTCAGGACCCCCGCGTCACCGGCGCCGGCGCGTCCTTGCCGGCGGTGCCGTACTTGCCCAGTTCCCACTTGGCGATCGCGTTGCGGTGCACTTCGTCCGGGCCGTCGGCGAAGCGCAGCGTGCGCGCATGCGCATACGCCTGCGCCAGCGGGAAGGCGCCCGAGACGCCGCCGCCGCCATGGGCCTGGATCGCCCAGTCGATCACCTGGCAGGCCATGTTGGGCGCCACCACCTTGATCATCGCGATCTCGGTGCGGGCGACCTTGTTGCCGGCCTTGTCCATCATCCACGCCGCCTTCAGCGTGAGCAGGCGCGCCATGTCGATCCGGCAGCGGGCCTCGGCGATGCGCTCCTGCGTCACCGTCTGCTGCGCCACCGCCTTGCCGAAGGCGACGCGCTCCAGCGAACGGCGGCACATCAGCTCCAGCGCGCGCTCGGCCAGGCCGATCAGGCGCATGCAGTGGTGGATCCGCCCGGGGCCCAGGCGCCCCTGCGCGATCTCGAAGCCGCGGCCCTCGCCCAGCAGGATGTTGTCCGCCGGCACCTTGACGTTCTCGAACACCATCTCGGCGTGGCCGTGCGGCGCGTCGTCGTAGCCGAACACGTCCAGCGGACGGATGATCCTGATGCCGGGCGCATCCGCCGGGATCACGATCATGCTTTGCTGCGAGTGGCGCGGCGCGTCCGGGTCCGTCTTGCCCATCGTGATGTAGATCTTGCAGCGCGGGTCGGGCGCGCCGGAGATCCACCACTTGTGGCCGTTGACGATGTAGTGGTCGCCCTGGCGCTCGATGCGGGTCTGGATGTTGGTCGCATCCGAGGACGCCACTTCCGGCTCGGTCATGGCGAAGGCGGAGCGGATCTCGCCTTCGAGCAGCGGCTTGAGCCACTTCGCCTTGATCTCCGCGGAGCCATAACGGGCCAGCGTCTCCATGTTGCCGGTGTCGGGCGCGGAGCAGTTGAACACCTCGGACGACCAGGGCACCGCGCCCATGATCTCGGCCAGCGGCGCGTATTCCAGGTTGGTCAGGCCGGCGCCGTCGTAGCCGGAGTGCTGCGCGCTGTCGACCGGCAGGAACAGGTTCCACAGGCCCGCGGCGCGCGCCTTGGGCTTGAGCGCCTCGATGATCGGGATCGGCGTCCAGCGCTTGCCGGCATCGGTGTTGGCCTGCAGCTCCTTCTTGTACGTGCGCTCGTTCGGGTAGATGTGCTCGTCCATGAACTTCTGCAGGCGCGCCTGGAGTTCTCGGGTCTTGGCGGAGTATTCGAAGTCCATGGGTTGATCTCCTCTGGTAGGTGGATGGGTCGCGTTCAGGCGCGCTGGGCGAAGCTCCAGGCCAGTTCCGCCATCGGCCGCGCGGACTTGCCGGAGGCCACGGCCTGCTGGCTGGAGGCGGTGCCCGCCTCCACGCGCTTGGCGATGCCCTGCAGGATGGCGGCGATGCGGAACATGTTGTAGGCCATGTAGAAGTTCCAGTCCGCCTTCAGGTCGGCGACCGTGGACGCTCCGGTGCGGTCGCAGTAGCGGCGGATGTAGTCGTCTTCGCTCGGGATGCCCAGCGCCGCGTGATCGAGCCCGCCGATGCCGCGGAAGGAGCCGTGCGGGATGTGCCACGCCATGCAGTGGTAGCTGAAGTCCGCCAGCGGGTGG
Organism: Ramlibacter sp. AN1133; assembly: GCF_037890035.1. Taxonomy (NCBI): domain Bacteria; kingdom Pseudomonadati; phylum Pseudomonadota; class Betaproteobacteria; order Burkholderiales; family Comamonadaceae; genus Ramlibacter; species Ramlibacter sp. AN1133. The sequence continues at coordinate 37,956 of NZ_JBBKTQ010000031.1, forward strand.
CCCAGCGTGGAGAGCTCCCAGTCGAGCACGGCGACGATGCGCGGCTCGCTCTCGTGGAACATCAGGTTGTCCAGCCGGTAGTCGCCGTGCACGATGGAGACCTTGGTCTCGTCGCGCGCCGCCGGCGGGATGTGCGCCGGCAGCCATTCGAGCAGCCGCTCCATCTCGGGGATCGGCTGGCTCATGGGGCCCGCGCCGTCGGTGGAGGCCTTGTACTGCTTGCTCCAGCGGCCGATCTGCCGCTCGAAGTAGTTGCCCGGCTTGCCGTAGTTGGCCAGGCCGCGCTCGGCGAACTTCACGGTGTGCAGCGCCGCGATCACGCGGTTCATCTCGTCGTAGATCTCGCTGCGCTGCGGCGGCGTCATCCCGGGCAGGGCCTGGTCCCACAGCACGCGGCCCTGCATGCACTCCATGATGTAGAAGGCGCGGCCGATGACCGACTCGTCCTCGCACAGCACGTACATGTGGGGCACCGGCACGCCGGTCCCCTCCAGGCCGCGCATCACGGCGAACTCGCGTTCCACCGCATGGGCGGAAGGCAGCAGCCTGGCCACCGGACCGGGCTTCGAGCGCATCACGTAGCTGCGCGCAGGCGTCACCAGCTTGTACGTCGGGTTGGACTGGCCGCCCTTGAACATCTCCACCGACAGCGGGCCGCGGAAGCCCTCGAGGTTCTGCTCCAGCCACGCGGTGAGCGCCGCCACGTCGAACGCGTGGCGCTCGGAGACGGGCCGGGTGCCGACGAAATGATCGTAGTTCTGCTCGGTCATCTCTTATTTTTCGTTGTCCGTCTCGACGATGCGCATGAGGCTTTCGCGGTTGCGCACCACCAGCCCGCCCGGCTCGATGCGGATCACGTCCTCGCGCTCCATCTGCTTGAGTTCCTGGTTGACGCGCTGGCGCGAGGCGCCCAGCAGCTGCGCGAGCTCCTCCTGCGCCAGCTGCAGGCCGATGCGAACCTCGCTGCCGTCGCCCAGCGAGGGCACGCCGTAGCTGCGCACCAGGTGCACCAGTTGCTTGGCGAGGCGGGCGCGCAGCGGCAGCGTGTTGAGGTCCTCCACCAGGCCGAACAGCTGGCGGATGCGCCGCGCGTGCAGCTTGAGCAGGGCCTCGTACAGCTCCACGTGCTGCGACAGGATCTTCTGCAGGTCCGCGCGCGAGACGAGCAGCATCGTCGTGTCGCCGTGCGCATAGGCGTCGTGGGTGCGGCGCTCGCCGTCGAAGATGGCGACGTCACCGAACCAGATCCCCGGTTCCACGTAGGTCAGGGTGACCTGCTTGCCCGTGATGGAGGTCGAGCTCACGCGCACCGCGCCGCGCGCCACTGCGCTCCAGAACTCGGCCGGGTCGCCGCGGGCGCAGATCAGGTCGCCGTCCTTGTAGCGTTTGACGAAGGCGCATCGGAGGATGTCGTGCCGCAGCGAAGGGGAGAGGGTGGAGAACCAGCGGCCATTGTTGATGGCCGCGCGTTCCTCGATGGTAAGAATGGGGTCGTCCATGGTCTGTCTTGTGAGCGACTGCCGGCCCTCCTGCGTGGCGTTCGGGCTCGCGCTCATTCGTACTCCGGCTTCTGTTTGGCCAGGAAGGCGCGGATGCCGACCCCCCCGTTGGCATGGTGCAGGTTGCGCACGAAATGTTCGCGCTCCGCGGCGAGGTGGCGGTTCAGGGGCGCGGCCGGCGCGTCGTTGACCAGCTCCTTGATGCTGGCGATGACATTGGGCGCCCGCTCGTTGAGGCGCTCGGCCAGCGCCAGGGCGTCCGCCAGCGCCGCACCGGGCACCGCGATGCGGTTGACCACGCCGAGCTGCTGCAGGCGCTGCGGCCCGATGCGCTCGCCGCACATCAGCAACTCGTTCACCGCCTGGCGCGGCAGCATCTGCGCGAGGCTCCAGGAGCCCCCGCCGTCGGGCGACAGCGCGACGCTGCTGTAGGCCATCACGAACACCGCGTCGTCGGCGGCCACGATGAAGTCGCAGGCCAGCGCGAGCGAAAAGCCGGCGCCGGCGGCCGCGCCCTCCACCGCCGCGATCACCGGCTTGGGAAAGGTGCGGATCGCCTCGATCCAGCCGTGCAGGCCGTCGATGGACTGCGCCTGCGCCTCGCGCGGCTGGTCGCGGTTGGCGAGCAGGCGCTGCAGGTTGCCGCCGGCGCAGAAGGTGCTGCCGGTGCCCGTGAGGACGACGCTGCGCACGTCGGGATTGCTGTCCGCCGCGTTGAGCGCCTCGACGCCGGCGGCGTAGATCTCCGGCCCGAGCGCGTTGCGCGCGTCCGGGTTGCTGATGGTCAGGACCATGGTGCGGCCCTGGCTGGCGCTTTTCAGTTCCGCCGGCATCACAGGCCTCCGCCGAGCCGCCTCAAGGAGGCCTGGGCCCCCTCGGGGGGCAGCGACCACACGAAGTGGGGAGCGTGGGGGCTCACGGTTCTAGGCCTCTTCCTGCAGCAGGGACAGCCCGATCGCGCCGCGGCGGCGCAGCCAGGGGCTGGGGCGGTAGCGCGGATCGCCGTACACCGTCTGCAGGTTGAACAGCACTTCCAGGATGTTGGTCGGTCCCCAGCGGTTGCCCATGGCCAGCGGGCCGAGCGGATAGCCCAGGCCCAGCGTCACCGCCGTTTCCAGGTCGGCCGGCGAGCACACGCGCTGCTGGCACATGTCGGCGGCGATGTTCACGATGGTCGCGACCACGCGCTGCGTGACGAAGCCGCCGGAGTCGCGGATCACGCTGACCGGCTTGCCGTCGCGCGCGAACAGGGCATGGGCGGCATCGCGCATGTCGGCGCGCGTCGCGGGGTTGGTGGCGAGCACGCGGCGCTTCGTCGCGGCGTCCTCGATCAGGAAGTCGATGCCCACGGTGCGGGCGGGATCGAGCCGCTCCACCACGGCCACGGTGGTCACGTCGAAGCCCAGCGGCGCCACGATCGTGAGCGCCTGCGCCGAGGGCGACGCCCCGGTCTCCACCTTCGCGCCCAGGTCCTTCACCAGCTGCAGGAGCTCCGAGCGGCGCGCGGCCCGCGAGGAGACCCATACCGGCGGCATCTCCTGCACCACGGGCGCGGGCGCTTCCGCCGGTACCTGCTGCTTGCCCTCGACATAGCGGTAGAAGCCCTCGGACGTCTTGCGTCCCAGCACGCCGCCGGCCACGCGCTGCGCCGCGAGCGGGCTCGGGCGGTAGCGCGGCTCGTCGTAGTACTGGTGGTAGATCGACTCCATCACCGGATGCGAGACGTCCAGCCCCGTGAGGTCCATCAGCTCGAAGGGCCCGAGCTTGAAGCCGACCTGGTCGCGCAGGATGCGGTCGATGGTGGCGAAGTCGGCCACGCCTTCGCCCACGATGCGCAGCGCCTCGGTGCCGTAGCCGCGGCCGGCGTGGTTGACGATGAAGCCGGGCGTGTCCTGCGCCTGCACGGGCGTGTGGCCCATCTGCTTCGCATAGGCGGTGAGCCCCTCGCACACGGCGGGATCGGTCTTCAGGCCGGCGATCACCTCCACCACCTTCATCAGCGGCACCGGGTTGAAGAAGTGGTAGCCGGCGACGCGCTGCGGCCGTTGCAGGCCGTTGGCGATCGCGGTGACGGACAGCGAGGAGGTGTTGGTGGCCAGCACGGCGTCGGGCCCCACGATGCCTTCGAGCTGCGCGAACAGCGCCTTCTTCACGTCGAGCCGCTCGACGATCGCCTCCACCACCAGCTCGCAGTCGGCGAGTTCCTGCAGGCTGCCCGCGGCCTTCAGCCGCTGCCTGGCACCCTGCACGGCATCGGCGTCCATGCGGCCCTTTTCCTGCAGGCGATCCCACTGCGCCCCCAGTTCCTGCAGCGCGCGCTGCACGGCCTCGGGCTGGGTGTCGTAGAGCCGCACGGTGCTGCCGGCCTGGGCCGCGATCTGTGCGATCCCGCGACCCATCGCCCCGGCGCCGGCGATGCCGATGGTGTTGTAACGAGTCTCCATGCGGGCATTATCGGCGGGCGCGCCGGGCCTCCCGGACGCAACTTTCTTGGGACGCGGTTCCGGCTTGCCTAGAATGGTCGCCTTGATGTTTCACAAAGTTACCTGCCGTGCCGTGGCCCTTGCCGCGTGCGGGTGGCTGGTCGCGTTCGATGCCAGCGCCCTCGCCGTCGGCCGCGCCCGCGGCGCCGTCCTCGTGGGGAGGCCCCTCGAACTGACCATCCCCGTGACGCTGGATGGCAAGGGCGAGGACTCGCCCTGCGCGAGCGCCGAAGTCTTCTACGGCGAGGAACGGGTGCGCAGCGATCCGACGGTGCGCTGGGAGCCGGGGACCGGCGGGCAGGGCGTGCTGCGCGTGAGCTCGCCGCTGCCGGTCGACGAGCCCATGGTGACCGTCTACCTGCGCGTCGGCTGCGGCCAGAGCACGACGCGGCGCATCGTGATGCTGTCCGAGTTGCCACCGGACAACGAACCCGGCACCCTGCCGCGCATGGCGAACGTGCCGGCGCAGCCGTCGTTTCCGACGCCCACGCCTGTGCGCCCCGCACCGGCCCCGGCGCCCGCCGCGGCCGCCGCGGCGAACCCGGGCGCGGGCCCGGGCACGGGCGGTGCGCGTGCCACCGGACCGCGCCGCCGCGATGCGGGTGCGGCGGATGCGGCCGTGGCCGCCCTGCGCACCGAGCGCGCCCTGCCGGCGGCGCCCGCGGGCCGACCGGCCGCGCCGGCGCCGGCGACGCGCGCCCGCAAGCCCGAGGCTGTCCAGCCCCGGCCCCGCCTGAAGCTCGAACCGCTGGAGCTCGGCCCCGAGCGCGATCCGGTGCTGCGCCTGTCCTCCGAGCTGCGCACCGAAGTCTCCACCGATCCGCAGCGCCGCGCCGCCGCCGCCGCCTTGTGGAAGGCGCTGCAGAAGGGGCCGGACGAGGCGCTGCAGGACGCCCTGCGGCTGCAGTCGGTCGAACGGGAATTGCGGTCCCTGCGCGACATCACGCAGCAGAACGCCGCCACGGTGGCGCGCATGCGCGAGGAGGTCGAGCGCGCCCGCGGCCAGCGCGGCATCGCCGGCGGCATGGTCGCGGCGCTGTCGCTCGTCCTGCTGGCGCTGCTCGCGTGGGTCGGCTGGCGCTGGTGGGGCGACCAGCGCCTCAAGCGCGTCGGCCGCTGGTTCGAGGAGCATGGCGAGGCCGCGAGGGCCACCAGCTCGCGCCATCCGGCGCACGGCCTGCAGACGCAGCCGGCACCGATCCTGCGGGAAGGCCCGCCGGCACCGGTCCTGCGGGAAGCTTCCCCGGCGCCGGCGAGGCGGGATGCGCCTTTCGGCGCTGCAACGGCCGCCGCCGCTGCGGCGGGCCTTGCCGCCGGCGCGGCCGCGGCGAGGTCCGCACCGGCCGCACCGGCCGCGCCTGCCGCCAGCGCCCCGCGCGAGGAATTCCTTGCCAGCCGCGGCGGCATCACGCGCATGGTGGGCGTGCAGGAACTGATCGACGTCCACGACAAGGCCGATTTCTTCCTCTCCATCGGCGAGTACGACCAGGCGATCGCGTTGCTCGAGGCGCATGTGCACGACGACGTGGAAACCAGCGCGCTGGCATGGATGGACCTGCTGGAGCTGTACCACTCGCTGGGCCGGCGCGCCGAGTACGAGCGCCTGCGCAACGAGTTCCGCCAGCGGTTCACGGCCAGCGTCCCCGAATTCGACCATTTCGACCAGCCGAGTGCATCGCTGGAGAACTACGGGCGCGCACTCAGCCGCATCGTCGCCCTGTGGCCCTCGCCGCGCGTGCTGGACGTGATCGAGGAATCGATCTTCCGCAAGCCGGGCCTGCCGGGCGCGGAGCCCTTCAGCCTTGAGGCGTACCGCGAACTGGTGCTGCTGTACCACGTGGCCAGGGAAATGGCGGAGGAGGGCAAGGGCGCCGCCGCGACGCCGACCTTCCACGACACGGCGGTGCATCCGCTGAACCTGGCCGAGCGCGCCGAGCCCCACGCCGAGCGGGAGCTGCTGATGGTGCCGCCGCCCTCGGTGCGGCTCGGGGTCGACATCGACCTGGGCGACCTGCCCGAGGGCAAGCCGGGCGGCCGGGAACTGCCGGCGCTGGACTTCGACCTCGACGAGCCGACCACCTTGCCGCCCTTCGACTCCTCGCGCAAGGGGCCTTGAGGGCTTCGTCGCCCGGGCTAGCGCCGGGCCGAGGCGAAGCGGCTGGCCAGCGCACTGGCCGCCATCGCCGCCACGAGGCCGGCCACGCCGGCCCAGTGCAGCGAATCCATCCCGCCGCCGGCGATCAGCCAGCCGCCGGTGGCCGCGCCGACCGCCTGGCCGGCGTACATCGCCGAGGAATTCAGCGCCACGGTCGCCGAGGCCAGCGCCGGCGCGATGCCTACCAGCCGCGCCTGCTGCGCCGAGTTGGTGGAAAAGCAGCCCAGTGCCCACGGGATGGTCACGAGGACCGCCAGCGGCAGCGACACGCCCAGGGGGAAGATCAACAGGCTGCCGGCCATGAGCGCCAGGCCGATCATCACCGCGCGGCCGGCGCCGACGCGGTCGATGTGGCGTGTCATCAGCATGTTGCCGGCCAGGCCGAAGGCGCCGAAGCACATGAAGTAGAAGCTCAGCGCGCCGGGCGCCAGGCCGAGCTTCTGGCGGAAGTACGGCGCCATGTACGAGAACAGCACGAACTGGCCGGCGGCGGAGAGCACGGTGACGCCCACGGCTACCATCAGCGCGCGCGAACCCAGCGTTTCCCGCCAGGCGGCGAGCGACAACGCCGGCGGCCTGATGCCGAAGGGCAGGGCGCGCCACACCCACGCTGCGCTCAGCATGCTGAACGCGGCGACCATGACCATCGCGCTGCGCCAGCCGAGCGTGCCGCCCACCAGCGCGCCCAGGGGCATGCCGATCACGGAGGCGAGCGACCAGCCGAGGAAGATGAAGGTGATGGCGCGCCCGCGCTGCGCCAGCGGCACCAGCAAGCCCAGCGAGGCTGCGGCCTGCGGCGTGAAGATCGCGGGCGGCAGCAGCGCCAGCACGCGCAACGCGAGCAGCCAGGCGAAGGACGGCGCGAAGGCGCAGGCCAGGTGCAGTGCCGCGTACCAGAGCATGGAGATCGACAGCAGCAGCCGGCGGTCCCAGCCGGCCACGAGGGAAGCGAGCAGCGGCGCGCCGACGCACATCAGCACCGCCCCGGCCGAAATCAGCTGGCCCGCGGTGGACACGGAAACCGCCAGGTCGCGGCTGATCTCGTTGAGCGTGCCCGGCACCACCATCACGCCGGTGCCGATCACGAAGTTGCCGAACAGCAGCGGCCAGAGGACGGAGGGCAGCGGCTCGCGGGCCGGCAAGGACGAAGCGAGCTCGGTGGCCATAGGGGACGCTGCCGCGCCGGGGCTTCAGCGGCGGACCTGGAGGGCGCCGGGATTGACGATGTTGGTGGGCGTGCCCTTGATGAAATTCACCACGTTGTCGAAGGCGGCGCCGAAATACAGCTCGTAGCTTTCCTGCTCGACGTAGCCGATGTGCGGCGTGCAGATGCAGTTTTCCAGTCGCAGCAGCGCGTGGCCCTGCAGGATCGGCTCGCTTTCGAACACGTCGATGGCGGCCATGCCGGGGCGGCCGCGGTTGAGCGCGGCGATCAGCGCCTCGGGCTCGATCAGCTCTGCCCGCGAGGTGTTGACCAGCAGCGAGGTGGGCTTCATGCGATTGAGGTCTTCCAGGCGCACGATGCCGAGCGTCTCGTCGTTCAGGCGCAGCTGCAGGGTGAGCACGTCGCTGTCGGTGAACAGGGCCTCGCGGCTCGGCGCGGCCATCAGGCCGTCGCCCTCCGCCCGGGCGCGGGATTCGGGGCTGCCCCAGACCTGCACGCGCATGCCGAAGGCCTTGCCGTAGCCGGCCACCAGCTGGCCGATCTTGCCGTAGCCCCAGATGCCCAGCGTCTTGCCGCGCAGGACCTGGCCCACGCCGAAATTGGGCGGCATGGAGGACGACTTCATGCCGGACTGCTGCCAGGCGCCGTGCTTGAGGTTGGCGATGTACTGGGGCAGGCGGCGCATCGCCGCCATGATCAGCGCCCAGGTGAGTTCGGCCGGCGCCACCGGCGAGCCCACGCCCTCGGCCACGGCGATGCCGCGCTCGGTGCAGGCTTCGACATCGATGTGGGCGCCGACGCGGCCGGTCTGGGAGATGAGCTTCAGGCGCGGCAGCTTCTCCACCAGTTGCCGCGTGATGTGGGTGCGTTCACGGATCAGGACGATCACGTCGGCGTCGCGCAGGCGCACGGAGAGCTGGCCGATCCCCTTGACGGTATTGGTGAAGACCTTGGCGGGGTAGGCTTCCAGCTTGGTGGCGCACTGCAGCTTGCGCACGGCGTCCTGGTAGTCGTCGAGGATCACGATGTTCATTCCCTCGATTGTGCCTTGCGGCCCGGTCTGGCCATGGCTGCGCTGCGCGCGTGCGTTGCAGCCCGCGCGGGCCAGCCAGAAAGGGCCGGCGCCGGGGGTTTCCCGCACGCTCCTAAGATGGCGGCTTTCAGCGAAGAGGAAATTTCCCATGACGATGTCGATGTACGCGGCGAGCATCCCGGTGTTCCAGCACATGCTGCGCAACCTGGCCCACATCCTGGACAAGGGCGAGGCGAGCGCACAGGCGCGCGGCTTCGACCCTTCGGCGCTGACCACCTACCGGCTCGCGCCGGACATGCTGCCGTTCACGCGGCAGGTGCTGATCGCCTGCGACGCCGCCAAGCTGTGCGCGGCGCGCATCTCCGGCGTGGAGGCCCCGAAGTTCGAGGACACCGAGTCCACCTTCGCGGACCTGAAGGCGCGGGTGCGCAAGACGCTGGACTACCTGCAGGCGGTGCCGGCCAGCGCCATGGACGGCAACGAGGACAAGCAGATCACCTTCCCGGTGGGGCGCGACAAGACGCGCACCATGACCGCGCAGGCCTACCTCACCACCTGGGCGCTGCCCAACTTCTTCTTCCATGTGACGACCACCTACGCGATCCTGCGGCACAACGGCGTGGACCTGGGCAAGGCGGACTACCTGGCCGGCGCGGCCGGGCGCTGACCCGGCAGGCCTGGCGCGTTCAGCAGCCCTGGGCCTCCAGCGCGGCCAGGCGATCGAGTTCGGCGCAGACGTCCGCCAGCCGGCCGGAGATCACCATGCGGCCGGCCGTGCTGCGCGGCGCGCTGGGCTCCAGCACGCGGACGACGCGCAGCGGCTTGAGTTCATGCGCCCGGGCCGGCCGGGCGGGCAGCGCGCGCGCCGGCGCGGCGGGCGAGGCATCGGTGGGCGGCACGAGGGCCGCGAGCAGGCCGCGGAACGCGGCGGCCAGGCGGGACAGCGAAAGGAATGCGTTTGCCATGTGACAGCTCCTGGGGAGACACAGGCAGGATTGGAAGAAAGGCTGCTGCCGCAGGGTGATGGCGAACGCCTCGCCATACGCCTGCCACCTGCGGCGGCCGCCGTGGCCTACATGAGCATCGTGTTGCGGATCAGGCCGACGGCGATGCCTTCGATCTCGAAGGGTTCGCCGGGCTCCACCACGATGGTCGGGTAATCCGGGTTCTCGGCATGCAGCTCGATCAGGTGCTTGTTGCGGCGGAAGCGCTTGACCGTGACGTCTTCGCCCAGGCGCGCCACCACGATCTGGCCGTTCTTGGCTTCGCGGGTGGCCTGCACGGCGAGCAGGTCGCCATCCATGATGCCGGCGTCGCGCATGGACATGCCGCGGACCTTGAGCAGGTAGTCCGGGCGGCGCTGGAACAGGCCGCTTTCCACGTAGTACGTCTTGTCCACGTGTTCCTGCGCGAGGATGGGCGAGCCGGCCGCCACCCGGCCCACCAGGGGCAGCGCGAGCTGCAGCAGGGTGGGCAGGGGCAGGTCGAACTGCTTGACCCGCGCCTCCTGGATGGCGCGCAGCGTCTCGCCGCGCAGGCGGATGCCGCGCGAGGTGCCGCTCACGAGCTCGATCACGCCCTTGCGCGCGAGGGCCTGGAGGTGTTCCTCCGCGGCGTTGGCGGACTTGAAGCCGAGTTCCCCGGCGATTTCCGCGCGGGTGGGCGGGGCGCCGGTGCGCTCGATGGCGCTCTGGATCAGGTCCAGAATCTGCTGCTGGCGCGGCGTGAGCTTGGGTGGCTCCATCGACGACTCCTGGTCCGTTGCGGTCATGCGGGCGTTGGTTGCCATGGCGGGACTGTGTTGATATCCAGTATCTGTATTTTTGAACAGTTTGGAGCGGAATGCAAGCGCACGAAAGAAGAATCGTCGTCCTGGCCACCGGCGGGACCATCGCGGGGCAGGCCGCATCGGCCGGCGACAACCTCGGTTACCGGGCCGCGCAGATCGGCGTCGGGCAGTTGCTGGCCGGGCTGGCCGGGCCGGCGGGCTTCGCCATCGAAGGCGAGCAGGTCGCGCAGATCGACAGCAAGGACATGGACTTCGGCGTGTGGCGGACGCTCGCGCAGCGCTGCGCGCACTGGCTCGCGCAGGAAGAGGTCGCCGGCATCGTGGTCACGCACGGCACCGACACGATGGAGGAGACGGCCTTCTTCCTGCAGGCGGTGCTGGCGCCGGCCAAGCCCGTGGTGCTGACCGGCGCGATGCGGCCGGCGACCTCGGTGGCCGCCGACGGGCCGCAGAACCTCGCCGACGCACTGGCGGTGGCCGGCTCGGGGCAGGCGCGCGGCGTGTGCGTGCTGTTCGCCGGCACGGTGCACGGCGCGCGCGACGTGCAGAAGGTGCACGGCTACCGGGTCGACGCGTTCGCATCGGGCGATGCGGGCGCCGTGGCGTACGTGGAAGAAGGGCGCTTGCGCGTGCTGCGGGCGTGGCCCGAAGGTGCGACGGTGCAGGCAGTGCAGGCGCTGCCCGATCCCGCGCAGTGGCCGCGCGTGGAGATCGTCTCGAGCCACGCGGGCGCGGGCGGTGCGTTTGTGCAGGCGCTGGTGAAGGACGGCGTGCGGGGGCTGGTGGTCGCGGGGACCGGGAACGGGACGGTGCACCAGGCGCTGGAAGCGGCGCTGCTGCAGGCGCAGTCCCAGGGCGTGGCGGTGCGGCGCACCTCGCGCTGCCTGCAGGGGCGGGTGCTGCCGCACGCGGGCGACCGCCTGCCGGCGGCGGAGGGGCTCACGCCCGTGAAGGCGCGGATCGCGTTGATGCTGGAGCTGATGGGGCGTTGAGACGCGCGCGAAGCGCTGGGGTTGCGCGCGCTTCGCGGCTTACCACCAGCCTACGGATTGCGGCCCGCCGTAGGCTCGGGTGACGCCAGGAACCCCAGCGATGCGCGAAAAGAGCAGCCGCGGCTTCTGCGGTCCGTAGGCTGGGGTGACGCCAGGAACCCCAGCGATGCGCGCCAGCGCGGCGCCGGCTTCAGCAGTCCGCCAGCGCCTCCAGCGCCCGCGCCGTGATCTCGTCCACGTTACCCATGCCGTCGATCTTGCGCACCTTGGGCGCGTTCTTCGGATCGCCCTTGGCCCAGTTGCTGTAGTACTCCACCAGCGGGCGCGTCTGCGCGGCGTAGACGTCCAGGCGCTTGAGCACCGTCTCCTCGCGGTCGTCGTCGCGCTGGATCAACGGCTCGCCCGTCACGTCGTCGCGGCCTTCCACCTTGGGCGGATTGAACTTGACGTGGTAGGTGCGGCCGGAGGCGGGATGCGAGCGGCGGCCGCTCATGCGCTCCACGATGGCGGCGAAAGGCACGTCGATCTCCAGCACGCAGTCGATCTTCACGCCGGCGGCCTTCATGGCCTCGGCCTGCGGGATCGTGCGCGGGAAGCCGTCGAACAGGAAGCCGCGCGCGCAGTCCGGCTGCTCGATGCGCTCCTTCACCAGACCGATGATGATGTCGTCGCTGACCAGGGCCCCCGAGTCCATCACCTTCTTGGCCGCCAGGCCCAGCGGGGTGCCCGCCTTCACCGCGGCGCGCAGCATGTCGCCGGTGGAGATCTGCGGGATGCCGTACTTCTGGCACAGGAAGGTGGCCTGCGTGCCTTTGCCGGCGCCCGGTGCGCCCAACAGGATCAGTCTCATGGGAATCCTCGGATGGTCTGGAAGTCGGTCGGCACTGCGGGCCGAGCGAAGCCGTCGCGCCTGTCGTCGCCGAGGATAGCACGCACCCTCCTGCGCGGAACTTACGCGCCGCTCGCGTTTCCTTGCCCTGCGGCAAAGAGAGCGCGCACGCGCTCGAGGTCTTCCGGCGTGTCGACGCCGGCGCCCGGCGCGGTGGCGCTCACGTGCACGGCGATGCGGTGGCCATGCCAGAGCGCACGCAGCTGTTCCAGCGCCTCGCACGCCTCCACCGGCGCCTGCGGCATGCGCGGGAACGCGCGCAGGAAGCCGGCGCGGTAGCCGTAGATGCCCACGTGGCGCAGCGGCGCGGGCTCGGGTAGCGCGCTCACGCCCTGGGCGAAGCCGTCGCGCCACCAGGGGATGGGCGCCCGGCTGAAGTAGAGCGCCAGGCCGTCGGCCTGCAGCACCACCTTCACGATGTTGGGATTGAGGAAGTCCTCGACGCTCGCGACCGGGTGGGCGGCCGTGCTCATGCTGGCCTGGGGGCGCTCGCGCAGCAGGTTCGCCACCGCGTCGATCAGCGCGGGGTCGATCAGGGGTTCGTCGCCCTGCACGTTGACCACCAGGTCGTCGCGTTCCAGCCCGAGCTGCTCGCAGGCTTCCGCGAGGCGGTCGCTGCCCGAAGGATGGTCGGCGCGCGTGAGCACGGCGCGCACGCCGTGGGCGCTGCAGGCGTCGGCGATGCGCTCGCTGTCGGTGGCGACCACGACCTGCGCGGCGCCGGACTGCTCGGCGCGATGGGCGACGCGCACGACCATGGGCAGGCCGCCGATGTCGGCGAGCGGCTTGTCCGGCAGGCGCGTCGAGGCCAGCCGGGCGGGGATCAGGACGGTGAAGCTCACACGAGCGGGGTGCGGGGAGGCAGGCGCTCCAGTTCCTCGTCGCTCAGCGTGCGCGCCTCGTCTTCCAGCAGCACGGGGATGCCGTCGCGGATCGGATAGGCGAGGCGGGCGCTGCGCGAAAGCAGTTCCTGGCGCTCGCGATCGAAGTCCAGCGGCCCCTTGGTGACGGGGCAGACGAGAAGCTCAAGCAGGCGGGGATCCATGCCGGGATGATAGCCGCGCGTCGAGGAGGCGATCGAGGTCCTGCCAGAACGCCGCCGGAATCTCGACCTGCAGCGGGACGGCCCACGCATCCGGCCGCAGTTGCCACAGCTTGACCGCATCCTTCTCGGTGCACAGCAGCGTCGCGTCCTTCGGGATCGCGGCGGGCAGGTGGACGAAATCGTGGTGGTCGGGCAGCGCGTAGCTCGCCGCCAGCGTGAGGCCCGCGGCGCGCAGCATGGCGAAGAAGGCCTCGGGCGAGGCGATGCCGGCCAGCGCGATCACGGGCACTCCGCGCAGGTCCGCCAGCGAACGGCGCGCGCCATCGCCGCGCAGCGCCTCGGCCGCCAGCGTGCGGCGCAGGACGTGACCCTCGATGCCGGGCGTGTCCGCGTCGCGCAGCACCAGGTCCACCGTTCGCGGCCACGGTTCGCGCAAGGGGCCGGCGGGCAGCAGCAGGCCGTTGCCGATGCCGCGCCGGTCGAAGACGCAGATCTCGATGTCGCGGGCGAGGGCGTGGTGCTGCAGCCCGTCGTCGCTCACGATCACCTGCGTGGCGGGATAGGCCGCCAGCAGCGCGCGGGCGGCCTGCGCGCGCCTGCGGGCCACGAACACCGGCAGGCCGCCGTTGCGGCGCAGGAGCAGCGGCTCGTCGCCGGTGACGGCCGGGTCGTCCTGCGGGCGCACCTCGCGGCAGTCGCGGCTGCTGCGGCCATGGCCGCGCGACACGACGCCCGCGCGCAGGCGGCGGCGCCGCAGGTGCTGGAGGATCGCGAGCACCACCGGTGTCTTGCCCGCGCCGCCGGCGATCACGTTGCCGACCACGATCACGGGCACCGGCAGGCGTTCGACGCGGCGGCGGCCCGAGGCATACAGGCGCCCATGCAGCGCGGAGCCCGCGCGATAGACGAGCGAAACAGGCCACAGCAGGCCGGCCAGCGGGCCGCGGCGCAGCCAGGCCCGCTGCAGGCCGCTCACTTGCTGCCTGCCTGCGCGGAGGACTGCGTGGCGAACGTGATCTGGGTCAGGCCGATGCGGCGCGCGGCCTCCATCACCGTGATCACGGACTGGTGGGTGGCGGTGGCATCGGCGCTGATGATCACGACCGAGTCCTTGCCCGCCTTGGCCGCTTCGGCCATGGATTCGGCCAGCGCCTCGGGCCCGCGGCCCGTCACGGGGTGCTTGTTCACCATGTAGCGGCCGTCGCTGGAGACGGCGACGATCACCTCGCGCGGGTAGTCGCGCTGCGCGTCGGTGTCGGCTACCGGCAGGCGCAGCTGCATCTCCGTGAACTTGCTGTACGTGGTGGTGAGCATCAGGAAGATCAGCACCACGAGCAGCACGTCGATGAAGGGGATCAGGTTGATCTCCGGTTCGTCCTTGGCGCGCGGGCGGAAGTTCATGCCGGCCTCCGCCGGGCCACTCCAAGGAGGCCGAAGCCCCCCCGGGAGGCAGCGCAGTACACGCAGTGACAAGCGTGGGGGCTCATGCTCTGCGGAGGTTGTTCAGGTGGCGGGCGAAGCGTTCCGCGGCCAGTTCCAGCGTCAGCAGGTATTCATCGACCCGGCCGCGGAAGTAGCGCCAGAAGATCAGCGCCGGGATGGCCACGATCAGGCCGAAGGCCGTGTTGTACAGCGCCACCGAGATGCCGTGCGCGAGCTGGGCCGGGTTGCTGCCCGTCGCCACGCCCGTGGCCGACTGCGAGCCGAAGATCTCGATCATGCCGATCACCGTGCCCAGCAGCCCGAGCAGCGGCGCCGCCGAGGCGATCGTCGCCAGCGCGTTGAGGTAACGCTCGAGGCGGTGGGCCACCGCGCGGCCGGTGCTCTCCATGTTCGCGCGCAGGTCGGCCTCGGTGCAGCGCGGATCGGAATTGAGCGCGCGAAAGCCGCTGGCCAGCACCTCGCCGAGCGCGGAGTTCTGTTCGAGCTGGCGCACCACGTCGGGCGAGGGCACCGACGCGCGCGAGACGGCCAGCGCTTCGTCCAGGAGCTTCGGCGGGGCGATCTTGGCCGTCTTGAGGCTCAGGAAGCGCTCGATGACGAGTGCGAGGGCCAGGATGGAGCAGGCAACGAGGGGCCAGATCGGCCAGCCTGCGGCTTGTATGATCGAAAGCAAACGGGGTCCTCCGCCGGGTGTACTGCCGGCAGCGACGCATTGCGCGCTGCCTGCCGCGGATTATCGCGGACTTGCTGCGCTGTCAGACCACAAGTACCGCGCGTAGGACGGCTCGACGTCGCCGTAGGACGACACTCACAAAAGTTGTGGATAACTTTGTTGAGAACCGACCTTCCCCCCCGCGCGGACCCGCGCCAATCCTGCAACGTGACAGAACGATGACCAAATGAGCAGGAAAATTCCTTTCAAAATCAATGACTTGCTCGACGGAATCAGCGTCACAGCCCATCTGTGGGCGTTTTCCCCCGCTTTCGGGACTCTGTGGATGAATTTCCATGGGGTTTTCCCTGAGGAATGGGCGCTTTGTTGACGGACGGCACCTCGGCAGGCGTGCGGGTCTGGGCGGTGGGCGCCCTGTGCCGCGCCGTGGCGGACGCGCTGGAGGCCCGCTTCAACCCGGTGACCGTGCGCGGCGAGATCAGCGGCTTCGCGCGCGCGGCCAGCGGGCACTGCTACTTCTCGCTGAAGGATGCGCAGGGGCAGGTGCGCTGCGCCATGTTCCGCCGCAGCGCCAGCCTGCTCCCCTTCCAGCCGCGCGATGGCGAGCTGGTGGAAGTGAGCGGGCGGCTGGGCGTGTACGAGCAGCGGGGCGACCTGCAGCTGGTGGTCGAGAGCATGCGGCGCGCGGGGCAGGGCGCGCTGTTCGAGCAGTTCCTGCGGCTGAAGGCGAAGCTGGAAGCCGAAGGCCTGTTCGACGCCGCGCGCAAGCGCGGGCTGCCGCTGCTGCCGCGCGGCATCGGCATCGCGACTTCGCTGGGCGCGGCGGCCCTGCACGACGTGGTGACCTGCCTGCGGCGGCGCGCGCCGCACGTGAACGTGGTGCTCGCGCCCGCGGCGGTACAGGGGGCGCAGGCGCCGGGGGAGCTCGCGGCGGCGCTGGAGTCCCTGTACCGGCTGGCCGCGCGCGGCACGATCGACGTGATCCTGCTGGTGCGCGGCGGCGGCTCGATGGAAGACCTCTGGGCCTTCAACGACGAACAGCTCGCGCGCACCATCGTGCGCAGCCCGGTGCCGCTGGTGAGCGGCGTGGGGCACGAAACCGACTTCACCATCGCGGACTTCTGTGCCGACGTGCGTGCCCCCACGCCCACGGCGGCGGCCGAACTGGCCGCGCAGCCCCGCGACACCTGGACCGCGGCGCTGCGGCTGATGCACGCGCGGCTGCAGGAGGCCGCGCTGCGCCGCCTCGACCGCGCGTCGCAGCGCCTCGACCAGGCGGCGGCGCACCTGGGCCGGCCTTCGGCGCGCACGGCCCAGCAGCACCTGCGCATCGAACGGCAGGCCCAGCGCCTGCGCTTCGCGCTGGCCGCGCGCGTACGGCACTCGGAGGACGAGCTGCGGGCCGCGCGCGACGCGCTGCGCGGCGGCATCGCCGAGCGGCTCGCCCGCGCCTCGCGCCAGTGCGAGCGCTTCGGGATGCGGCTGGAACTGCTCGACCCGCGCCTCGTGCTGCAACGGGGTTACGCGCTGCTCACCGATGCCGCCTCCGGCGCGCCGCTCACGAGCGTGGGCGCCATGCACGAGGGGCAGGCCGTGCGCGCCGCCCTTGCGGATGGGGTGGTTGATCTGCGGGTCGCGCCGCGGAACGTGAATCCTTCCTAGAATCGGCGGTTCGACACCACAACCCAGCGAAAGAAGAGCCATGGAACACGTCCTGCCCCCCCTGCCGTATCCCATCGACGCACTGGCCCCGCACTATTCCCGAGAGACCCTCGAGTACCACCACGGCAAGCACCACAACGCGTACGTGGTGAACCTGAACAACCTGCAGAAGGGCACCGAGTTCGAGAACATGCCGCTGGAGGACATCATCCGCAAGTCCTCGGGCGCCATCTACAACAACTCCGCCCAGGTGTGGAACCACACCTTCTTCTGGAACTGCATGAAGCCCAATGGCGGCGGCGAGCCCACCGGCGCGCTGGCGCAGGCGATCAACGCCAAGTGGGGCAGCTACCAGGCCTTCCGCGAAGCCTTCGTGAAGTCCGCCGTCGGCAACTTCGGGTCCGGCTGGACGTGGCTGGTCAAGAAGCCGGACGGCTCGGTGGACATCCTCAACACCGGCGCCGCGGGCACGCCGCTGACCACCGCCGACCGCGCGCTGCTGACGGTGGACGTGTGGGAACACGCGTACTACATCGACTACCGCAACCTGCGCCCGAAGTTCGTCGAGACCTTCCTGGACAAGCTGGCGAACTGGGAGTTCGCGGCGAAGAACTTCGGTTGATCGGTGCGTGAAGGAAGAAGGGCCGCTCGCGCGGCCCTTCTTGCTGGGGTTCGCAAAGCTCACCGCCAGCCTGCCGGCGGAGTCGTAGGCTGGCGGTGAACGGCGCCAGCCGTGAACCCCAGCGGCGCGATCACCTGAAGATCGGCCCGCCCAGCTTCGTCCCGGCCTGGATCCCCTTCTTCGCGAACCAGCCCTTGTTCATCTCCAGCACGTAGCGCACCGGCTTGGCCGAGCAGTGCGAATCGAGCGTCTGCGGCTGCATCTCGTCGATGTTCACGATCGTGCCTGCGTCGTCGACGAAGGCGACGGACAGCGGCAGCAGCGTGTTCTTCATCCAGAAGCACTGCTGGCTCGGGTATTCGAAGACGAACAGCATCCCCTCGTGCTGGGGCATCTCCCTGCGGTGCATCAGCCCGGTCATCCGCTGCTCGTTGGTGGCGGCCACCTGGGCGTCGATCACGTGCATGCCGGCGGTGAGCTTCACGCGCGGCAGGTTCATCTGCGGCTCCTGCGCGTGGACGGCGGCGGCCAGCAGCAGGGCGGCGAGGGCGAGGAACTTCTTCATGCGGCGATTGTGCGGTGGAAACAAAAATGCCCGCGCGCGGCGGGCATTCCTGGCGAGCAAGCCGGACTTAGTTCTTGTCCTTCTTGGCGGTCTTCTTGGTGGACTTCTTGGCGGTCTTCTTGGTGGCCTTGGCGTCCTTCTTGTCAGCCTTGGCATCCGCCTTGGCTTCGGCCTTGGCGGCGGACGCGCCAGCCATCGGGGCGCCGGCGTGCGACGCGGCGAAGGCGGTGGACATGGCGAACACGGAGGCGGCCAGGACGGCGAGCAGCTTGCTCATGGAAGGATCCTTTCAAGGTTGTCGGAAGTTCTTTTCTCGCCTTCCGGACACCCGGTCGGCCCATCCGTAACGGGGCGCACGAGCGGCCGGTTGACAAGCCGGCGCCGGCTCGCACTCAGGGTGAACCCGCAGTGCCAAGACAAAGGCCCGCCGGAGGGCGGGCCTTGCTCGTGGCCGCCGGGGCGGCCTGCGAAGGGAAGCAGCCGATTACGACTTCTTCTCTTCCTTCTTCACTTCGGCCTTGGGGGCGGCGGCCTTCTTGGCCTTCTTGTCGGCCTTGGCGACCTTGGCGGCCTTCTTGTCTTCCTTCTTGGCTTCGGCCTTGACTTCGGCCTTTTCTTCCTTCTTCTCGGCCTTGGCGACGGCCTTCTCTTCCTTCTTCGCTTCGACCTTGGCAGCCGGGGCGGCCGGCGTGGCCGGGGTGGCGGGCGTGGCTTGGGCGAACACGGCGGCGGAGAACAGGCCGGCGATCAGGGTGGCGAGCAGCTTGGTCATTGGAATTCCTTGAATGCGATTGTTTGGGAAAAGATGCCCAACAGATGTCAGACCCTCCGCCAACGCGGCAACTGGACAGCCGGTTGACACAACCTTGGCCGACATTGATCTGGCGCACCTTTCCCGCAAGGGGCGCGACACGATCGTGGCTAGAATTCCGCTCGGCTCCCCGTCGGCCAGCCCGGCGCAACCATCCTGTCGGAGACGCATTCCCCATGGCTTACCAGCACATCAAGGTCCCTTCGCAGGGACAGAAGATCACCGTGAACGCCGACATGTCGCTGAACGTGCCGGACCAGCCGATCATCCCGTACATCGAGGGCGACGGCACGGGCGTGGACATCACCCCGGTCATGCTGAAGGTGGTGGACGCCGCGGTGCGCAAAGCCTACGGCGGCAGCAAGAAGATCCACTGGATGGAGATCTACGCCGGCGAGAAGTCGACCAAGATCTACGGCCCGGACGTGTGGATGCCTGACGAAACCCTGAAGGCCGCGCGCGAGTACGTCGTCTCGATCAAGGGCCCGCTGACCACGCCGGTGGGCGGCGGCATCCGCTCGCTGAACGTCGCGCTGCGCCAGGAACTGGACCTGTACGTCTGCCTGCGCCCGATCCAGTACTTCAAGGGCGTGCCCTCGCCGGTGAAGGCACCCGAGAAGACCAACATGGTGATCTTCCGCGAGAACTCGGAAGACATCTACGCCGGCATCGAGTACGAGGCCAACACCGACAAGGCCAAGAAGGTGGTCGATTTCCTGATCAAGGAAATGGGCGTGAGCAAGATCCGCTTCCCGCAGACCTCCGCCATCGGCATCAAGCCGGTCTCGGTGGAAGGCACCGAGCGCCTGGTGCGCAAGGCGATCCAGTACGCCATCGACAACGACAAGCCCAGCGTGACCATCGTGCACAAGGGCAACATCATGAAGTTCACCGAGGGTGGCTTCCGCGACTGGAGCTACGCGCTGGCGAAGAAGGAATTCGGCGCCGTGGAGATCGACGGCGGCCCGTGGTGCAAGGTCAGGAACCCGAAGACGGGCAAGGACATCGTCATCAAGGACGTGATCGCCGACGCCTTCCTGCAGCAGATCCTGCTGCGCCCGGCGGAATACAGCGTGATCGCCACGCTGAACCTCAACGGCGACTACATCTCCGACGCCCTGGCGGCGCAGGTGGGCGGCATCGGCATCGCCCCCGGTGCGAACCTGAGCGACACGGTCGCCATGTTCGAAGCCACGCACGGCACGGCGCCGAAGTACGCGGGCAAGGACTACGTGAACCCCGGCTCCGAGATCCTGTCGGCGGAGATGATGCTGCGCCACATGGGCTGGACCAAGGCCGCGGACCTGATCATCAGCTCGATGGAAAAGTCCATCGCCAGCAAGAAGGTCACGTACGACTTCGCGCGGCTGATGGAAGGCGCGACGCAGGTGTCCTGCTCGGGGTTCGGGCAGGTGATGATCGACAACATGTAAGCGACTGGTTTGCCCCGGGGGGCAAGTTCGCGCGCAGGAGCCGCCTTCGGGCGGCTTCTGCTTTTGGCGCTCGCGTACTCGCCGCGCCGTCAAGCCTGCACGTCAAACCGGTCGGTAGTTCGCGCGCGCGGCGCACCGGCGCAACACATCACCCGATTGGATGGCCTCGCATGGGAACGGCCTGCTTAGACTTGGCCGACTCATAAAGCGAAGGCAGGGGGGAATCAAGATGGCCAGCTACAGCGGCACGTCCGGCAGCGACCGTATCGAGGGCACTGCGCAGGACGAATTCATGACGGGCGGAGCGGGCGACGACACGCTGATCGGTGCTGCCGGCAACGACGTGCTCGTGGGAGAAACGGGGAACGACGTGCTCGATGGCGGTGCCGGCGACGACACCGCCTGGTACCAGGGCACCTCGCAGGATTACCAGGTCACCTGGAACAGCACCACGGGCCAGTACCGCATCGTGGACGCGGTGAGCGGTCGCGACGGCACGGACCTGTTCACGGGCGTCGAATACCTCCAGTTTTCCAACGGCCTCTTCAAGGTGGCCGATCTCGTGCAGGGCATCGGCGGCATCGTGGTCACGGGCACCGCCGGGGGCGACGTGCTCGCGGGGACGCCCGCGGACGACCAGCTGCGTGGCCTGGCGGGCGACGACACGCTCCTCGCCGATCGCGGAAACGACCTGCTCGATGGCGGCGCGGGCAACGACACCGCGGTCTTCAGCGGCGCCTTCCGCGACTACCTGATCGCCTGGGATCCCGCGGCGCGGCAGTACCGCTTCGTGGACGCCGTGGCGCTGCGCGATGGCGTCGATCGCGTCGCCGGGGTCGAGTCCTTCCAGTTCGCCGATGGAATGCGCGGTATCGCGGACCTGGTCTCCGGCGCCGGCGATGGCTGGCTGCTCGCGGGCACGGCGGCGAGCGACACGCTCCTGGGCGGCGCCGGCTACGACACACTGCAGGGCGGCATCGGCAACGACGTCCTCACGGGCGGCGGCAGCAACGACCTGATCGACGGCGGCAGCGGCAGCGACACCGTCCGCTTCTCCGGCGTGTGGGCGGACTACCGCATCACCTGGAACGCCAGCGCCGCGCAGTTCACGGTCGCCGACCTGCGCAGCGGCCGCGATGGCATGGACACGGTCAGCGGCGTCGAGCAGTTCGCGTTCGCCGACGGAGTACGGACGCCCGCGACGCTCCTGACCAATGGGGTGACCACCCGGACGGGCACGGTCGCGAGCGAGACGCTCTCCGGCAGTTCGACGGCGGACTCGATGCGCGGCCTCGAGGGCAACGACGTGCTGGATGGCCGCGCCGGCAACGACACCCTCGAAGGCGGTGCCGGCGATGACAAGCTGGTCGGCGGCGCCGGCAACGACTGGATCGACGGCGGCAGCGGTTTCGGCGACCGCGCGGTCTTCAACGGCCCGCGCGCAAGCTACACGGTGCAGTGGGATGCCGCCGTGGGCCAGTACACGGTCACCGACAGCTTTGCCAGCCGCGACGGCATCGACCGCGTGAAGGGCGTCGAGTTCTTCGAGTTCGCCGGCGCGCAGTATGCGGCGACGGACCTCGTGTCCGACGTTGGCGACGGTACCCTGCTGGCAGGGTACGCCGGTGCCGACTATCTCGTGGGCGGGACGGGCTACGACACGCTGCAGGGGCTGGATGGCAACGACCAGCTCGTGGGCAATGCGGGCGGCGACCAGCTCGAAGGCGGTGCGGGGGACGACTACCTGTCCGGCGGCGCCGGAGCGGACCGCCTCATCGGCGGCAGCGGGCGGGACACCGCGCGCTTCAGCGGCGCTTCGTGGGAGTACGACATCCGCTGGGAAGAAGCTGCCAGGCAGTACGTCATCGCCGATCGCATGCAGGGCCGCGACGGCACGGACTTCGTGGGGGGCATCGAGTACTTCGCGTTCGCGGACGGCACGCGCAGCATCGGCGAGTTGCTGCCTCACAGCGGGGACGGCCTCGTGGTGACCGGCACGAGCGGCTCCGACTCCCTGGTCGGGGATGTCGGGTTCGACAGCGTTCAGGGCCTGCAGGGCAACGACTATCTCGGGGGCGGCGGTGCCGACGACACGCTCGATGGCGGCGACGGCGACGACTTGCTGCGCGGGGACCAGGGGGACGACCGCATCGATGGCGGTGCGGGCACCGACCGCGTGCAGTTCAGCGGCTGGTTCTGGGACTACGACGTCTCCTGGAACGCCGCGACGCGCGAATACACGGTCGCTGACCGGTACTTCGGCCGCGACGGCACGGACACGGTGCGCGGCGTGGAGTTCTTCGACTTCTACGACGGCACGCGCACGATCGCGGACCTGGTGCCTGGCATGGGCGACGGCGAGACGCTTGTCGGAACGCCGGGAGATGACCAGCTCTTTGGCGGTTCCGGCTATGACCTGGTACAGGGCCTGGAGGGCAATGACTTCCTCG
>NZ_JBBKTQ010000032.1:0-59461 GCF_037890035.1 Ramlibacter sp. AN1133
CTCTGCGACTGTCCCCCGGCGCGGGTAAGAACCGTTGCCAGCGTTGGCGCCGCGCCCGCGCCTCCTCCTTTATGTCGACGAGTCGGACAGGGACCCGTCCTGGTCCTGCACCGTGCGCGCGTGAGACGGGCGGCACCTGCGAGCCTCGCACGGACAGCGCCTGCCGCGACGTACCCCGCACTTCGAAGCCTGCGCAGAGTTTCCAACGTCCCCGTAAATCGGCGAAAGAACCTTGTTCTTGCTCCCTCCCCCACCGGGGGAGGGCTGGGGTGGGGGCGCTGCCGGCCTCGCGCTACTGCTCCCCAGCCTCCGCGACGTCGGCGCCGAGATCACTGGCAATCAGCCTGAACTGCTCCAGCGCCGCCTGCAGGTCCTCCACGATCTCCTGCGCGATCACTTCCGGCGCCGGAAGGTTGTCGCTGTCCGCCAGGGATTCGTCCTTGAGCCAGAAGATATCCAGGCTGGCCTTGTCACGGGCCACCAGTTCGTCGTAGCTATAGACCCGCCAGCGTCCTTCGGGTGTCTCGGGACTCCATGTCGCATTGCGCTTGTTGCGGTTCGCGACGTTGTACAGACCGACGAACTCCTCCAGGTCTTCCCGCCTCAATGGGTTGGTCTTGAGCGTGAAGTGCTTGTTCGTCCGCAGATCGTAGATCCACAGTTTCTTCGTCCAGGGCGTCTGGCTGGCCGGCTTCTTGTCGAAGAACAGCACGTTGGCCTTCACGCCCTGCGCGTAGAACAGGCCCGTGGGCAAGCGCAGGAGCGTGTGCACCTCGCACTCGTGGAGCAGTTTGCGGCGGATGGTCTCCCCCGCCCCGCCCTCGAACAACACGTTGTCCGGCAGCACCACGGCCGCGCGCCCCGGAATGTTCATCAACGTCTTGATGTGCTGCACGAAGTTGAGCTGCTTGTTGCTCGTCGTGGCCCAGAAGTCGTCGCGCTCGATGATGTCCTTCTCGGTGCTGGTGCGTCCGTCTTCACCCACGATGACCGTGCTGCTCTTCTTACCGAAGGGCGGATTGGCCAGCACCACGTCGAAGCGCTGTCCCGGATCGGCAGCGAGCGCGTCGCCCACGATCACCGGCACCGACTTCTCCGAGCCGATGCCATGCAGCATCAGGTTCATCGCGCACACGCGGGCCGTGGCCTGCACCAGCTCGTAGCCCGTGAAAGCCTTCTCCTTCAGGTGCTTGAGCTGGTCCCGCGTGAGGTTCTTGTGGTGATCGACGATGTGGTTGTGCGCGGTAAACAGGAAGCCCCCCGTTCCGCACGCCGGGTCGCAGATGGTCTCCCCCGGCTTGGGCGCGATGCAGTCCACCATCGCCTGGATCAGCGCTCGCGGCGTGAAGTACTGGCCCGCGCCGCTCTTGGTGTCCTGCGCATTCTTCTCCAGCAGGCCCTCGTACGCGTCCCCCTTCACGTCTGCGCCCAGGATGGTCCACGTCTCGGCGTCGATCAGGTCCGCGATCACGCGGCGCAGCTTGGCGGGGTCCTGGAACTTGTTCTGCGCCTTGCCGAAGATCAGGCCGAGCGTGCCCTTCTGCTGGCCCAGCGCTTCCAGCACGTGCCGGTAGTGATCGAACAGCTCGTCGCCGTCCTTGGCCAGCAGCGACGGCCACGAATAGGCTCCGGGGACGATGCTGGCCTGGTTGTGCGGTGGCTGCGCGCGTTCGTCGGCCATCTTGAGGAACAGCAGGTACGTGAGCTGCTCCACGTAGTCGCCGTAGCTCATGCCGTCGTCGCGCAGCACGTTGCAGTAGTTCCAGAGTTTCTGGACGAGGGTGGTGGTGTTCATGGGGAAGGAGGTGTCAGCGCACTAACCTTTGCGGCAACCTTGTCGCACGCACCCAGCAGGTCGATCACGAGGCGCTCGGTGATTTCGAGCATGCCTTCGTACTCGCCGCGGTTGCGCACGTCATGGCACTTGGCCAGGATGCGCCAGACTTCGGGGCCGAGCTGCAACGTGTGCGGCAGCAGCTGGAAAACGATGTAGCGGTTGCTCGAGCGGTAGCCGTGCCAGCGAAGTGCCGCGAGACACAGTGCGTGGGCGGCGTTGTAGGCCAGGTCGAACTGGCTGACGAGTTTGAGCCCCGGGCCGCGTGCATCCGACAGCTTGTCGAGACCCATCGCGCACAGGCCCTCGAACTCCTTGGCATTCGGGGGCTCGGCCTGCAGCGGCTTGCCGGGTCCGCACAGGTTGTCAAACGCGGAGGGCATCTTCGCCTCCGAACAGCCAGATCTTGGGCTGGGACAACACGCGGCCCACGAAGCCGCCGTCCTCCTTCGCGCGCTTGGCCAGCTCCTTCGCGGAGTAGAGGATCGGATTGATCTCCCGGCCCAGGCCTTCCGAGACAGGCTGCAAGGCCAGGATCGTGTCCGCGTAGTCCAGCGTGTCGCTGATGATCATGACGTCGATGTCACTCGCTGCGTGGTCCGTCTGCTTCGCCACGGAGCCGAAGACGAACGCCGCCTGGATCCGGTCCTGCAGCGGGGCCAGAGCCGCCCGCAGCGGCTCGGCGATCCCCACGGTCTTGCGCGCGATGCCGCACAGCTCCTCGTAGATGGGAGAGGCCGGATTGGCCTGGTAGTGCTTCTGGTTGCCGACGGCCCGCACCGTCACGAGCCCGCTCTGTGCGAGCCGCCCGAGCTCCCGCTGCACGGCACCCGAACCCGCGCGTGCGAGCGCGATCAGCTCCGTCGCATAGAAGCTGCGATCCGGCTGGCCGAAGAGCAGGCCGAGCACGCGCTGCTGCGTGCTGCCGAAGAGCGCGGAAGCGAGGCTCGCCGGAGCTGGGGCGCGGTTGGCAGCGTGGCTTGTACCCATTTCGGGCATTCTAATACCCAATTTGGGAATGTTCATGCCCAAATCAGGTAGGAGCGCCGGAGAACGCCTTGGCGAGGATCGCCTGCCGCAGGGACTGGGCCCGCTTGAGGTTCGCGTCGACCTCTGTCTCGACTTCGCGGACGATGGAGAGGCGGCGCTCGACTTCGGCGACGATGTCAGCTTGCACCTTCAACGATGGGACGACGATGCGCGCCGCCATCAGAGCTGCCTTCGTAAGCTTTCGGCGACCTGTTGATCCCGTGGTTAACGGAATGAACGGATAGTACGACAAGGCCAGATTCAGGTACTTTGCAGTGACCATCTCCGGTTTCGCACGCAAGACATGCGTGTGATTGTTCACCCAGCACTTGCCGGAGAAGTAATAGCAAAAGGGCGCCGTCCGGCCGACAAACGTTTCGTCCTCCACAACGAGGACAAGTTCTTCGTCAAAGATTGGAACGTCAATCCACCCCGTTTGACCATTCGCACCGAGATAGGGGATGTTGCCCGGGCGTTTCGCTCTCTCTCGCTTGTTGACCGGCTCGCGCCTGTTGTCTAGCGAAGTAGCAATCTCTGCAATCGTCCCGACAAACGAGGGCTTGAACGAGTAAGGGTTGGTCATGCCCTCGATCGTTGCCCTCTCGTAGCGATGCAGGTTAGATTTGACGCGCCGCAGATTGGCGACAGCTTCGTCGAGGCGGGAGAACTGCTTTTCGATCTCGGCAACGATGCTTTGCTGCTCACCGGTGTCAGCCAAGACAATAGGAAAGTCCGCCAACTGCCCCTGGCTGATGGACGCCATGCCAACGACCTGTTGGGCGTTGTTCGCAAAATATCTACTGCCGCGTGCGAAGAGTTGATAGTTGATGAACTTGGGCAATGCCTTCGCAGTATCAAGTCTCACGCGGATGTTCTTGCTCTCAAAGACACTGGGCTCAAGCGACGCCGGGATGTAGGCTGCCTTGCCAACCAACTCGCGGCTGTTGACGCGATTGACGAGCAGATCGCCTTCGCGCAAGCCGTACTCGGAAAACTCCTTCTCCGTTACGCGCATGCGCCTGATATCGCGCCATACGATATTGCCTGCATCAATGTTGTACATACGCAGACAAGGGCGACCTTCGTCAGCGTACTCCGATGCTGGCTTGTAAATCCCGTTCTTCATGGACGTCACTACGTCGCCCAAGCGCGCCTCGCGCATCACGCCGCCAACCCCCGATTCAATTCCTCAATGACGTTCGGCAACTCCGCTCCAAAGAGCTGGTGCACTTTGCCCAGCCCACCCTCGTTGATGAACGGCGCCAACTCGAAATCTTCCATCTCGATGTCAAGGTTCGCGGCGATGTGGTCGCGGATCATTTCCAGCCAATGTTGTTGCTCTGGAGTGAACGGCTTGCCCTGCTGCGCCATCCACGCGTTGAAGTTCGCCTGCACCCGCTCCGGATACGGAACCAGTTCGTTCTCCTGGTGCATGGCAAAGCGCACGAGGCTGACCAGGTCGGTAAGGATGCGGCGCGCGCTCGTGCCCTTCACCTTGCTCCTGTCCAGCGCGGCATAGGCTTGCCATAGCGCGCCTTCGTCGATCAAGTGCGGCGGTGCGTGCAGCGTGTCCGCCAGTTGCTTGATGTCTTCGAACTTCAGCGGCGCGCGGATCGGACGGCTGTAGAGAATCTGCAAGGCAGTGATCTCGTCCCTGTGCTGCGCGATGAACTGCTCGAAGGTCTGCACCAGTTCCTTGGCCCGATCCGAACCTTCGGCGAAGGTGGCACTGATCAACGTGTCCTTCGTGACGATGTCGATGACCTGGTCAGCCTTCTGGCGCAGTTGCAGGATGAGCGAGCGCAAGTCGGGGTTGCTGAAGGGGCGCACGGCCTCGCCCAGACGATCGCCACCCTCACCCCTGCCCTCTCCCGCCCCGGCGGGAGAGGGAGTTTCGTCATCATCGAGCGCTTCGACGATGGCTTTGGCCAGATCGCGCAGGCTGAGCCCGCCGCTGGTTGCGATCACCTTGGCCTTGTCTTCGTCGCTGCTGTCCCGATCCAGTCGCGCCAGACGTGCCGCGACGCTCGATAGCACCTCTTCCTCCACGTTGCCCAGCGCCACGGCCTGCAGCAGCTTGTCCAGCGGCACGCCCTTCTTCTGGTCCATCGGCCGGCTGTCCGTCTTGTCACGCTCGCACACGCCCACCGCGTCGACGATCACGAAGTGATCCTTCACCACATGCTCGCCGGGGTTCACCTGTTGCAGGTCCGTGGTGTTGCAGATGCGCACGCCCCGGCCCTTCATCTGCTCGAAGAAGCTGCGGCTCTTCACGCTGCGCATGAAGACGACAACCTCCACCGGCTTGATGTCGGTGCCGGTGGCGATCATGTCCACCGTCACGGCAATGCGGGGGTAGTAGGCGGTGCGGAAGTCCTTGATCAACTGCTCGGGGCTGGTGCCGGTCGTCCGGTAAGTGATCTTCTGCGCGAACTCGTTGCCGCGGCCGAACTCCTCGCGCAGGATCTCGACGATCTTCTCGGCGTGGTTGTCGTCCTTGGCGAACACCAAGGTCTTGGGCATCTCCTCCCGCTGGGGGAACAGGTCCACGTTCCACTTGTCGCGCAGCGTGCGCACCACGGTGCGGATCTGGTCGGGCGTCTGGACCGAGCGATCCAGCTCGCTCGGGTCGTACTCGAAATCCTCGTCCAGTTGCCAGGCGGTCTTCTTCCGCGTTGCCTTGTCAAGCGTCTCCAGCCAGTAGCCCTTCTCCACCTTGGATCCCTTCTCGGTCACCTCGGTCTTGATGCGGTACACGTCGTAATTGACGTTGACGCCGTCGGCCACGGCCTGCGCATGGCCGTACTCCATCACCAGGTTCTGGTTGAAGAAGCCGAAGGTCTGCTTGTTGGGCGTGGCCGTCAGGCCGATCAGGTAGGCATCGAAGTACTCCAGAACCTGCCGCCACAGGTTGTAGATGCTGCGGTGCGCTTCGTCCGTGACGACGATGTCGAAGGTCTCGATCGGAATCGCGCTGTTGTAGCCGATCGGCTCCGGCTCCTTGAACAGGTTCTCCAGCCCCTCGGTCGATTCTTCGTCGGCCTCGGCCGGCAGCTCACGCCCCTTGAGCATGCTGAACATGCGCTGGATCGTGCAGATGACCACCCGGGCGCTCTTGTCCAACTGGTTGTTCTGCAGGTGCTGGACGATGTACTCCTCGCCGAACTTGAAGTTGTTGTACGGCGAAGCGTACTGGTCGAACTCCTTCTTGGTCTGGCGCGCAAGATTGCCCCGGTCCACCAGGAACAACACGCGCCGCGCCCCGGCGAACTTGATCAGGCGATAGATGAAGCTGATCGCAGTGAACGTCTTGCCACTGCCGGTGGCCATCTGGATCAGCGCCTTGGGCTTGTTCGCGGTCAGGCTCTTTTCGAGGTTCTGGATGGCCGCGATCTGTGCCGGCCAGAGCTGGAAGGTGGCGCCACCGGCGCCCCATGCGGTCACGAGCTGCGGCATGTTGCGCATGCGGTGCAGGAAGGTCCGCGCCTCGTCGTTGGCGGCCGGCTGGCCCGGCGCTCCGGACAGATAGACCAGCCACTCCGCCAGAAGCTCCGGACGGAAGAAGGCAAAGACGCTTCGGGCGCGCGGCTGCGGGTCCAGTCCGTTGGTGAAGTGCGTTTCGACGCCCGTCGATTCGAACAGGAAAGGCAGTGGCCTGTGCCACGCAGGCAAGCTGGCCGGCAGGCCTTGGGCATAGCGTCCGGATTGCGTTTCCACGCCGGTCAGCGTGGCGCCCTGCTTCTTGGCCTCGATCACGCCGCAAGCCTTGCCGTCCACGTACAGCAGGTAATCCGCACAGCCGAAGCCCGTGTTCAGCGGGAACTCTCGCAACGCGACCCCCGGGCTGGCGTGCAGGTTGACCGCAGCGACGTCCTGAACGGCCCAGCCCGCAGCGGCCAGTAGCGCGTCGATGGTCAGGCGCGCACGCGCTTCCGGATTGGTGGCCATGAATTGCCATTGTAGGAGAGGGGTAACAATGCTCTTGCATCGGCGCAGCGCCGATCGCAGGACAGGTCCGTACGATTTCTCCCTCCCCCTCCGGGGGAGGGCGGGGGTGGGGGCACTCCGGCGCTACGATCAGCCACGTGACACACGACGCAGACTTCCTCATCCTCGGCGCCGGCATCGCCGGCGCCTCCCTCGCCTACTTCCTCGCCCCGCACGCCCGCGTCGTGCTGCTGGAGCGCGAATCCCAACCCGGCTACCACTCCACCGGCCGCTCCGCGGCCATGTTCATCGAAAGCTACGGCACGCCGCAGGTCCGCGCCCTCACCCGGGCGAGCCGCGCCTTC
Source organism: Ramlibacter sp. AN1133 (assembly GCF_037890035.1). Taxonomy (NCBI): domain Bacteria; kingdom Pseudomonadati; phylum Pseudomonadota; class Betaproteobacteria; order Burkholderiales; family Comamonadaceae; genus Ramlibacter; species Ramlibacter sp. AN1133. The sequence continues at coordinate 7,156 of NZ_JBBKTQ010000032.1, forward strand.
CTCGAATCACCTCCGCCCGGCTTCGCCGAGCAGCCGCTCGTCACGCCCCGCGGTTGCCTGCTCCTGGCCGCCCCCGGCCAGGAGGCGCTGCTCCAAGCCCATTGGGAACTGCTGCACTCCATGACGCCGCAAGCGCGTCGCCTCACCACCGACGAAGCGCTGGCGCTCGTGCCGGCGCTGAAACGCGAATGCGTGATCGGCGCCGTGCTGGAACCCGAAGCCGCCGACATGGACGTGCATGCGATTCACCAGGGCTTCCTGCGCGGCCTGCGCCGCGCCGGCGGGGCCATCGTGTGCGACGCGGAGGCCACGCGCATCGAACGCGTCGGCAGCGGATGGCAGGTCACGACGCCGCAAGGCGAATTCCGCGCGCCGGTCCTGGTCAACGCCGCCGGAGCCTGGGCCGACGAGGTCGCGCTCCGTGCCGGCGTGGCGCCGCTGGGCCTGCAACCGAAGCGTCGCTCCGCCTTCACCTTCGCGCCACCCGCGGGCATGGACGTGCGCGCATGGCCCTGCGTGATCAGCGCCGACGAGAGCTGGTACTTCAAGCCGGACGCCGGCGTGCTGCTCGGTTCGCCGGCCAACGCGGACCCGGTGCCGCCGCACGACGTGCAGCCGGAGGAACTGGACATCGCCACGGCCATCGCCCGCATCGCCGGCATGACCACGCTGGAGATCCGCCGGCCGCTGCGCACCTGGGCCGGCCTGCGTTCCTTCGTGGCCGATGGCGACCTGGTGGGAGGATTCGATCCCGGCGCACCGGACTTCTTCTGGCTCGCCGCGCAGGGCGGCTACGGCATCCAGACCTCTCCGGCGATGGGCGAGGCCTGCGCCGCGCTGGCGCGCGGCCTGCCGCTGCCGGAGCACATCGCCGACTGTGGATTGACGCAGGCGATGCTCGGTCCCGCACGGCTGCGGGCGCCGGTTTCGGGCCTGTAGGCTGGCGGTGACGCGCGAAGCGCCGGAACCCCAGCGATGCGAGCGTCGCGAGCGCTGGGGTTCGGCCTTCGGCGCTCACCACCAGCCTACGAGATGCATGGCACTCCTGTCGCCACGGGCACTCGATCCCAGCGTCACCGGCTCAGAACATCGTTTCCTGGTACTGGTCGTCCTTGCCGTCGGTGCGTCCGCGCAGCAGGCGCACTTCGGGCTCGGCACCCGACTGCACCTCGTAGCGTTTGCCGCAGGCGGGGCAATCGTATTCGTACGCCTGCGAGCGCAGCGGATCCTTGGCCACGGTCCCCAGGACGCGGAAGCGCGCACCGCAATAGCCGCAGGTCTTCTCGAAGGTGCCCAGGCCGGCCCGGGTCTCGTTCTCCGCTGTGTGGTTCATGCGCGTTCCTCTGCTGCAGTGCACAAGAACAGTATGCGCCCGCCCACGCGCGGCATCAAGCAGGAGATGGTTACGAGCCCGTTTACTCCAGAGCTTCGAGCGCCATCATGCCCGCCGCCGTGTTGGAGATCGGGATGTGGTAGTTGGTGTGGACCTTGCGCACGTAGCCCGGCACGGCGCCCCGCGTGGCCAGCCACATCAGCAGTTCCACGCCCTGCGTGCCGGTCTTTTCCACCAGCTCGTGGATGCTGTACTGCGTCGCCCACTCGGGGTCGTGCACCAGGCTGTCCATGAACTTGAGGTCGAAGGGCTTGTTGATGAAGCCCGCGCGCTCGCCATCGAGCTGGTGCGACAGCCCGCCCGTGCCGATCACCACCACGCGCTTGTCGCTGTTCCACGAGCGGATCGCCTCGCCCACCGCCTGCCCCAGCTGGTAGCAGCGGCGCGCGCTGGGCAGCGGGAACTGCACGGTGTTGATGCAGATCGGCACCGTCGTGACCGGGCAGTTCCCGGGCCAGAACAGCTTCAGCGGGATGGTGAAGGCGTGGTCGACCAGCATCTCCTGGCAGGTCGTCACGTCGAACTCCCGCTCCACCAGGTGCTCGATGACGTGCCACGACAGGTCCACCTCGCCCTGGTACGGCGGCAGCGTGGGGAGGCCCCAGCCCTCGTCCGCGTTGCGGTACTCCGGCGCCGCGCCGACCGCGAAGGTCGGCATCTTGTCCAGGAAGAAGTTCAGGCCGTGGTCGTTGTAGAACACCACCGCGACGTCGGGCTTCATGTCCTGAAGCCACTTGTGCACGGGCAGGAAGCCGTCGAAGAAGGGCTTCCAGTAAGGCTCCTGCTGCAGCCCCCTGGCGATCGCGCCGCCGATAGCGGGCACGTGCGAGGTGGTGAGTCCGCCGATGATCCGGGCCATGTCGGGCTACTCCTGCCAGCCGACGATCGCGGCGGGTTGGTCGTTCTGGCGCACGAGGCGCTGCTTGAATTCGTCCTTGCTCAAGCCGGTCTGCATCGCCCCCAGGTCCTGCACGTCGAGCCCCAGGATACCGGCGAACTTCGCCAGGTAATACACGTTGCCGCCGACGGCCAGCAGCCGCAGCACGTTGCGGTCGCGGATCGCGTTGCGCTGCTCCTCGGTCAGCGCATAGCGGCGCATGTAGCCCTCCTCGTCGGCCAGGAAGGCGGCGCGGCTGGCCGCCTCGTTGAAGGAAAAGCACATGCGGTTGAGGGCGTAGCCCTTGCGCGCCTGGGTGCCGTCGAAGATGGTGGTGCCGGGGATGGGGCGTGGCGGGTTCATGGGAGGGCGCCGAAGAATTGCGCCAAGTTTCCCCGCCGCAATGGCCTGTTGCTTGATGAAGATCAAGCGGCGCGCAGGCGGGAAATGCTTCGCCTTTAAGATCGCGCCCGCATGACCACCGATTCCGCCCAGGCGCTGCGCGCGGCCAACAGGCGCGGCGTGCTGGCGATGGCCGCCGGCATGGCCAGCTTCGTCGCCAACGACACGCTCGTCAAATACGTGAGCCAGGGCCTGCCGTCCTCGGAGCTGATCTTCCTGCGCGGCGTGTTCGCCAGCCTGCTGCTGCTGGCGGTGGCGCATGCGATGCGCGCACTCCCCCAGCTGCGCTCGCTGGGCGACCGGCGCGTCGTGGTGCGGGCGCTGTTCGACTCCTTCGCGACCGTCACCTACCTCACCTCCCTGTTCCACCTGCCGATCGCCGATGCGACGGCGATCAACATGGCCACGCCGCTGTTCATCACGCTGTTCGCGGTGGTGGCGTTCAAGGAGCGCGTGGGGGCCGGCCGGTGGGTGGCGATCGCGACCGGCTTCACGGGGGTGCTGCTGGTGGTGCAGCCCACGGGCGCGGCGTTCAATGCCTATGCGCTCCTGTGCCTGGGCGGGACGCTGCTGCACGCGAGCCGCGATCTCACCACGCGCGTGATCGACCGCCGCATCCCTTCGATCCTGATCACCTTCAGCACCGCCCTGTCGGTGACGGTGCTGGCAGGGATCTGGGGGCTGTTCCAGGCCTGGCAGGCCGTGACATGGCAGCAGGTGGGCCTGCTGGCCGCGGCCAGCGTGTTCCTGAGCGGCGGCTACTTCCTGCTGACGGTGAGCATGCGCGCGGGGGAGATGAGCCTGATCGCGCCGTTCCGGTACACGGGGCTGCTGTTCGCCGTGGTCCTGGGGTACGCCGTGTGGGGCGACGTGCCGAACGCGCTCGCCTGGGCGGGGATCGCGTTGCTGGTCGCCGCCGGCTTGTACATCCTGCATGGGGGCCGCCGGCCGGCGCCCAAGCCGGAGATCGGGGCCGCCGCGTAGGCTGGCGGTGACGAAGGAACCCCAGCGATCGAGCGAGCGCAGCGAAGCGCTGGGGTTCACGCGCTTCGCGGTTCACCGCCAGCCTACGGGCCAGCCAACCAACGGGTCAGCCAGCGAATGGCAACGGATCACCGCCCCTGGAACTTCGGCTTGCGCTTTTCCATGAACGCCGTCCGCCCCTCGACGTAGTCGGCGCTGGCGAAGCAGCGCGCCACCACGTCGCGGCACAGCTGCGCATCGCGCTCGGATTCGTCCTTGATCGCCTGCGCCACCAGGGTCTTGATCGACGCGACCGTCAGCGGCGCATTGGCCGCGATGGTGGCGGCGTAGTCGCGCACGTACGACTCCAGCCCGCCGGCGGGCACCAGCCGGTTCACCAGCCCCATGGTCACGGCTTCCTCGCCCGAGAACTGGCGCGCGGTGTAGAAGATCTCGCGCGCGAACGAGGGCCCGACGACGTCGACCAGCTTGCGCACGCCCTCGAACGCATAGCCCAGGCCGAGCTTGGCGGCCGGGACGGCGAAGATCGAGCCCTCGGAGGCGATGCGCATGTCGCACGACAGCGCGATCGAACAGCCACCGCCCACGCAGTAGCCCCGGATCATCGCGATCGTGGGCTTGTTGACCGCGCTCAGCGCCTCGGTGGCCGCATGCGCCACCTCGTCGTAGGCCCGCACCGTCTGCTCGCTCGAGCGCTTCTCCTCGAATTCGGAGATGTCCGCGCCGGACACGAAGGCCTTGTCGCCCGCGCCCTTGAGCACGATCACCCGCACTTCGGGATCGCCAGCGAAGGCCGTGACGGCATCGAACAGGCCCTGCCACATGGCCAGCGACATCGCGTTGCGGCGCGCCTGGTTGTCGAAGGTGATCCAGCCGATCGCGCCGTCCTTCTGGGCGATCGTGGTCTTCACGGCGGCGGCCGTCATGCCGGCACTCCCCGCGCGCGCACCACGCCCTCGGCGACCAGGCCACCCACCTGGGCATCGCTGTAGCCCAGGCCGCGCAGCACCTCCTCGGTGTGCTGGCCGTGCAGCGGCGCGGGCTTGCGGATCTGCGTCAGGTCGCCGCTGGACTTGACGGGCAGGCCCAGCGTCTTCATCGGCCCGATCACCGGGTGCTCGATCTCGTGGACCATCCTGCGGTGCTTCACGTGCGGGTCGGCCAGGGTCTGGTCGTAGGTGTAGACCGGCCCGCCGGGCACGCCGGCCGCGTCGAGCTTCTCGACCCAGTGCGCCGTCGGCCGCGTCGTCGTGATCTCCTCGATCAGCGCCTCCAGCGCATCGGCGTTCTTCACCCGCAGCGGGTTGCGCTCGAAGCGCGGGTCCTCCAGCCACTGCGGCTGCTCCACCACCTGCGTGACGAAGGCGCGCCACAGCTTGTCGCCCGAAGCGCCCACCGTGACGTAACCATCCTGCGTGCGGAAGGCCTGGTAGGGCGCCGAGCGGCGATGGCGCGTGCCCGTGGCGGTCGGCAGCTCGCCGCCGCCGAAATAGGCGCCGAACTCCCAGATGCTCCAGGCCATGCCGGCCTCCAGCAGCGAGGTCTCGATGTACTGGCCCTGGCCGTGGCGCAGCTTGCCGATGAAGGCGCCGAGGATGCCGTACAGCGTGGTCACGCCGCAGGCGATGTCGTTCATCGCGATGCCGACCTTGGCGGGGCGGCCGCCGGGGTGGCCGGTCATCATCATGATGCCGGACATGCCCTGCGCGATGATGTCGAAGCCGCCCTTCCTGCCGTACGGCCCGGTCTGCCCGAAGCCCGACATCGAGGCGAAGATGATCCCCGGATTGACCTTCCGGACGGCCTCGTAGTCGATGCCCAGCTTCTTCACCACGCCGGGGCGGAAGTTCTCCATCATGATGTCGCAGCCGGCGGCGAGCTTCATCACGATCTCCTTGCCCGCCGGCGACTTCATGTCCACCGCGATGCTCTTCTTGTTGCGGTTCAGCACGGCGAAGCAGTAGGACTCGTCGTTGACCCTGGGTTCGAAATTGCGGGTGCTGTCGCCTTCCAGGCTCTCCAGCTTGATCACCTCGGCGCCCAGGTCGCCCAGCACCATGCTGCAATAGGGACCCGCCATCACGTTGGTCAGGTCGAGAACGCGGACGCCTTCGAGGGGAAGCGGCATGAAACGGGATTCCTCTGGTTGATGACTAGTTGGAAACGAGCGTGATCTGCGAAGTGTCGATCTCGGCGTAGATGCGCTGGCCGACCTCGAACACTTCGGCCGGCCGGGCCGTGACGCGCATCGGCTCCAGGGCCGGCGCCACGCTGATGTGATAGTCCCACGATTCGCCGAGATACGCGCGGCGCTCGATGCTGGCCTCGATGCAGTAGCGGTCATCGCGCTCGGCAGGCTTGTCGCGCAGCAGGTGGATGCCCTGCGGCCGGATCGACACCTGCACTTCCTGCGGCAACTGGCCGTCGGCGGCGAGCGCCCGCGCCGGCAGGCAAAAGCCGCCGAAATCCACGCCGTCGTCGCTGCGCAAGCCGGTGAGGAAGTTCGTGCGGCCGATGAAGCCCGCGACGAAGCGCGTGCGCGGGCGGCCGTACAGCTCGAACGGCGCATCGATCTGCTCGATGCGGCCCTGGTTCATCACGGCGATGCGGTCGGAGGTCACCATGGCCTCGGCCTGGTCGTGCGTGACGTAGACCATGGTCATGTTGAACTCGTCGTGCAGGCGCCGGATCTCGTAGCGCATCTCCTCGCGCAGGTTGGCGTCGAGGTTGGACAGCGGCTCGTCGAGCAGCAGCACCTTGGGATTCACCACGATCGCGCGCGCCAGCGCCACGCGCTGCTGCTGGCCGCCGCTCAATTCCGCCGGATAGCGGTCGCGCAGCTGGCGCAGTTTCACCACATCGAGGATCTGGTCGACGCGCCGCTGCATCTCGGCGGACGGCACCTTCTGCAGCTTCAGGCCGAACGCGACGTTCTCGCCCACCGTCATGTTGGGCCAGATCGCGTAGCTCTGGAAGATCATCGACATGCCGCGCCTCTCGGGCGGCAGGCTCGATTGCGCCGAGGAGATCACCCTGCCATCGAGCTCGATGGTGCCGGCGCTCGGGTTGATGAAGCCGGCGATCATCCGCAGCGTCGTCGTCTTGCCGCAGCCGGAGGGCCCCAGCAGCGACACCAGTTCGCCCTCGCGCAGGGTCAGGTTCAGGCCGTCCACCACCGTGGACTTGCCGAACATCTTCGTCACGTTCCTCAACACCAGTACGCTCATTGAATCCCTCCCCCAGGCTGCGTCTTCGACTCCGCCTCCCCCCTCCGCAAGCGGAGGGGGCGAGCGCCTTCGGGCGGCCGTGCGGCGCTCACGCGACGGTCCTCCTCAGCATGAAGTCGCGGCCCATCAGGCGGAAGCCCGCCAGGATCAGGGCCACGGTGATCACCACCAGCACCAGGCCGATGGAGGCCAGCGTCTCGAAGTTGCCCTCGTCGCTCTTGTCGAACAGCAGCACCGAAAGCACCTGCGTGTTGATCGAATACAGGAAGATCGCCGTACTCAGCTCGCGCGTGGCGGGGATGAACACCAGGATGAAGGCGCCGGCCATGCTGCGCTTGAGCACCGGCAGCACGACGTGGCGGATGGCGGTCAGCCGCGAGCCGCCCAGCGTGCGCACCGCCTCCTCCAGCTCCGGGTTGATGCTGCGGATCGCCGCGTTGCTGTTCACGTAGGCGATCGGCAAAAAGCGCGTGGTGAAGGCCAGGATCAGGATCCAGGCCGTGCCGTACAGGAGCAGCGGCGGATGCGTGTAGGCGGCGTAGAAGCCGATGGCCAGCACGATGCCGGGCACCACGAAAGGCGCCATGGTGAGGAACCCCAGCGCGTTGCCCACGTGCCGGTTCACCAGGTTGCGGTTGGTGATGTAGGCAATGCACAGCGCCAGCACCAGCGCGATGAGGGACGCCGTGCCGGCGTACAGGAAGGTGTGCCAGGTGGCCGTGCGCGTGAGCGCGTTCTCGAACACGATCGCGTAGACGTTGCGGAAGGTGAGGTTGTCCAGCGACCAGCCGCGCCCCCAGGCCTTGGCGAAGGCGGCCTGGCAGATCACGGCCAGCGGCATGAAGAACGACAGCGTGGTGACGAACACGCACCAGCCCAGCACCGCCCACTTCCACGGCCCCAGCGCGATGTTGCGGCGCTCGCCGCCCTTGCCGGTGAGCGACACGTAGCCCTTGCGGTGCGTGATGCGCCTCTGCAGCCAGAACAGCAGCACGGTGATCGCGAGCAGCGGCATCGCATAGGCCGCGGCCAGCCCGATCTTCGGCGGGAATTCGAAGAACTGCCACAGCTGCGTGGTGACGACGTGGAAGCGCCCCGGCAGCGCCAGCAGCGCGGGCGAGCCGAACAGCGCGATCGCCTCCAGGAACACCAGGATGAACGCACCCAGGATCGCCGGCAGCACCAGCGGCAGCGTGATCAGGAAGGTGGTCCTGACGTGCCCGGCGCCGAGGATGTTGGCGGCGTCCTCCATCTCGGAAGACACCAGGTCCAGCGCAGACTTGGTCAGCACGAAGACGTAGGGAAAGCTGTAGCAGGCCACCACCAGCACCAGTCCCGGCATGGAGTAGATGTTGAACGGGCCCTTGTCGGCGCCGGTGAGCGCCACCACCGCCTTGTTCAGCCAGCCGGCGTTGGGCCCGGCGAGCAGGATCCAGCCGACCGCGCCCAGGTAGGGCGGGATGATGAAGGTGCCGAGGATCGCGATCCACACCAGGCCCTTGCACGGCATGTCCGTGCGCGAGAGCGCCCAGGCCATGGGCACCCCGAACAGCAGGCACAGCGCGCCGGCGGAGACGCCCAGGATGAGCGAGTTGAGCAGGGCCTCGACGTGCCGGCTGCGCCCGTAGGCGGCGACGTAGTTGGCCAGCGTGAAGGCGCCCTCGCCGTCCTGGAAGCTGACCACCAGCAGGCGCAGCAGCGGGTTGACCACCAGCAGGACCAGGATCGCGATGGCCACCAGCCACACGATCGAGGTCTTGTCCCAGTGCCGCCAGCGTTGCGCGAAGCCGCCGCCCTCCGGCAGCGCCGCCGCTTCCAGCGTTGTCTTGGCGTAGGCCATGCGACTGCCGCGGCGCGCTTCAGACGCCGAAGGTGTCGCGGAACTTCTCCTTGACCTCCGGGATGCCCTTGGTGATCTCGTCCTCCGTCGGCCGCACGACCTTGATCTGCTCCAGCGGCTTCGCACCCGGCGCGGGCGCCACGCCCTTCACCACCGACAGCGAGTGCGTCTTGACCTGGATCTCGCCCGCTTCCTTCGACAGCAGGTACTCCATGTACAGCTTGCCGGCGTTGGGCGAAGGTGCGTTCTTCGGGACGGCGCTGGGCGAGACCATCAGCAGCGCGCCGTCGGTGGGGTACACCACCGCGAGCGGGTTGCCCTTGTCCTTCGACAGCAGCGTGGTCGCTTCCGGGCCGGCCGCCACCAGCCGCTCCTTGGAGTTCAGCATCGTGACGGTGTCGTTGACGGAGCGGCCGATCTGCGGCTGGTTCTTCTCCAGCTTCTTGAAGTAGTCCCAGCCGTACAGCTTCTGCATCAGGACCACCCAGGTGCCCACGTAGCCGCTGTACGCCGGGTGGCCGATGGAGACCTTGCCCTTCCACTTGGGATCGAGCAGGTCGGGCCAGTTCTTCGGCGCGTCCTTCTCGGCGACCTCGCTGGTGTTGTAGGTCAGCAGCATCAGCGCCGCGGCGGTCACCCAGTACTGGCCGTCCTTGTCGTTGTACGACTTGAGCGAGTCGACCATGTTGGCCGCGTTGTGCGGCTTGTAATCGAGCAGCAGGCCCTTCTTCTTCAGCTCGGGGTAGTGGCTCACGTCCGTGCTGCTGAAGACGGAGGCGACCGCCGCGTTGGCCTGCATGTCCTGCTGCAGGCGCTGGAAGGCCACCTGCGCGGTGGTGCGCACGAAGTTGCACTTGAGCCCCGGGTACTTCTTCTCGAAGCCGGCGCACAGCGCCGCGGCTTCATCGGTGTTGTAGTGCGCGGTGTAGACGGTGACGGGCTTTTCCTTCTTCGCCGCCTCGTACAGCTCCTTTTCCCAGGGCTGCATCTGCTGCGCCCGCACGGGTGCGGCGGCCAGGGCGGCCATCGCCGCGCCCGCCAGGATCCATTTCGAGAGATTCCGGTTCATGCACTGCTCCCAGCGGCGCGGGCCGCGTTGTCTCCAAGCGCGCCACTCTAGGGCGGTGGCATGCCAACCGGAATGGGAGTTTCCTTAGGTTCCATCTCCATAACCAATAGAGCATAGGTACCGGCGTTAGAACGTTTCGGTATCCACCTCGCGGCTGGACTGCTCGCTGTAGCGGTTGCCCGCCACCGTCCTCTCGTTGATCAGCGCGTCGAGCCTGGCGATGAGGTCCGGCGCGAGCCGCACGTCCGCGGCCCCCAGGTCCTCCTTCAGGTGCTCCACGCTCGTCGTGCCGGGGATCGGAATGACGTTGTCGCCGAGGTGCAGCAGCCACGCCAGCGCCAGCTGCGCGGGCGTGCAGCCCGCTTCGCGCGCCAGCTCCCGGTACGCGGGCAGCAGCTCCAGGTTGCGTGCATGATTCTGTGCATCGAAGCGCGGCATCGTGCGGCGGATGTCCTTCGCCTCGAAGGCGCTCACGTCCGGCACCGCGTCGCACAGGAAGCCGCGCGCCACCGGGCTGAAGGCGACGAAGCACACGTCCAACTCGCGGCACGCCGCCAGCATCGCGATCTCGGGGTTGCGCGTCCACAGCGAGTACTCGTTCTGCACCGCCGCGACCGGATGCACCGCATGCGCGCGGCGCAGCGTGGCCGCGGAAACCTCCGACAGGCCGATGCTGCGCACCTTGCCCTCTTCCACGAGGCGGCTCATCGCGCCGACGCTCTCCTCGATGGGCACCTGCTTGTCCCAGCGGTGCAGGTAGTAGACGTCGATCACGTCGGTCTGCAGGCGGCGCAGGCTGTCCTCGCAGTTCCTGCGCACCGACGCGGGCCGGCCGTCGATCACCCGCTTGAGAACGCCGTTTTCATCCGGCACGCCGGCGAGGCCGCCCTTGCTGCACAGCGTGATCCTGCCGCGGTGGGGCTTGAGCACGCGGCCCACCAGCTCCTCGTTCCTGCCGAAGCCGTAGAGCGCGGCGGTGTCGAACAGCGTCACGCCTGCGTCGATGGCGGCGCGCAGCACGCGTTCGCCCTGCTCCGGCGGCGGAGGCACCCCATAGGCATGGCTCAGGTTCATGCAGCCGAGGCCGATGGCGGTGACCTGGAAGGGGCCGATGGTGCGTGTGTGCATGGCAGTGGATCGCAAAAATCGCAAGAGCTTACGTCAAACGATCCTCGATGCGGCGGGCACGACTGTTGCCCGCTGCGCACTACCCGCTTCGCAAGGTCGGGCAATCGACCTGCCCGGCATGGCGCGGCAGTAGCCTGACGCCACCAAAAAAGGGAGAGAGTTCGTATGCACGTTTCCACGCTCGCCCGTGCCGGCCGCGCCTTGGCGCTGCTGGCCGTCGCCCTGGCCCCCGCCCTGTCCGGCGCCGACATCCTGCTGGGCCACTCCGGCGACCTCTCGGGCAACTCCGCCGCCCTGACCAAGGATTACCTGCGCGGCATGAACGCGTACTTCGACGAGGTGAACCGCAAGGGCGGCATCCGCGGCGAGAAGATCACGCTCGTGAGCATGGACGACGGCTTCGATCCCGCCCGCACGGTCGTGAACACCAAGGCGCTGATCGAGCAGAACGCGCTGGCGCTGGTGGGCTACCGCGGCACCGCCAACCTGCAGAAGATCATTCCCCTGATCCAGGAGGCCGGCATCGCCCAGATCGGCAACACCGCCGGCGCGAAATCGCTGCGCGAGCCGTACGTGGAGGGCATCTTCCACCTGCGCGCCAGCACCGGCGACGAGATCGAGGCGGCCGTGAACCACGCGTGGACCGTCGGCATCACGCGCATCGCCGCCGGGTACCAGGACGACCCCTTCGGCAAGGAGGCGCTGGAGGCGCTCAATGTCGCCCTGAAGAAGCGCGGCGCCCAACCGGTGGCGGTGGCGCCAGTGCCGCGCGGCACCGTCGACGTCGCCCGCGCGGTCGACATCATCGCGGCGAGCAATCCCCAGGCCGTGATGTACCTCGGCCAGGCCAAGCCCGCCGCGGCCGTGCTCAAGGGGCTCGCCGCCAAGGGCGTGCGCACGCAGTTCTTCGTGCTCAGCGTCGCCTCCGGCCTGCACGCGGACCTCGGCGAGGCCGCCGCGGGCGTGATCGTCACGCAGGTCGTGCCCTACCCCTTCACCGTGACGGGGCAGACGGTGGTGCGCGAATACCAGAAGACGATGGCCGCGCTGGACAACTCCGCCTTCAGCTTCAACAGCATGGAAGGCTTCCTCAACGCCAAGCTGGTGACGGCGGTGCTGCAGAAGACGGCGCCGCCGCTCACGCGGGCCAAGGTCATCGCCACCGTGAAGGGCCTGCACAACGAGGACCTCGGCGGCTTCGCGATCACCTTCGGCAGGCAGAACAACCAGGGTTCGCACTTCGTGGTGCTGACCATGGTCCGCAAGGACGGCTCGTTCGCGCGCTGACGCGGCCCGGCACCGGGCGCCGCGCTCACGCCTGGCGTGCGGCGGCGTCCCCTTGCTGGGCGAATTTCGCGAGCACCACGTCGCGCTTGAGGTTCAGGTGCGACGTCAGGAGGTCGCGCATGCGCGGCCCGTCGCGTGCGCGCAAGGCCTCGATCATCTGCTCGTGCTCCTGTGCGGCGCGGCTCCACTTCGCCTCGTCCAGGTTGGAGCGGTAGCGCAGCGCCTGCAGCCGCGCATTGAGCTGCCCGTACAGCGTGCCGAGCACCGGGTTCTTGGCCGCGGCGTTGATCGCCTGGTGGATCTGCGCGTTGAGCCGGTAATAGGCCGACAGGTCGCGCTGGCCGAAAGCGACGCGCATCTGCGCCTGCAGCGCCTCGATCGCGGCCAGCTCGGCATCGGTGATGCGCTGCGCCGCCAGTTCACCGGAGAGCGCCTCCAGGCCGGCCATCGCTTCGAAGGTATGGCGCACGTCGGCTTCGCCCAGCCGCACCGCCGTGGCACCGCGGTTCGGCACGAGTTCGACCAGGCCCTCGGCGCCCAGCAGCTTGATCGCTTCGCGCAGCGGGGTGCGCGACACGCGCAGCACGCCGGCGAGTTCGCGCTCGTTCAGCTTCGCGCCCGGCGGGATGCCGCCCTCCACCAGCATGACGCGCAGCCGATCCGCCACCTGCTCGTGCAGGGCGGAGCGCGGAATGGACAACTCGTGCGCAAGCATGTCGAAGTGTGTGGGCAACACGCCGGAAGTTGCAACAGAGGCCGATCGCCAACCGTTGAGCACGGTCAATGTTGAATGAATTTTGAATGCAAAAATCCAGATCAGCTCTTCAAAGCGAGGACCCACCCGAGATGCTGACGCTCGACTTCCACCCCACCGGCCGCCACTTCCTGCAGATCCCGGGGCCCTCGCCGGTCCCCGATCGCATCCTGCGGGCGATGAGCCTGCCGACCATCGACCATCGCGGCCCCGAGTTCGGCGCGCTGGGGCTGAAGGTGCTCGCGGGCATCCAGCAGATCTTCCAGACGAAGCATCCCGTGATGATCTACCCCGCCTCGGGCACGGGCGCGTGGGAAGCGGCACTCGCCAACACCATGAGCCCCGGCGACCGCGTGCTGATGTTCGAGACCGGGCACTTCGCGACGCTGTGGCAGAAGATGGCGGTGCGGCTGGGGCTGCAGCCCGAGTTCCTCGCGTACCGCGGCAGCGACGACGTGCTGCCCGATGCGGCCGGCTGGCGCCACGGCGTGCAGGCGGACCTGATCGAGGAGCGCCTGCGTGCCGACACCGCGCACCAGATCCGCGCCGTCTGCGTGGTGCACAACGAAACCTCCACCGGCGTCACCAGCGACATCCCGGCGGTGCGCCGCGCCATCGATGCGGCCAGGCATCCCGCGCTGCTGATGGTCGACACCATCTCGGGCCTGGCCTGCACCGACTACCGCCACGACGAGTGGGGCGTGGACGTCACGGTCAGCGGCTCGCAGAAGGGGCTGATGCTGCCCCCGGGCATCAGCTTCAACGCGCTGTCGCCGAAGGCGCTGGCGGCGAGCAAGGCCGCGAAGCTGCCCCGGTCCTTCTGGGCCTGGGACGAGATCGTGGAGACCAACAAGACCGGCTACTGGCCGTACACGCCCAACACCAACCTGCTCTACGGCCTCGCCGAGGCCTGCGACATGCTGCTCGATGCGGCCACCGGCGGCCTGCCGGGCGTGTTCGCGCGCCACCGGCGCTGGGGCGAGGCGGTCCGCACCGCCGTGCGCACCTGGGGCCTTTCGATCCAGTGCGCCGACCCGGCGGTGTACTCCCCCGTGCTCACGGGCGTCGTCATGCCCAAGGGCGTCGACGCCGACGCGGTGCGCCGGCTGATCTACGAACGCTTCGACCTGTCGCTGGGCACCGGCCTGGGCAAGGTCAAGGGAAAGATGTTCCGCATCGGCCACCTGGGCGACTGCAACGACCTCACGCTGATGGCCACGCTCGCCGGCTGCGAGATGGGCCTGAAGCTCGCGGGCGTGCAGCTCGCCGGCTCCGGCGTGCAGGCGGCCATGGACCATTTCAGCGCGAACAAGCCGTCCGGCCCGCTGCGCGCGGCGTGAGAAGACCCATCCAGCCAGATATCCAAGAGGAGAGAACTGCATGACGAACATGATCCGCAACCTGCTGCCCGTGGCGGCGGCCGTCCTCGCCACGCTCGCCGCCCTGCCGGCGCACGCATGGGAGCCCACCAAGCCGGTCGAGATCGTGGTGCCCGCCGGTCCCGGCGGCGCGGCCGACCAGATGGTCCGCTCCCTGCAGGCCATCATCACCAAGCACCACCTGATGAAGCAGCCCATCGTGGTGCTGAACATGGGCGGCGCCAGCGGCGGCGAGGGGCTGATGGACACCAAGGCGTCCAAGGGCAACCCGCACAAGCTGATGATGGCCTTCTCGGCGATCTACACGGTGCCGGGCTCCGCCAAGCTGCCCTTCCACTGGAAGGACCTCAACCCGGTGGCGCTGGTCGCGCTCGACGAATTCCTGCTGTGGAACAACTCCGAAGCCAAGGAGAAGACCCCCAAGGACTTCCTGGCGGCCGCCAGGACGGCGGGCCCCGGCGCCTTCAAGATGGGCGGCACCGGCAGCAAGCGCGAGGACCAGATCATCACCGTGGCGATCGAGAAGGCCGCCGGCGTGAAGTTCTCGTACATCCCGTACACCAGCGGCGGGCAGGCCGCCACCCAGCTGGTGGGCAAGCACACCGAGTCCAACGTCAACAACCCGAGCGAGAACGTCGCCCAGTGGCGCGCCGGCCAGGTGCGCGCGCTGTGCGTGCTCTCGCCCACGCGCATCGTCTACAACCAGAAGATCACCAAGGAACAGGCCTGGAGCGACATCCCCACCTGCAAGGAGTCGGGGCTGGACGTGAGCTACCAGATGCTGCGGGCGTTCTTCCTGCCCGGCGGCACCACGCCGGACCAGGTGGCGTACTACGTCGACGTGCTGAAGAAGGCCACCGCCACCCCCGAGTGGAAGGACTACATCGCCAACCAGGCGCTCAAGGAATCCTTCGTGACGGGTGCGGACTTCGTCAAGTTCCTGGAGCAGGACGAGGCGTTCAACAACAAGCTGATGACCGAAGCCGGATTCATGGCGAAGTAGACCGGCAGGCAGGCGCGAGAGGCAAACCATGGACAGCAACAAGACGGTGGGCCTCCGCGCAAGCGGACTGTCCCACAGCCACGTCGGCGCCATCGCCGGCGTGGCGATCATCCTGATCGGCATCGTGATGATGGTCGACAGCTGGCGCATCGGCGCCGGCTGGGAGGCGGACGGCCCCGCGGCCGGCTACTTCCCGTTCCGCGTCGGCGCGATCCTGTGCATCGCCGCCGCCAACGTGGTGGTGCGCTGCCTGTTCGGCCAGTCGCGCGACCACCGGGTCTTCGTCACCTGGGACCGGTTGCGCCTGGTGCTCATGGTGCTGGTGCCCACCCTGGTCTACATCCTGGCCATCCACTTCATCGGCATCTACGTCGCCTCGGCGATCTTCATCGCGATCTTCATGCGCGCGATGGACAAGCGCAGCTGGCTGAGCGTCGGGCTGGTGAGCCTCGGCGTCGCCGGCTGCCTGTTCTGGATGTTCGAGAAGCAGTTCATGGTGCCGCTGCCCAAGGGGCCGCTCGAAGCCCTGTTCGGGCTCTAGGCGAAAGGACGAAGTCATGGAAAACCTGGAACTGCTGCTGCAGGGCTTTTCGGTCGCCCTGAGCCCCTTCAACTGGCTGATGATGGCCGTGGGCCTGGTGCTGGGCATCCTGATCGGGGTGCTGCCGGGCCTGGGCGGCCCGAACGGCGTGGCGATCCTGCTGCCGCTCACGTTCACGATGCCCCCCACGTCGGCCATCATCATGCTGTCGTGCATCTACTGGGGTTCGCTGTTCGCCGGCGCGATCACCTCGATCCTGTTCAACATCCCCGGCGAGACCTCCGCGGTGGCGACGACCTTCGACGGCTATCCGCTGGCGCAGAAGGGACGGGCCGGTGAGGCCTTGACGGCCTCGTTCACCGGCTCCTTCATCGGCGCCTTCGTCGGCGTGCTGCTGATCACCTTCCTGGCGCCGCTGGTCTCGAGGTTCGCGCTGAAGTTCGGTCCGCCCGAATTCTTCGCGGTGTTCCTGCTCACGTTCTGCAGCTTCGTCGGCGCGGACACGAAGGCGCCCTCGAAGACCATCATCTCGATGATGCTGGGATTCGGCCTGTCGGCCATCGGCATGGACACCGTCAGCGGCCAGCTGCGCCTGACCTTCGGCCTGTCGGAGCTGCTGCGCGGCGTCGACTTCCTGGTGGTGGTGATCGGCCTCTTCGGGCTCGGCGAAATCCTGGTGACCATGGAAGAAGGCCTCGCCTTCGAAGGCAAGACCGCCAAGATCAACGCCAAGGTGGTGTGGCAGACGTGGAAGCAGCTGCCGCGCTACTGGCTCACCCTGATCCGCAGTTCCGTGATCGGCTGCTGGATGGGCATCACCCCGGGGGGTGCCACCGCGGCTTCGTTCATGGGCTACGGCATCGCCAAGCGCTTCGCGAAGAACCCCGACGACTTCGGCAAGGGCCAGCTCGAAGGCGTGGTGGCGCCGGAAACCGCGGCGCACGCCGCCGGCACCGCCGCCCTGCTGCCCATGCTGTCGCTGGGCATCCCGGGCTCGGCCACCGCCGCCGTGCTGCTGGGGGGCCTGATGATCTGGGGCCTGCAGCCCGGCCCGCTGCTGTTCGTGGAGCAGAAGGACTTCGTCTGGGGCCTGATCGCCAGCATGTACCTGGGCAACATCGTCGGCCTGTTCGTCGTGCTGTCCACCGTGCCGCTGTTCGCCGCCATCCTGCGCATCCCGTTCTCCATCATCGCGCCCGTCATCATCGTGGTCTGCACGATCGGCGCGGTCTCGGTGCACGGGGCGATGATGGACGTGTGGTTCATGGCGCTGTTCGGCGTCATCGGCTACATCCTCAAGAAGCTCGATTACCCGCTGGCGCCGCTGGTGCTGGCCGTGGTGCTGGGCGACAAGATGGAGTCGGCGTTCCGCCAGTCGATGATCGGTCCCAAGGGCGGCCTCGCCATCTTCTGGTCCAACCCCCTCGTGGGCACGATCACCACCGTGGCGCTCGTGCTCCTGTTCTGGCCGGTGATCGGCTTCGTGCGCCGCCAGTTCGCGCGCGCGGAAGCCCGGACGGCCAATGCCTGATCGTGGCCGGGCGCGCCCGGGCCCTCGCGCCCGGGTTCCGCGCCCGCCCCCACCCTGAACCTCTTCCCGAAAGGACCACCCATGTCTGCACCTTGCAGGATCCTCATCCTCGGCGCCTCCTACGGTTCGCTGCTTGCCTCCAAGCTGCTGTTCGCCGGGCACGAAGTGACGCTCGTGTGCCTGCCCGCGGAAGCGGACCTGATCAACACCGAGGGCTTCCGCGTGCGCATGCCGATCCGCGGGCGCGCCGAGCCCGTCGTGATCGACTCGCGCCAGCTGCCCGGCAAGGTGCGCGCCGCCGGCACGTCGGAAGTGAATCCGGCGGACTACGACCTCGTCGGCCTGGCGATGCAGGAGCCGCAGTACCGCTCGCCCGGCGTGCGCGAGCTGCTCGCCGCGGTGGGCCGCTCCGGCGTGCCCTGCATGTCGATCATGAACATGCCGCCGCTGCCCTACCTCAAGCGCATCCCCGGCCTGGACGCGAACGCGCTCAAGCCGGCGTTCACCGACGCCAGCGTGTGGGACGCCTTCACGCCCGACCTGCTCACGCTGTGCAGCCCCGACCCGCAGGCCGTGCGCCCGCCCGAGGAGAAGGTCAACGTGCTGCAGGTCACGCTGCCGACCAACTTCAAGGTGGCCCGCTTCGCCTCGCCCGTGCACACCGCCCTGCTGCGCCGGCTCGAGGCCGAGATCGAGGCCGTGCGCTTCGCCGCGCCGGAAGGCCCCATCGAGCTGCCGGTGAAGCTGCGGGTGTCCGATTCGATCTTCGTGCCGCTCGCCAAGTGGTCGATGCTGCTGGCCGGCAACTACCGCTGCATCACCGAGGACGGCATGCGCACGGCGCAGGAGGCGGTGCATTCGAACTACGCCGAGGCCAAGTCGGTGTACGACTTCGTGTTCGACCTGTGCGTGAAGATCGGGGCGAGCCCCGCCGACCTCGTGCCGTTCGAGAAGTACGCCGCCGCGGCGCAAAGCCTGGTGCGCCCGTCCTCCGCGGCGCGCGCGCTGCAGAACGGCGCGCCTTACATCGAACGCGCCGACAAGCTGGTGCAACTCGTGGCGCGCCAGAAGGGCCTGACCCATCCGGTGGTCGACCAGATCGTCGCCCTCGTCGACCGGCGGCTGGAGGCGAACCGGCGCAAGGCGGGCGTGAAGTAGCAGGCCCCGGCGCCCGCGCGCGTATACGGCAAAAGGGCGGCGCGATCGCGTCGCTCATTTTCCTATGTCGACGGCGCGCACTGCGGGCGTGGCGCTTGTCACGCCGGCGCGGCTGCCGCTGGCGATAACCCTGACGGGCGCCGCGCCTGCGCACCCCTAGATTGGCCTGCGCCTGCCGCCTGGCGGGCCCATCAGGGAGATCGAGAACATGCGTAGTGGTTTTTCGCGGCGTGCCGCAGCGGTGCTGTTGGCCGTTCCTTTCCTGGCCCCGTTCGGCGTCCAGGCCGAGAACTATCCCGCCAAGCCCGTGCGGCTGGTCGTGCCCTTCGCGCCCGGCGGCGGCGCCGACGTGGTGGGCCGCCTTCTGGCGCAGCGCCTGGGCGAGAGCATGAAGGGGCAGTTCGTCGTCGACAACAAGAGCGGCGCCGGCGGCGTCATCGGCACCGACATCGTGGCCAAGGCGGCCCCCGACGGCTACACGCTGCTGCTCGCGCCTTCCAGCCACGTCGTGAATCCCTCCGTCTACACGCGTCTGCCGTACGACACCGAAAAGGCCTTCGAACCGATTTCGCTCGTCGCCTCGGCCACCGTGCTGCTCGCGGCCAACGCCAAGGTGCCGGCGAAGGACCTCAAGAGCTACATCGCCGCGGCGAGGAAGGGCAACGCGCAGCTCGCCAACTACGGCTCCGCCGGCAACGGCACCGTCTTCCACCTGGTCGCCGAGCAGTTCCGCCGCTCGACGCAACTGGACCTGCAGCACGTCGCCTACCGCGGCGGCGGCCCGGCCACGGCGGCGCTCGTCGCCGGCGAGATCCCGATCCTGTTCGAGACGGCCATCACCCTGCAGCCGCACGTGAAGTCCGGCGCGGTGATCCCGTACGCGGTGACGAGCCCGCAGCGCAGCCCGCTGTTCCCGGACGTGCCCACCATCGCGGAGCTGGGCTACCCGGAACTCACCGTGAGCAACGACTACGCCCTGTACGCACCCGCCGGCACGCCCAAGGCCATCGTGCGGCAGTTGAGCCAGGCCGTGCTGAAGGTCGCCAACGGCAGCGACTTCAAGGCGCGCCTGTGGGTCCAGGGCACCACCGTTCCGGCCAGCTCGCCCGAGCAGCTGGGCCTGTACGTCAAGCGCGAGATCCAGCGCTGGCATGGCGTCGCGCGCCAGGCCCGCATCACGGCCGATTGAAGGCCACCCTGGGGAAAGAAGAATGAACGCAGTCATCCGGCCCAAGGAGGCCTACCACGAGCAGACCACCCGGAACATGGAGAAGTTCTTCCAGGTCCCGGACTGGTCCGCGCAGCAGAAGGTCGCCCTCACCTGCCGCATCCTGGCGGCGGAAGGGCACGAGTCCGGCCTGGCGGGCCAGATCACCGCGCGCGGCCCGCGCCCCGGCACCTACTGGATGCTCAGCTTCGGCCTCGGCTTCGACGAGGCCCGCGCGTCCAACATCGTGCTGTGCGACGACGACCTGAACCTGCTGGAAGGCGAGGGCTTCGTGAACCCGTCGAACCGCTTCCACCTGTGGATCTACCGCCACCGCCCGCAGGTCAACGCGATCGTGCACACGCACCCGCCCTACGCATCGGCGCTGTCGCTGATCGGCCAGCCGCTGAAGGTGGCGCACATGGACACCACCATGTTCCACGAGGACTGCGCCTGGCTGCCGGAATGGCCCGGCGTGCCGATCGGCGACGAGGAAGGCCGCCTGATCCACGAGGCGCTCGGCGACAAGCGCGCGATCCTGCTGGCGCACCACGGCCAGCTGGTGGCCACTGGCACCATCGAGGAGGCCGCGCAGTTGTCCGTCTTCATCGAGCGGGCCGCGCGCATGCAGCTGCTGGCGCAGTCGGCCGGCGAGATCCAGCCGATCCGCGCCGAATACGCCAAGGAAGCGCACGACTACCGCCTGAAGCCCAAGGCGACCGGCGCCACCTTCCACTACTTCGCGCGCAGGGTGCTGCGGCGCGAAGGGGACGAAGTGCTGGGCTGACGCCTACTTCGCGAACAGGCGCGTGATGTCCGCGAAGGCCTTGACCTCGATGGCGTTGCCGGACGGGTCGAGGAAGAACATCGTCGCCTGTTCGCCGGGCTGGCCCGCAAAGCGGATGTAGGGCTCGATCACGAATGCGGTGCCCTGCGCCTTCAGGCGCGCGGCCAGCGCTTCCCAGTCCGCCATCGGCAGCACGATGCCGAAGTGCCGCACCGGCACGCCGTGGCCGTCGACGGCGTTGCGCTGGGCCGCGCCCGTCTCCGACGGTGCCAGGTGCGCCACGATCTGGTGGCCGTAGAAGTTGAAGTCCACCCACTCGTCGGAGCTGCGGCCTTCGGGGCAGCCGAGCAGCTCGCCGTAGAAGCGGCGCGCGGCGGCGAGGTCGTGCACCGGGAACGCGAGGTGGAAGGGCGACAGGGGGGCGGGATTGGTGGCGGGAGCTTGCATGGGGAAAGGCGCTGGGTACTGCAAAACCGCAAGCTTAGCGCGGCGCGGGCCCGCGGGCGGACAATGCGGGCTTCACCGCATCGATGAAAGACCGACTTGGCACGTCCCTCCCCCTGGCCTGACAAGGTCCTGGCGCTCCTGCGCGCCGGCAATCCGGCGGCCGCGATCGCGCAGGTGAAGGTGGCGCCCAGCGTGCGCGACCTGCGCGCGCTCGAGAAGGCGCTGGCCGCCGCGCAACTGGCGGGGAAGTGGCGCGACGTCGATGCCGCGATCACCGAGAGCCTGCAGGCGCTGTCCGCGCCGCGGCTGCACCGGTCGCCATGACGGGCACCACCTTCGCCTCGCTCGGGCTCTCGGCGCCGCTCTCGCAGGCGTGCCGGGAGGCGGGCTTCACCACGCCCTCCCCCATCCAGGCCGAGGCGATCCCGCCGCTCCTGCGCGGCCAGGACCTGCTGGGCCTCGCGCCCACGGGCTCGGGCAAGACGGCCGCCTTCGCGCTGCCGCTGCTGCAGCGGCTGGCGGCCGGCAAGCCGCACGGGGCACGGCGCGTGCGCGTGCTGGTGCTGGTGCCCACGCGCGAACTGGCGGCACAGGTCGGGGAGGTGTTCCGCCGCCTGGGCGCCGCGCTGGCGCATCCGCCCAAGATGGCGGTCGTGTATGGCGGCGTCTCCGTCAATCCGCAGATGATGGGCCTGCGCGGCGGCGCCGACGTCGTGGTGGCCACGCCGGGCCGGTTGCTGGACCTGATGGAGCGCAATGCGCTGCGCCTCGATGCCGTGGAATCCCTCGTGCTGGACGAGGCCGATCGCCTGCTGGATCTGGGCTTTTCCGCCGAACGCGAACGGTTGCTCGCGGCGCTGCCGCCGCGGCGCCAGAACCTGCTGTTCTCCGCCACCTTCCCGCCGCAGGTGCAGGAGCTGGCGGACGGCCTGCTGCACGACGCCGTGCGCATCGAGGCCTCCTTGCCGGATGGGGCCGGGCCGGCCATCGTGCAGCGGGCGATCGCGGTCGACGCGCCGCGGCGCACCGAGCTGCTGCGCCGCCTGGTGCACGAGGGCGACTGGCGCAGCGTGCTGGTGTTCGTGGCCACCCGCTACGCCACCGAGCACGTGGCGCGCAAGCTGGTCGAGCGTGGCATCCCCGCCGCGCCGCTGCATGGCGAGCTGAGCCAGTCGCAGCGCAGCGGCGTGCTGGCGGACTTCAAGGACGGCCTCATCGACGTGCTGGTCACCACCGACCTCGCCGCGCGCGGCATCGACGTGCCGGGGCTCGAGGTCGTGGTGAACTACGACCTGCCGCGCTCGCCCGACGACTACGTGCACCGCATCGGCCGCACCGGCCGCGCCGGCGCCAGCGGGCTGGCCGTGAGCTTCGTCAGCGCCGCCACCGAGGCGCATTTCCGGTTGATCGAGAAGCGGCAGAACCTGGCCTTGACGCGCGAGCAGATCGCGGGATTCGAGCCTGTGGAAGTGGCGCAGCCCGCCGAATCCGGCACGGGCGGCATCAAGGGCCGCAGGCCCAGCAAGAAGGACAAGCTCAGGGCGGCCGCGGCCGCCGCAACCGCGCGGCGCTGAAGGCCGCTCAGTCCTCGATCTTCTTGCTGCGCCCGGCCTTCACCTGCGAGCGGATCGCCTTGCCTTCCAGCCGGCGCTGCCTGGAGCCGTAGGTCGGTTTCGTGGGCCGGCGGATTTCCGGCACGACCGCTGCCTGGGCCACGATCTCCTCCAGGCGTTCCAGCGCCAGCGCCTTGTTCTGCTCCTGGCTGCGGGTGGTCTGCGCCTTCAGCACCAGCACGCCCTCCTTGGTGACGCGCCGTCCCGGCAGGGCCAGCAGGCGCTCCTTGGTCCCCGGCGCCAGCGAGGACGCCCGGATGTCGAAGCGCAACTGCACCGCGGTGGAGACCTTGTTGACGTTCTGCCCGCCGGGCCCCTGGGACCGCATCACGGTGAATTCGACTTCGTCTTCGCGGACGAGGGAGGGCATGGTGGGAAGCGGTCGTCGGCGCGCGGCGCGCGGGGCGGCGGATCCGCATCGCCGCGCCGGCCACACTGCCGACGATGATACCGGCCACCGGCGACAATAGGTCCGTGTCCCCGCTTCCGTTCCATCCGGCCGTGGCCGCGTGGCTGCAGGGCCGCTTCGGCCGCCCGACCGAGGTCCAGGCGCAGGCCTGGGCCGTCACCTCGCGGCGCCGCCACGCGCTGATCGCCGCCCCCACCGGCTCCGGCAAGACCCTCGCCGCCTTCCTCTCCGCCATCGACGAACTCGTGCGCGAAGGGCTCGCGCGCGGGCTCCCGGACGAAGTGCACGTGCTGTACGTGTCGCCGCTGAAGGCCTTGTCCAACGACATCCGCAAGAACCTGCAGGAGCCGCTGGCGGGGATCCGCGCGCAGCTCGCCGCCACGGGCCTGCCGGAGGTGGGCATCCGCGCCGCCGTGCGCACCGGCGACACGCCGACCGCGGAGCGCGAGCGCATGCGCCGCGCGCCGCCGCACATCCTGGTGACCACGCCCGAGTCGCTCTACATCCTGCTCAGCTCGGAGTCGGGCCGCGCGATGCTGCAGTCCGTCAGGAGCGTGATCGTCGACGAGCTGCATGCGGTGGCGGGCAGCAAGCGCGGCTCGCACCTGATGCTGTCGCTGGAACGGCTGGAGGCGCTGTGCGCGCAGCCGCCGGTGCGCATCGGCCTGTCGGCCACGGTGAAGCCGCTGGACGCCATGGCGCGCTTCCTGGTCGGGGCGCGCGAGGCGCCGGTGGAGATCATCGACGCCGGCCACGTGCGCGACCGCGACCTCGCGATCGAGATGCCGCGCTCGCCGCTCGGCGCCGTGATGCCCACCGAGGTGTGGGCCGAGATGTACGACCGCCTCGCCGAGATGGTGGCGCAGCACCGCACCACGCTCATCTTCGTCAACCAGCGCCGCATCGCGGAACGCGTGGCCCGCCATCTCGCCGAACGCCTCGGCGAGGAGCACGTCACCGCGCACCACGGCAGCCTGGCGCGCGAGCACCGGCTGCACGCGGAGCAGCGGCTCAAGCAGGGCGAGTTGAAGGCGCTGGTCGCCACCAGCTCGCTGGAACTGGGCATCGACATCGGCGACATCGACCTGGTCTGCCAGCTCGGCTCGCCGCGCGCGATCAACGCCTTCCTGCAGCGCGTCGGCCGGGCCGGCCACGCCATCGGCGCGGTGCCCAAGGGGCGGTTGTTCCCGCTGGCGCTCGACGACCTGCTGGAATGCGCCGCCCTGCTGGCGGCGGTGGATCGCGGCGAGCTCGATCGCATCCGCGTGCCGGACCAGCCGCTGGACGCGCTGGCGCAGCACCTGATCGCCGAGACGGCCTGCCGCGACTGGCAACTCGATGCGCTGTACGAGGTGCTGCGCCGCGCGCAACCCTACCGCGAGCTCACCCTGAACGAATTCGAGCAGGTGGTGCAGATGCTCGCCGACGGTTACACCACGCGCCGCGGCCGCCGCGGTGCCTACCTGCACTACGACGCCGTCAACCGCATGCTGCGCGCCCGCCGCGGCGCGCGCATGGCCGCCGTCACCAACGCGGGCGTGATCCCCGACCAGTTCGACTACGAGGTGGTGCTGCTGCCCGAAGGCCACCGCGTCGGCACCTTGAACGAGGACTTCGCCTTCGAGAGCCTGCCCGGCGACATCTTCCAGCTGGGCAACACCTCCTACCGCATCGCCAAGGTGGAGACCGGCAAGGTGATGGTGGAGGACGCGAAGGGCCAGCCGCCCACGATGCCCTTCTGGCTCGGCGAGAGCCTGGGCCGCACCGACGAACTGTGCGAGGCGGTGTCGCGCATCTGCGAGACCGCCGATACCGTGCTGGAGGACGGCGTGGCGGCCTGCCAGCGCTGGCTGCGCGAGGCGCTGCACCTGCCCGAGGCCGCGGCGCACCAGCTCGCGCTGTACCTGGCGGCCTCGCGCGCAGCGCTCGGCGTGCTGCCCAGCCGCCGCCATATCGTGTTCGAGCGCTTCTTCGACGAGGTGGGCGACACGCACCTGGTGATCCATTCGCCCTACGGCTCGCGCATCAACCGCGCCTGGGGCCTGGCGCTGCGCAAGCGCATGTGCCGCAAGTTCAATTTCGAGCTGCAAGCGAGCGCGCTGGAAGACAGCATCGTGCTGTCGCTCGGGCCGACGCACAGCTTCGCGCTCGACGAGGTGCGGCACTACCTGAAATCGGCCACCGCGCGCGACGTGCTGGTGCAGGCGCTGCTGGATGCGCCCATGTTCGGCACCCGCTGGCGCTGGAACGCCACCGCCTCGCTGGCCGTGCGCCGCATGAACGGCGGCCGCAAGGTGCCGCCGCAGTTCCAGCGCAGCGACGCCGAGGACCTGCTCACGGTGGTCTTCCCCGACCAGCTCGCGTGCGCGGAGAACCTGGCCGGCGAACGCGAGATCCCCGAGCACCCGCTGGTGGCGCAGACGCTGCACGACTGCCTGCACGAGACCATGGACGTCGACGGCTTCGTGCGCCTGCTCCAGGGCATCGAGCGCGGCGAGGTGCGGATCACCGCGCTCGACCTGCCGACGCCCTCGCCGCTGTCGCACGCGATCCTCAACGCCCGCCCCTATGCCTTCCTGGACGACGGCGCGGCGGAGGAGCGGCGCACCAAGGCCGTCAGCATGCGGCCCTTCACCGAGCTGCAGACGGTGCAGGACGTCGGCCGGCTGGATCCGCAGGTGATCGCGCAGGTGCGCGAGGACGCCTGGCCCGAGATCCGCGACGCCGAGGAACTGCACGACGCGCTGGTGGTGCACGGCTTCCTCACGTCCGCCGAGGCGCCCTTCCCCGAATTCACCGAGGTGCTGGTGCGGCAGCGGCGCATCGCGCGCATCGCCACGCCGGGCGGCGACACCGTGTGGGTGGCGGCGGAGCGCCTGCACGAGTGGCTGGCCCTGTTCCCCCACGCGGCGCCGGCGATCGCGCCGATCGCCACGCAACGGCCCGCAAGCGAGGACGCGCTGCGCGAAATCCTCCGGGGACGGTTGGAGCTGCTCGGCCCCGTCACCGCCGCCGAGCTGGGCGCGCCGCTCGGCATCGACGGCAATGCGTTGCTGGCGGCCCTGCTGCAGCTGGAAGCGCAAGGCGCCGTGATGCGCGGGGCCTTCGGCGCCCCCGGCGCGGACGAATGGTGCGACCGCCGCCTGCTCGCGCGCATCCACCGCGGCACGCGCGAGAAGCTGCGCGCCGAGTTCCAGCCGGTGCCGCCGGCCCAGTTCATGCGCTTCCTGTTCCGATGGC
Organism: Ramlibacter sp. AN1133; assembly: GCF_037890035.1. NCBI lineage: Bacteria > Pseudomonadati > Pseudomonadota > Betaproteobacteria > Burkholderiales > Comamonadaceae > Ramlibacter > Ramlibacter sp. AN1133. Next base: position 33,432 of record NZ_JBBKTQ010000032.1, read on the forward strand.
ACCAGCTGGCCACCAGCGAGGGCGACGAGCGCCGGCAGGGCGAAGGCGGCCTGGCCGACGTGCTGCGCCAGCTCGAAGGCCACGCTGCGCCGGCGGCGGCCTGGGAGGAAGACCTGCTGTCGGCGCGCGTCGCCGACTACCTGCCGCCCATGCTGGACAAGCTGTGCGCCGTGGGCCGCGTGGCGTGGTGGCGCCCGACCGAGCCGGGCGATGCGGCGGCCCGCAAGACCGGGCCGATCCGCGGCACGCCGGTGCTCCTGTGCGAGCGCGAGGCCCTCGCCCACTGGCAGCAGGCCGCCGGCACGGCGAGCGATGACGACGCGGCGCTCTCCGGCAAGGCGCGCGAAGTGCTGGAGGTGCTGCGCACCCACGGCGCGAGCTTCTTCGCCGACCTGCAGCGCGACGCGCGGCTGCTGGGCACGCAGGCCGAACAGGCGCTGGCCGAACTGGTGGCGCACGGCCTGGTGACCTGCGACTCCTTCGCCGGCCTGCGTGCGCTCGTGATGCCAGAGGACAAGCGCAACAAATTGCGCCGCAAGCGGGGCGCGCACGACCCGATGGACGATGCCGGCCGCTGGTCGCTCACGCGCCGTGCGCGCGCACCGGCGCAAGCGCCCGGCGCGCTGGCGGCGCCCCACGTGGAGCACATCGCCCGCGTGCTGCTGCGCCGCTATGGCGTGCTGTTCCGCAAGCTGCTGGAACGCGAGGAAGGCCTGCCGCCCTGGCGCGAGCTGTACTACGTGCTGCGCCGGCTGGAAGCGCGCGGCGAGGTGCGCGGCGGCCGCTTCGTCAGCGGCTTCTCCGGCGAGCAGTTCGCGCTGCCGGAAGCCGCCGCGGCGCTGCGCCGCACGGCGAAGACGCCGGGCCGCGAACGGGTCGCCATCTCCGCGCTGGATCCCCTGAACCTGGCCGGCATCGTCACGCCCGGCGACAAGGTGCCGCGGCTGGCCGGCAACCGGCTGCTGTTCGAAGGCGGCGTGCCGATCGCGGTGCAAAGCGGCGGCGACATCCGCTACCTGCGCGAGCTGGAGGCGGCCGTGCAATGGGAGGTGAAGAACCTCCTGATCCGGCGCCAGCAGCCGGCCAGCTACGTCGTGCCGCCGCCGGGCCTGTCGTGACCCTCAGTCCTTCAGCAGCCGCGCCTTGACCCCGCGACCCTTGATGCGACCCTCGTTCAGGCGCGCCACCGCGTCCTTCGCGATGCCGCGTTCCACGGCCACATAGGTGGCGAAGTCGTTGATGTCGATCTTGCCGACCTGCTCGCGGGTGTAGCCCAGGTCCGCCGTCAGCGCGCCCAGCACGTCGCCGGGGCGGATCTTCTCCTTGCGGCCGCCCTGGATGTGGATGGTGGCCATGGGCGGCAGCAGGCGCTCGCCCGGCGCGGGCGTGAGCTCGGTGAGGGCATGCCATTGCGACTCGCGGCCCTGCAGCTGCTCGATGCGGCCCACCGCGCCCATCTCGTCCAGGCTCGCCAGGCTCAAGGCCAGCCCGGTCTCGCCGGCCCGGCCGGTGCGGCCGATGCGGTGCACGTGCACTTCGGCGTCCGGCGTCACGTCCACGTTGATCACGGCAGCGAGCCCCGCGACGTCGAGGCCGCGCGCGGCCACGTCGGTGGCGACCAGCACCGAACAACTCCCGTTGGCGAAGCGCACCAGCACCTGGTCGCGATCGCGCTGCTCCAGGTCGCCGTGCAGCGCCAGCGCGCTGTAGCCCTGCGCCTGCAGCAGTTCGACCAGCTCGCGGCAGCGCACCTTGGTGTTGCAGAAGGCCAGCGTGCTGGCGGGGCGGAAGTGGTCCAGCAGGCGCGCCACCGCGGGCAGCCGCTCGGATTCGCGCACCTCGTACCAGCGCTGCTCGATCTGCCCGCTGGCGTGCTGTGACTCCACCTGCACGGTGACCGGGTCGCGCAGGAAGCGCGCCGCCAGTTGCGCGATGCCTTCGGGATAGGTGGCGGAAAAGAGCAGCGTCTGCCGCTTGGGCGGGCATTGCCGCGCGACCTTCGCGATGTCGTCGACGAAGCCCATGTCCAGCATGCGGTCCGCCTCGTCGAGCACCAGCGTGTTGAGCGCATCGAGCTGCAGGTTGCCCCGATCCAGGTGGTCGAGCACGCGGCCCGGCGTGCCCACCACGATGTGCGCGCCGTTCTCCAGGCTCGCGGTCTGGCCGCGCAGCGGCACGCCGCCCGAGAGCGTCACGACCTTGATGTTGTCGTCCGCGCGGGCGAGGCGCCGGATCTCGGTCGTGACCTGGTCGGCCAGCTCGCGCGTGGGACACAGCACCAGCGCCTGCACGGCGAAACGGCGCGGGTTGAGGTTGGCCAGCAGGGCCAGGGCGAAGGCCGCGGTCTTGCCGCTGCCGGTCTTGGCCTGGGCGATCAGGTCCTTGCCCAGCAGCGCGGGCGGCAGGCTGGCGGCCTGGATGGCCGTCATCTGCAGGTAGCCGAGCCGTTTCAGGTTCTCGAGCGTGGAGGGGGCAAGGGCGAGCGTATCGAAACCGGCAGGGGGCGCTTGGGACATCCCGCGATCATTCCACAGCCAAGACCCTTTCCCGGCGCGGCCGGGCCGCATGCCCCATACTGTGGTTTTATCAGGGGGGCCCCATGAGCAAGGAATGGAACGAGACCGTCGCTGCAGCCGAGGCCGCCGCCGAAGAGAGACAGGCCGCCGAGGCATCCGCGCACGAACGCTTCGATGCCGCGCGGGCCCGATGCGAAGCCGAAGGCCGTGCCGACAAGGTCACGGAAACGCCCGAGTTCCAGGCATGGATGGCCGCCCGCCACGCATCCGACGAAGCCTGGGGCGCCTGGGCCATGGCGATGGACGCCAAGCCGGCCTCCTGAGGGAAACGTCGAATCTTCCCGGCACCCGCCAGGCGAGTGCTTCGCGCGTGCAAAGTGGATTCCCGGCGGCACCTGTCCTCCGGCGAAGGAGTAGAGTCCCTCTTGTCCCCTGGCCGGCTCCCCTCGTGCCCCTAGCCGGCTGAAGCGCACGGCGCCTCCACAGGTCCAGTTCCTGCACCCGGAGATGAGCATGCGCGACACCCTTCCCCCGCCGGGCGGGCACCCCAACGCCTCGGCCCCCACCCCTGCCCCCCTCCAGATGGCCGGCCGCCGATCCGGCGAAGGCTCGGCCTCCGTGCTGGAGCACCTGGTGCAGGACCGAATCTCGAAGAACCCGAACAGCCGCACGCAAGGCCCGCAAAAGTACGCGAGAGGCGCACAAGAAACCTGAAGGTTTCCTTTTCGGTCTCTTCTGCGTCCTCTGCGCAACCTCTGCGCCCTCTGCGTTCGGCTGTCTTGTTTTCGCTGTCCTACCCCAGCTGCCTTTCCAGCCGCGCCAGCACCTCGTAGCAAGGCAGCACCTTCGCCACGCTCGCATTCGGCTCCCGCTGCTCGCGGATCGCCGCGATGAACTCGCGGTCCTGCAGCTCGATCCCGTTCATCGACACGTCCACCTTCGAAACGTCGATCTTCTCTTCCTTGCCGTTGAACAGGTCGTCGTAGCGCGCGATGTACGTCGCCGTATCGCCGATATAGCGGAAGAAGGTCCCCAGCGGTCCCTCGTTGTTGAACGACAGCGACAGCGTGCAGATCGCCCCGTTCTCCGCCTTCAGCTGGATGCTCATGTCCATCGCGATGCCCAGGTCCGGATGGATCGGGCCCTGCACGGCATTCGCCTGGACCACCTTGCTGCCGGTCTGGTACTGGAACAGGTCCACCGTGTGCGCCGCGTGGTGCCACAGCAGGTGGTCCGTCCACGAGCGCGGCTGGCCCAGCGCGTTCATGTTGGTGCGGCGGAAGAAGTAGGTCTGCACGTCCATCTGGTGGATGTGGAACTCGCCCGCCTCGATGCGCTTGCGCACGAACTGGTGGCTGGGGTTGAAGCGCCGCGTGTGCCCGCACATGGCGACCAGCCCGGTCTTCTTCTGCGTCTCGACCACGGCCCGGCCGTCCTCGAGCCGGTCGCACAGCGGAATCTCCACCTGCACGTGCTTGCCGGCCTTCATGGCGGCGATGGACTGCTGGGCGTGCAGCTGCGTGGGCGTGCACAGGATCACCGCGTCGACGTCCGGGCGCGCCAGGGCTTCGTCCAGTTCGGTGGTGGCGTGCCTGGCACCGTACTTCTGCGCCACTTCCTGCGCCTTGGGCAGCTCGCGGCCGATGATGGAGGTGACCTCCACGCCGGCGATGTTCTTCAGCGCGTCCAGGTGCTTGAGGCCGAAGGCGCCGGGCCCGGCGAGCGCGATGCGGATGGTCTGCGTCATTGATTGTTCTCCAGGATCAGGTGGCCCACCGCGGTGTTCGATGCGGGCACGTGATAGAAGCGGTGCTTCACGGTGGGCGTGGGGCCGCCCGCCACGTCGGCCATCGCGCCGCGCGCGATCAGCCACATCACCAGTTCGATGCCTTCGCTGCCCGCTTCCTGCACGTATTCGATGTGCGGCACGGCTGCCAGCGCCTCGGGCTCGGCGATGAGGCGGTCGAGGAAGCGGTTGTCCCATTCCCTGTTGATCAGGCCGGCGCGCGGGCCCTGCAGCTGGTGGCTCATGCCGCCGGTGCCCCAGATCTGCACGTTCAGGTCCTCGTCGAAGCTCTCCACGGCCTTGCGGATCGCCTGCCCGAGACGGAAGCACCGCATGCCGCTGGGCACCGGGTACTGCACCACGTTCACGGCGAAGGGAATGACCTTGAAGGGCCACTCCTGCGGCTGCCCGCACAGCAGCGACAGCGGCACCGTCAGGCCGTGGTCCACGTCCATCCTGTTGACGATGGTGAGGTCGAAGTCCTGCTGGATCACCGAGTGCGCGATGTGCGAGGCCAGTTCGGGATGGCCGATCACCGTGGGCACGGGGCGCGGGCCCCAGCCCTCGTCGGCCGGCTTGAATTCGGCCGCGGTGCCGATCGCGAAGGTGGGGATGATCTCCAGGCTGAAGGCGGTGGCGTGGTCGTTGTAGACCAGGAACACGACGTCGGGCCGGTTCTCCTTCATCCACTGGCGCGAGAACTCGTAGCCCGAGAAGACCTTCTGCCAGTACGGCTCCTGGGCCTTGCCCAGGTCGATCGCCGCGCCGATGGCCGGCACGTGCGAGGTATAGACGGATGCGGTGATGCGCGCCATTACTTCTTGTCCTCCTCGCGGCCCCAGGTGGCCGCACGCCCGCCGGCCACCATCATGTCGCGATAGGCGTCCTCGCTCATGCCGGTCATGGAGCCGGCCATCTGCTGGAAGCTCTTGCCGTCCGTGGCGCCGATCTTGGCCAGGAAGTAGATGTTGCCGCCCAGCGCGATGCAGCGATTGAGGTCGCGCGCCATCACGGCCAGCTTCTGGTCCTCGCTCATCGGCCACTCGTCGAGGTAGGCGCGCTCGTCCTTCTTGAAGCGCTCGCGGTTCTCCGCCTTCATGAGCGACATGCAGAACTGGTTGAGCCAGTAGCCTTTGCGGCTCTGGTCGGCATCGAAGATCGTCGTGCCGGGAATGCCGGCATACGGTTTGTCCAAAGGCATCGCAAGCCTCCTCTCATTGCGCGCAGGCGAAGCTGCCTGCGGCGTTCAGGTCGCCGCCGCGGTAGCGCGGGAACTGCGGCCATTCGCACAGCGGCCGGCTGCGCCTGACGGCGAAGGGCGGCCGCGGTTCCTGTTCGACCAGCACCAGGCCCGAGGGTGCCCGGCCCTGCTCCACCCAGGCGACCAGCGCGGCAAACAGCTCCGCGTTGCCCGGCGCGCCGGTGCCCACGTGGTCGACGCCGGGCGCGGTGAAGAGCTTGAAGAACGGGTCCACGTTGGCGCGGCCCATGCGCTGCACCACGGCCTGGTGGTAGTCGATGCCGGCGTACGGGCTCTGTGCGTAGTCGCCCAGGTTCTCCAGCAGGATCAGCTTGCCGCCGTGGCGCGCGAAGGCCGACAGGTCCGGGTTGGTCGAATCCATCAGGGCCGACACCTCGCGCACCCGGGCGGCGTGGTCCGCGGCCTTGTAGGTGCGGAAATCGACATTGGGGCTGACCGCGTAGATGAACTGGATCGCGCCCGCGCCGTAGAACCAGCCGATGCCGTTGGCCGCGACCGGCGGAATGGAGGGGCTGCGGGTGCCGGTCCACCAGGCTTCCCAGCCGCCGGCGGAGCCGCCAGCCGGCGTGGCTTCGCCGCTCGGGCCGCGGCCCGGGTAGGTGCGCAGGCCGTTGGCCAGCTCCACGCCGAGGTCGAGCGGCGAGTGCAGCGTCTGCACCGCGCGCACCTGCGCCTCGGTGAGGCAGTTGGGCGCCGCGGCGCCGGTGCAGCGCAGCTTCGTCACGTCGAAGCGCGTGCGGCAGCCGACCGGGTCGGACACGATGCCGTCCGCCGCGCCGTCGGCGGCGTCGCAGGCGGCCAGCACCGCGTCGTGCACCAGCTGCACGTGGGTGTGGTTCATCCAGCCGCCGTTCATGAGCGCCAGGCCGTCGCGCAGCCCGGCGTGCTGCAGCCCGGTCCAGTGGATCACCGGCACGCGGCTGAAGATGCCGTCGAAATCGGTGGGATAGCGCTGCGCCATCGTGAGCCCTTCGCGCCCGCCCTCGGAGCTGCCGACGAAGTACATCCTCTCGGGCGAGCGGCCGTACACGGTCCTCATGATGACGACCGCCACGTCGCGCACCTTCTTGTACGAAGCGTGGGCGAAGTTCAGGAAGGCCTCGCTGTTCAGGGCGAAGGCCTGCGGCGCGTCGCCCTGCCGGGTCTGGTGGCCCGAGTCCGTCCCGTAGGTCACGTAGCCCTGCGCCAGCGGCGGCGGCTGGTCGTAGCGGGCGGCGGGCAGCAGCGCCTCGCCGGAAACGAGCGTGCCATTGAAGCCGCCGCCGCCGTACTGCACCGAGCGGCCGTTCCACTGCAGCGGCAGGTTGACCTGGAACTCGATCGCGGGCGCGTTCGGATCGATCGGCGCGATGCGGCCCTGCACCTTGCAGCGCTGCGGCAGGGCCGGCCGGATGGCGGCCGCCGGCGTGGAGGCGCGGTCCGCGACGGCGAGCGATGTGGCCTCCACCATCACGGCAGCCGTGATCGTCGCCGGCCCGCTGGGAAAGCCGATCACCGACGGCGGGATCGTCCTTCCCTGCAGGCCCGTGCAGGTCGCCTGCGGGTCGGCACCGAGCGGGATCCGCAGGTTGGCGGCGAGCGCGGCGGGCGCCTGCGTCGGGGCCGGAGCCGGCGCGCTCGCGCAGGCTGCCAGCAGGACCAGCAGCGCCGCGGCACCCGTGAGCTTCTTCATGTCATCCCCCTTCGATCTCGTCGGCCCAGTACAGGCGGTTCGGGTTGTCCACCAGCAGCTTGTGCTGCAGTTCCGCCGTGGCGGCGATGTGCGGGATGAAGTCCACCAGCAGCCCGTCGTCCGGCATGTGGTTCTTCAGGTTCGGATGCGGCCAGTCGGTGCCCCACAGTACGCGGTCCGGGAAGGTCTCGACCACCTTGCGCGCGAAAGGCACCACGTCGCGGTAGGCGTTGCGTTCGCCATCCAGCGCCGGGGGCCCGGAGACCGACAGGCGCTCGGGGCAGCTCACCTTGCTCCAGACGTTGGGGTGCTCGCGCATGAACTTCAGGAACAGCGCGAACTCCGGGCCGTCCAGCGGCTTGCTCACGTCGGGGCGGCCCATGTGGTCGACCACCACCGTGGTGGGCAGCGCGGTGAAGAAGTCCCACAGCTCGGGCAGGTCCACCGCCTCGAAGTAGATCACGACATGCCAGCCGAGCGGGGCGATGCGACCGGCGATCTCCATCAGTTCGTCCTTGGGCGTGAAGTCCACCAGCCGCTTGACGAAGTTGAAGCGCACGCCGCGCACGCCGGCGCGGTGCATGTCCTGCAGTTCCTGGTCGGTCACGCTGCGCCTCACGGTCACGACGCCGCGGGCGCGGTTGTCCGAGTGCTCCAGCGCATCGAGCAGCGCGCGGTTGTCGGCGCCGTGGCAGGTCGCCTGCACGATCACGTTCCTGGCGAAGCCCAGGTGGTCGCGCAGCGCGAACAGCTGCGCCTTGCTGGCATCGCAGGGCGTGTACTTGCGCTCGGGCGCGTAGGGGAACTGCGCGCCCGGCCCGAACACGTGGCAGTGCGCATCGACGCTGTCGGGCGGCAGCTTGAATTGCGGCTTGCTCGGGCCGGCGTACCAGTCCAGCCAGCCGGGTGTCTTCTCGAAGCCGCCAGAGGTGGGTTTGCTCATGGTGTCACCGTACGCCGGAAACATCAGTCGATGTAGCGCAGGCCGGCTTTCTCCAGCGGCTCGCGCATCTTGTACATGTCGAGGCCCAGCACGCCGGAGGCCAGCTTCGCGCGCTTCTCGCCCTCGTTGGCTTCGCGCGCGCGGGCGGCCTCCAGCACCTTCTGCGCCATCGCGGCGGGCACGCAGACCACGCCGTCGTCGTCGGCGACGATCACGTCACCCGGGGTGACATAGGCGCCGGCGCAGACGACGGGGATGTTCACGGAGCCGAGCGTGGACTTCACCGTGCCCTTGGAGCTGATGGCCTTGCTCCACACCGGGAACTTCATCTCGGTGAGCGTGCGCACGTCGCGGCAGCCGGCGTCGATCACCAGCGCGCGCGCGCCGCGGGCCTGGAAGGAGGTGGCCAGCAGGTCGCCGAAGAAGCCGTCGGTGTTGTCGGCGGTGCAGGCGGCCACGACGACGTCGCCGGGCCGGATCTGCTCCGCCACCACGTGCAGCATCCAGTTGTCGCCGGGATGCAGCAGCACGGTGACGGCCGTGCCGGAGACCTGCGCGCCGGCATAGATCGGCCGCAGGTAGGGCTTCATCAGCCCGACGCGGCCCATGGCCTCGTGCACGGTCGACGCGCCGAACTGCGCCAGCGCATCGGCCACTTCGCGGTCCGCCCGCTGGATGTTGCGGTAGACGACGCCTAGTTCGTACATGGTGGGTTTCTCCTGAATTCAGAACAGCCGGACGCAGAGGACGCAAAGGGGACGCAGAGGACGCAAAAAAGACATTGAAAAGAATTCCTTTTGGAATCTTTTGCGTCCTCTGCGTACCCTTCGCGTCCTCTGCGTCCGGTATCCGGTTTTCTACTTCCCGCGCTTGGCCAACTGCGCATCCAGCCGCGGGAACACCCGCCGCGCGTTCGCTTCGAAGATCGCGTGCCTGTCTTCGGCCGACAGGATCGGCGAGGCGTCGATGTAGCGCTTCGTGTCGTCGTAGTAGTTGCCGGTGGTCGGGTCGATGCCGCGCACCGCGCCGATCATCTCGGAGGCGAACAGCACGTTCTTCACCGGGATCACCGTGTTCAGCAGGTTGATGCCCGGCTGGTGGTACACGCAGGTGTCGAAGAACACGTTGTTCATGACGTGCGTGTCCAGCAGCGGCTTCTTCATCTCCTGCGCCAGGCCCCGGTAACGGCCCCAGTGGTAAGGCACCGCGCCGCCGCCATGCGGGATGATGAAGCGCAGCTGCGGGAAGTCCTTGAACAGGTCGCCCTGGATCAGCTGCATGAACGCCGTGGTGTCGGCGTTGATGTAGTGCGCGCCGGTGGTGTGGAAGCACGGGTTGCACGAGGTGGAGACGTGGATCATGGCGGGTACGTCGTGCTCCACCATCTTCTCGTAGATCGGGTACCACCACTTGTCCGTCAGCGGCGGCTCCTTCCAGTGGCCGCCGGAGGGATCCGGGTTCAGGTTGATGCCCACCGCCCCGTATTCGCGGATGCACTTCTCCATCTCCGGGATGCAGGTCTTCGGGTCCACGCCCGGCGACTGCGGCAGCATCGCCACCGGCACGAAGTGCTCGGGAAACAGCTGCGCGACGCGGTGGCACAGCTCGTTGCAGATGGCGGCCCAGGTGCTGGAGACCTCGAAGTCGCCGATGTGGTGCGCCATGAAGCTCGCCCGCGGCGAGAACAGCGTCAGGTCGTTGCCGCGCTCCTGCATCAGGCGCAGCTGGTTGTTCACGATCGATTCGCGGATGTCGTCGTCGCTGATCTTCAGCTCCGAGACCTTCGGCTCCTGCGCGGGGTCCTTGAGGCCGGCGACCTGCCGGTTGCGCCAGTCCTCCAGCTGCTTCGGCGCGGTGGTGTAGTGGCCGTGGCAGTCGATGATGATGCTCATGTCGTTTCCTTCCTGCAGGTCAGGCGGGTTCCATGCCGTAGCGGCGCTTGGCCGCGGCCGTGTCGGGGGAGGCCATGAAGGCGAGCAGCGCGCGCACCGCGTCCGGCTGCCGCGAGCCGGCGCACAGCGCGCCGGCGAAGATGGTGTCGATCTGCGCTGCGGGCGGCATCAGGCCGACGATCGTGATGCCTTCGAGGTGGATCAGCTCGCTCAGTTGCTGGAAGCCCAGCGCGACGTCGCCGCGCGCGACCAGCGAGCCCACCGGCACGCCCGGGGGCGCCTGCACCAGCCGGCCCTGCAGCTCCTGTGCGATGCCCCAGCGCTCGAACAGCTTCACCAGCGCCACGCCGCTCGGGCCGGTGGAATAGCCCACCGTCGGCGCGGCGAGCACGGCGCGCTTGAGCGCTTCCTCGCTGGCGATGTCCGGGCGGGTCGCGCCCTCCCGGATCGCGACGGCGACGCCCGATTCCACGATGTCGACGCGGCTGCCCGCCACGGCCTGCCCGGAGGCGACCAGCTTGTCGATCGCATCGGCGGCCAGCACCACGAAGTCGAAGGGCTCGCCGGCGGCCACGCGCCGGGCCGCGTCGACGCCGCCCACGGACTCCACCGCCACCTGCGCGCCGGTGCGCTGTCCGTACACCCGCGCCAGTTCATTGAGCAGCTGGCGGGTCGCCATCGAGGAGATGCCCTGGAGCGTCGCAGTCATGGCGCGGATTGTGGGCGCGCTGCGGCCTCCGCAACAGCGAAGCGTGCGACTAGCAGCTATGCCGCTTCGGCATAATGCCCGCGAAGGTATTCGGATTCATGGACCTCAAGCAGCTGGAGTACTTCGTTCGCGTGGCCGAGCTGGGCAGCTTCACGCGGGCCGCGATCGAGCTCGACGTGGCGCAGCCCGCGCTCAGCCGCCAGGTGCGCCTGCTGGAGGTGGAGCTGCGCCAGAACCTGCTGGTGCGCAACGGCCGCGGCGCCGTGCCGACCGAGGCGGGCAAGCTGCTGCTGGAGCACGGCCGGGGGATCCTGCACCAGGTGGAGCGGGCGCGGGAGGACCTGGGACGCCTGCGCGGCGGGCTGGCGGGCCGCGTCGCCGTCGGCTTGCCGAGCAGCGTGGCGCGCGTGCTGACCGTGCCGCTCACCCGCGCCTTCCGCGAGCAGTTGCCGCAAGCGCGGCTGTCGATCAGCGAGGGGCTGTCCAGCGGGCTGCAGGAAGGCCTGGTCAGCGGCCGCCTGGACATCGCGGTGCTCTACAACGCCCAGCCCTCGCGCGAGCTGGACCTTGGGCCCCTGCTGGAAGAGGAGCTGGTGCTGGTGCGCGCCCGCCCTCCGGGCCTGCACGAAGACCCACCGCCCGGGCCGATCTCGCTGGCCGACGTCGCCAGGCTGCCGCTCGTGATCCCCACCCGGCCGAACGCGATCCGCATGCACGTGGAGGCCGAGATGGCGGACATCGGCTGCCGGCCCGACGTGGCGCTGGAGATCGATGGCGTGTTCGCCATCCTCGACCTCGTGCTCGATGGCGCGGGTTGTGCCATCCTCTCGCGCAATGCGGTGCTGAACTCGCCGCGGCCCTCGGCCTACACCACCCAGGCCATCGGCACGCCGCCGCTGCGCATCCGGCTGTCGCTGGCCACGAGCCTGCAGCGGCCGGCCACGCCGGTGCAGAAGGCGACGCTGGACCTGATCCGCGCCAAGGCCCCAGCGGTCGTGGCGCACGCCCTTTGAGGAGAGTGCCATGCGTTTGCTGTTCGCCCTCGCCTGCGCGTTCGCCGCCCAGTCCGTGGCCGCCGCGGAACTGAAGGTCCTGACGGCCGGTGCGTTCAAGCCGGTGGTGCTGGCGCTGCAGCCGGCGTTCGAGCAGCAGACCGGCCACAGGCTGCGCATCGAGAACGACACGGCCGGCGGGCTGCAAAAGCGCATCGCCGGCGGCGAAGCGTTCGACGTGGTGTTCTCCAGCCCCGCTTCGCTCAAGCCGCTGCGCGAAGCCGGCAAGCTGGCCGACGCGGAGCCGGTGCCGCTGGCGCGGGTGGCGATCGGCGTGGCGGTGCGCAAGGGCGCGCCGCTGCCGGACATCTCCAGCGTGGACGCGTTCCGTTCCGTGCTGCTGGACGCGCGCTCCGTCGCCTACATCGACCCGGCGGCGGGCGGCTCCAGCGGCGTGTACCTGGACCGCCTCTTCGAGCGCTGGGGCATCGCGCCGCAGGTGCGCGCCAAGGCGGTGCTGGTGCCGGGCGGGCTGGTGGCCACGCGCGTGGTCGACGGCAGCGCCGAGGTCGGCATCCACCAGATCAGCGAGATCCTCGCCGTGCCGGAGGCCGTGCTGGTCGGCCCGCTGCCGGCGGAGATCCAGAACTACACCGTGTATGCAGGCGCGCTCGCGGCGCAGACGAAAGAGGCCGCCGCAGCCCGCGCGCTGCTGGCGGCCCTGCGCGGCCCCGATGCCGTGTCCGTCCTGCGCACGCGGGGCATGGAAGCGCCCTGAACCCCGCGCGCCGGTCTCAGGCGAAGGCTTCCGCCCTCTTCAGCAGTTCCTGCACGCCGGGTTCATCGGCGCTGCGCGGCTTGCCCGGATGGATCACCGCCACCTGGCAGTTCTCCGCCGCCTCGACCAGCTGGGCGTAGGTGCCGGCAGCCGGGTCGGCGATGTAGGCCTGCTGGTTGGCGTCGTAGGCGAACATCTTCGGATTGAGCTGGATGCACTCGTTGCAGCTCGAACAGCGGGCGGTCTCGATGTAGGGCTCGTCAGGGGAGCGCTGGGGCTCCTCGGCGGCCGGCGGCGCGGCGGCAACGGCAGTCGCGGTCGCCGGCGTCGCCGGGGCGGCCTCCACCGCCGGTGCCGGGGCCGCCTGCGGCGCGGCCTCCTCGCGCGCGCGCTCGTTCCATTCGCGCTGCGCCCGCGCCAGCGCCTTCTCGGCATGCGAGTTGTGGATGCCCGCCAGCTCCTGCAGGCTGTGCCACAGGTCGCGGCAGCGTCCCGCTTGCCGCAGCAGGCTGCGCGCCACCACCACCTTGTGCAGGCGCTGGTGGCTGTCGACCATCAGCAGGCTCGGGATGCGGTCGAACAGGCCCTGCCCCTCGGCGCCGAGGGCATCCTCGACGGGCACCAGGCGGCCGTTCCAGGCGTCCGCCGGGGTGCGGGCGAATCCCGCCGCAGTGCGCGCATCGAGCGCCAGGAAGTCGACCGCCGTGAAGGCGAGCTCCTGCGCCATGGCCTGGTGGCGCTGGTCCTCGTAGCCGAACGCACGCACCGGCCAGTCGCGCTCCACCTGCGGATTGCCCTCCAGCGAGAAGCGCTCGGCCCAGTTGGCGCCGGCGGCGGGGTCGTAGACGAAGGCGGGGAACACGCGCGCTTCCATCGCCGCGGCGGCCATCAGGTAGGCCGGCAGGGCCTCGTCCGGCGCGGCTCCCGAGTACACGCTGAACAGGGCCGGGCCGCCGAAGGCGAGGCCTCGCTGCAGGCGTTCGCGGTACTGCAGCAGGTGCGAGCTTCCCGCCTGCAGCACGTAGGCCGTGTTCAGGCACATGGCCAGGCTCGCCAGCTGGCGGCTGCGCATGCCCGGAGACTCGGCGCCCGCTTCGCCGGTGAGGTCGTCCGTCTGCAGCAGGACCTTGACCGGCAGGTGGGAGGACAGGATCTCCATCAGGCGGGCGTGCTCGCCGCCGTCGAGGCGCTCCACCGCCACGCACACGAGGTAGTCGGGGAAGTCAGCCAGCGCCTCCGGCTCGGGCGGGTCCTCGGCCGCGAACAGCGCATCGTGGCGCGCGGGATCGTATTCGCCGCGCACTTCCAGCTCCGCCATCGCCAGCGCCCGTGCCAGTGCAGCCAGCTTGGGCGCCCGCTCGCGCCAGGCCTTCAGCGCCGCCGCGCAGCTGTCGAACTCGAAGCCGTAGGGTTCGGTGCCCTCGGCCGGGAAGAAGCGTTGCGACCCGAGCACCGCCAGCAGCGAGCGGATGCGCTGGCGGCGCGCCACGGGCAGGCCCGCGCCGGAGGCGATGCGCGCCAGCAGGCGCGACATGACGTCGAAATCGAAGGCATCGGCGAAGCCCGGGCCGACGCTGGCCTGCAGCCGCTGCGGCGCCACGCCGCGCACGGAGCGCTCCACGTCCGCCTGCAGCAGGCCCGAGAGCTTCAACGTGAGCCGTTGCAGCCTGGCGGCGAAGGACCGCGCCTTGGCGTCCTGCGCCTGCCGCCACAGATGCCGCAACAGCCGCCGCGGCAGCGCCGCGTCGCAGTCGGCCAGCTCGCCATCGCAGGCCAGCGCGACCCGCAGCCGCCGCCGGCTGTCCTCGAAGCCGGGCTCGCGTGCGACGTGCGCCGCGGCCTGGTCGATCAGCGTCGACAGCGATCCGGTGGTTCCGGCGGCGACCAGCTGCCGGATCTCGCGCTCCACGCGCAGGTCCTGCTTGCGCACGCGCTCGCCGTCGGGGCCGGCCGCGGCTTGCCGCAGGGCGCGGTCGAACAGGCCGGACAGCGACTCGACGGCCGCCGCGCCGCGGCCCTGGGTGACCAGCACCAGCGGATAGTCGTAGCGCAGCGACCCGAGGTCCCGGTAGGGGGCCAGCAGCGCAGGCTTCAGGCCCAGGCCGGCGACCGGCTCGAGTGCTTCGCCGGAGCGCCGACCGGTCAGGAAGAAGGTGACGAGGGCATGGGTGTCGGCTTGCATCACTTCACCTCGGGCCATACGGTGTACTTGTCCAGTTCGGCGTTCAGGCCGGCGCGCGTGCGCTCCGGCGTGACGATGCGCTCGCCGCCGCGCGTCTGCTCGTAGCAGGGCACGGACGGATCGCGATACAGGATGCCGACGGGGATGGCGTCGACGTGCCCCGCGATCTCGCGCGCCGCATCCAGGTCCAGCGGGTCGTGCTCGCGCTGGTTGCGGTAGATCTTCGACAGGGCCGCGCTGGGCTGCAGGCCGTCCGCGTGGTGCAGCACCTGCACCCGGTTGGGGTCCTGCATCCAGGGTTCCCAGGCGTCCGGCAGCCACTCGGGGCAGCGCTGCAGGATGCGCACGAAGGACAGGCCCTTGTGCCGGTAGGCCGCCTTGACGATGTCGTACAGCAGCTCCGGGATCCAGTCGACCGCCTGCGCCACGAAGGAGACGTTCTGCACGCCCAGCGTCACGGACAGCGGATTGAGCGCCGCGAGGTAGCTGCCGCCCGGCGTGGTGTTGGTGCGGGTGCCCTGCGGCGAGGTCGGCGAGGCCTGCTTCTTGGTCAGGCCGTAGACCTGGTTGTCGTGCAGGAACACCGTGAGGTCCATGTTGTAGCGGATCGCATGGATCCAGTGCGCCGCCCCGATGCTGCAGCAGTCGCCGTCACCGGTGTTGACGAACACGGTGAGCTCCGGCCGCGACATCTTGACGCCCTCGGCCACCGGCAGCGCCCGGCCGTGGATGCCGTGGAAGCCGTAGGTCTTCATGTAGTGCGGAAAGCGGCTGGAGCAGCCGATGCCGGAGACGAACACCGTGCGCTCCGGGCGCAGGGCTTCGTCGCGGCACAGGCGCTGCACCGCGGCCAGGATGGCGTTGTCGCCGCAGCCGGTGCACCAGCGCGGCACGCCGCCCTGGTAGTCCTCCAGCGCGAACTGCTGCTCGCACATGCTCAGCAGGCATTCGGTGGGTGAGCTCAGGTCCATCTCAGGCCGCCTTTCCGGAATGGCGCAGCCGCTGCAGCAGCACGCGGCGGATGGTGGAAGGCTTGATCGGCTGCCCGCAGACTTCGGTGAAGCAGTCGACGTCGACCAGGAAGCGGGCGCGCAGCAGCGTGGCCAGCGCCGCATAGCGCCGGTTGCTGTCGTCGATCAGTTCGTCCTCGGGGCGGTCGCTCCAGTTGCCCTCGATCGTCATGACCTGCCGGAAGCCGCTCATGGCCTCCTTGATACCGGGTGCCATCGGCTGCAGGAACTGCAGGTGCAGCGAGGACACCGCATGGCCCTGCGCCTGCAGGCCGGCCACGGCCTCCTCGATCGCGCCCTTGGTGCTGCCCCAGCCGACCACCAGCAGTTCGCCTTCGGGCTTGCCGAAGATCGTCGGCGGCCGCAATGTCTTCTGCAGCGCCGCAAGCTTGAGGCTGCGCCGGCGCAGGCCTTCCTGGTTCGACACCGCGTCGTAGGCCACGTGGCTGTCGCGGTCGTGCGCCAGCCCGGTCAAGGTGTGCATGCCCCCGGGCTGCCCAGGCTTGAAGCGGCGCGACAGGCCGGTCAGTTCGTCCCATTCGTAGGGCTGCGCGCCTTCCGGCACGGGCGCCTGGTCGACCGGCGGCGCCATCCAGCTTGCGCTGAACTCGGGCCGGCGGAACGGCTGCTGCGAAGTGGCGAGGCCGGCGTCGGTGAGCACCACCACCACCATGTTGAAGGTCTCGGCCAGCCGCCGCGCCATGATCGGGGCGTAGAAGCACTCCTCGATCGTCCCGGGCGCCAGCACGATCTTGGGCGCGTCCCCGTGGCTCCCGTAGATGGCCGTGAGCAGGTCGCCCTGCTCCATCTTGGTCGGCTGGCCGGTGCTCGGCCCGCCGCGCTGCACGTTCACCACCACCAGCGGAATCTCGCCCATCACCGCCAGGCCGATGCCTTCCTGCTTGAGGGAGTAGCCGGGCCCCGAGGTGATGGTGACGGCGCACTTGCCCGCGTACGACGCGCCGATCGCGAAGGCGCAGGCCGCGATCTCGTCCTCGGCCTGGTGCACGATCCCGCCGACCTTCTCGAACACTTCGGCGAGGTAGTGCGACGCCGAGGTGGCCGGCGTGATCGGGTACATCGCGCAGATTTCCATGCCCGAGGCGAGCACGCCCAGCGCCAGCGCGGTGTTGCCGTTGACCACGATCTGCGGCTCGGTCGCGCGCTTCGCCGGAATCTCGAAGCAGAAGTCCAGGTTGTCGCGCGCCCAGCGATGGCCGGATTCGAGCAGGCGGACGTTGGCCTCGACGATCGCGCGGTCCTTCTTGCCGAAGGTGTGCGCGATCTGGTCGACGGCGAGCTTCAGGTCCAGCGCGTAGATCTGGCACAGCATGCCCAGCGCGAACATGTTCTTGCCGCGGCGCGCATCGGGCACCAGCTTGCGGCACTCCTGCTCCATCGGCACCTCGTACAGGCGGTAGCCGGCGGCGCGCAGGCGCTCGCAGGTGCCCGCGTACGAGGCCTGGACGGCCGTGTCCTTGTGCGTGCGCCACATGCTTTCCAGCAGGACGATGCAGCCGGGCTTGAGTTCGTCGGCCCGCACCCGCCCCAGCAGCACCTGCTCGTTGAAGCTCACCACCAGGTCGGTCTTGTCGCCGCCGTTGGTGACCGCGCCCGCGCCGATGCGGATGCGGTTGCCGCTGGCGCCCGCCACGCTGCGCGCCGGCGGCCGGATCTCGGCGGGGATGATCTCCGTCGTCCAGATGCCGTTGCCCATCTGGGCCGCGATCGAGCCCAGCGACTGCCCGCACTTCTGCGCGCCCTCGCCCGAGTCGCTGATGATCTCGACGACGTGCTCCTTCAGGCGCGTGCGCGCCGCGGGCGCGCGGCCCGTGGCCTCCTCGCGCGCCGGTTGCGGATTCAGGATGACGGATGCGTCCATGGAGTCCCCATGCTTGCGTTGCTGCTCAGGCCAGGTGCACGCGCGTGAAATTGCGCTCGTGCGCCGCGATTCCCAGGAAGGCCGGCTCGCCCTCCTCGCGATAGGGCTGGGCCGCGTCGCGGATGCCCAGGTACGCCTTCATGGCGCGCGCGGCCTTGCGCCCGGCCCCCATCGCCTCGATGACGGTGGCGGCGCCGGTCACGATGTCGCCGCCGGCGAACACGCCCGCGATCGAGGTCGCCAGGTTGTCGTCGGTGGCGATGTAGCCCCACTTGTTCAGCTTCAGCCCCGAGGTCTGGCCCATGATCGGGTTGGCGTTGGTGCCGATCGCGTAGACGACGAGGTCGGCCTCGAAATCGAATTCGCTACCGGGGACCGGCACCGGCCGCCGGCGGCCGGAGTCGTCCGGCTCGCCCAGGGCCATGCGCACGCAGCGCATGCCGCGCACGTTGCCCTGGCCGTCGCCGAGCACCTCCACCGGGTTGGTGAGCCAGTGGAACTCGATGCCCTCCTGCTCCGCGTGATGCACTTCCTCGGCCCGCGCCGGCGCCTCCGCCCGCGAGCGGCGGTAGATGCAATGGACCTTGTCGGCCCCCAGCCGCAGCGACACGCGCAACGCATCCATCGCGGTGTTGCCGGCACCGACCACCGCCACGCGCCGCCCCGCCGGCAGCGGCGTGTCGAAGGCCGGGAAGTCGCGCCCGCGCATCAGGTTGCAGCGCGTGAGCAGTTCGTTGGCGGAGAGCACGCCATTGAGCGAATCGCCGGGGATGCCCAGCATGCTCGGGTAGCCGGCCCCCACCCCCACGAAGACGGCGTCGAAGCCCATCTCGGCGATCATCTGTTCCAGCGTGAAGAGGCGCCCCACCAGCGTGTTGCACTCGAACTGCACGCCCAGCGCGCGCAGCTTGTCGATCTCGGCGTCGATCACCGGGTTGGGCAGGCGGAAGTCCGGGATGCCGTACTTCAGCACGCCGCCCGGCTCGTGGAAGGCCTCGTACACGATCACCTCGCAACCCGCCTTGGCCATGTCGGCCGCGCAGGCCATGCCCGCCGGCCCCGATCCCACGATGCCCACGCGCCGTCGCACCGGCTCGATGAAGGGCACGCTGACCCAGCCCTCGCGCAGCGCCGTGTCGCCGACGAAGCGCTCCAGCCGCCCGATCGCCACCGGCTCCAGCGACTCGCCCACCGTGCACTCGCCCTCGCACTGGTTCTCCTGCGGGCACACGCGCCCGCACACCGAGGGCAGCAGGTTGGTGGCGGTGAGCACCTCGTAGGCGCCGCGCAGGTCGCGCTCCGCCACCCTTGCGATGAAGCCCGGGATGTCGATCCCCACCGGGCAGCCGCCGATGCAGGGCTGGTCCGGGCACAGCAGGCAGCGGTCCGCTTCGCGCAGCGCCTCGTCCTGGTTGTAGCCGCATGCGACCTCCTCGAAGTTGCGCGCGCGCCTTAGCGGATCCTGCTCGCGCATCGGGGTGCGCTCCTGCGGGATGGTGCGGATCGTCTTCTTCTTGGCCATGGCATCCCCTCCTGGCTAGCCGCCGAAGACTTCTTCGGCCGGATCGGGCAGTTCGTAGGCGTCCGGCGCGGCCGCGCGGGACTGCGGTGGCGCGGGCTCCTGCGCCGGCTCCGGCATGCGGCAGGACTCGGACCAGCGCGACTGCGCCGTCCTCTCCTGCGTGTCGAAGCGGTGCAGCCGCGCCATCAGGTCGTCGAAGTCCACCAGGTGGCCGTCGAAGTCGGGTCCGTCGACGCAGCCGAAGCGGACCTCGCCGCCCACCTTCACCCGGCAGCCGCCGCACATGCCGGTGCCGTCGACCATGATCGGGTTGACGCTCACCATGGTGCGGATGCCGTGCGGGCGCGTGGCCTCGGCCACCGCCTTCATCATCACGGGCGGGCCGATGGCGATCACCTCCTCGATGTGCGGCTCGCGCTTGAGCGCCAGCGCCACGCCGTCGGTGATCAGGCCCCGGATGCCGGCGGAGCCGTCGTTGGTGCACAGGATCAGGTCGTCGCAGGCGCGGCGGAACTTGTCCTCCCAGAACACCAGTTCGCGGGTGCGGAAGCCCAGCACCGCGGTGACCTGCGCTCCTGCCTCCTTGAACGCGCGCGCCTGCGGGAACACCGGCGCGACGCCGAGGCCGCCGCCGACGCACAGCACCTTGCGCGCGCTGCCGATGGTGCTGGGCATGCCCATCGGGCCGACCAGCGCGAACAGCGCGCTGCCCACGCGGCACTCCTGCTGCATCTGCCGGGTGGTCTTGCCGACCGCCTGGATCACGAGGGTGATGGTGCCGCGGCCGCGGTCGTAGTCGGCGATGGTGAGCGGGATGCGCTCGCCCTGCGGGTGCAGCATCACGATCACGAACTGTCCCGGCCGTGCGGCGCGCGCCATCTGCGGATGGCGCACCTCCAGCAGGAAGGTGACATCGGAGAAGTCCTCGCGGGCCACGACAGCGAATTCGGACATAGCGCTTGCCTCCGATCGGCCGGCTCCGGTGCGCTTCGGTTCGCTCGGGCGGCGTCTGCTCTTTGCACCATCGCCGGTGCGCGTTGCGCATTCCGAAGGGCCGCGATGGTTGTCAGGAGTATGAAAGTCAAGGAGGGCGGAACGTTGACCGCCATCAATGAAGGCCGCGCGCGGCCGGAGGCGTGCGCGCAATGGCAACGCGAATAGTCACCGGGACGTCAGTGCCGCTGCGAAATGGAGGGCAACACGGGCCGCGGGCCCGATCGCGGCGGCCGGCGGTCGCCATGAAAAAGGCCGCCGCAGCCAGGAGCTGAACGGCGGCCTTGCGCGGCCCGGGGGCCACGCGAATCCTCAGGGCCAAGGGGATGGAGACACCCTGAGGAGAGGGTCGGAACCTCCTGGTTCCAGCCTGGGAAATCCTCCCTGCACCCTCTTGCAAGCCATCGTAGGCTTGCGGCCGGGCGGGACCTTGATGCGCATCAACGCGAAGGATCACGCCCACGCGACATTGCAATCCGAGGAAACCCTAGGACTTACTTCCGCCCCGCGCGGCCAGCAGCCGGTCCGCATAGTCCTGCCAGGGCGCGCCCCGGGCGAGGCCGCGAAAGATGCCTTCGCGCGCCTGGTCCGCCATCCACTGCTGCTTGTCCGCCGTGGCGGCCGTCATGAACGGGGCGAAACCGGCCTCGCGCACCGTGTGGGCCGCCTCGCGCATCTCCTCCGCGCGGCGCTGGCCGTGCTGCACGACGCGGCTGAAGAAGTACGCGCCCTGCTGCGCCCAGTCGATGGCGGGGAAGGTCTCCTGCAGCGTGGGCAGCACGTGGTCTTCCACGCCGTAGGCGCGCGCCGTGCTGTAGCTCTCGATGACCAGCGCCTCCAGGCCCTTGATCATCACGCTGCGGCACATCTTGATCGCGCTGGCCACGCCGAGCTGCTCGCTCACCGCCTTGGCGTCCAGGCCCCAGGACTGCAGCAAGGTCGCCAACTGCGCGGCGCGCGCGCCGCCGAGCAGCATCGGCACCTTCACGCCGTGGGGCGGCACCGAGGTCATCACGCCCGCTTCGACGTAATGCGCACCGCGCGCGTCGACGGCCGCGCCGGCTGCCTGCTTGGTGCCGGGCGAGGCCGAATTCAGGTCGAGGAACAGGGCGCCCGCGCGCAGGAAGGGCGCGGCCTCCTGTGCCACCGCCAGCGTGTTCGACGCCGTCACCGCGGAGATCACGAGGTCGCTGGCCTCGCACAGCTCGCGCATCGAGGTGCAGGCGCGGATGCCGTGGGTGCGCGCATGGCCCGTCTCCGCCTCGGCCGTGGCGCTATCCGCGAACTTCAGGTCCCACGCGGCCACTTCGCCCACGAAGGGTTTCAGGCCGCCGGCGAAGATCTTGCCGACCTCGCCGTAGCCGACGAGGCCCAGGCGCTTGACTTGCATGCCGTCCTCCTTCACTGGCGCGGGATCTTCGCCCGCGCGATCACGTCGCTCCAGCGCCGGATCTCGCTGGCCAGCAGGTTGCCCAGGTCCTCGGGCGTGCTCCAGCGGGCGTCGACGTTCAGGTCGGCCAGCTTCTTCTTCAGCTCCGGCGTCGCCAGCGCCTTCTTCAGCTCCGCGTTCACGCGCAGCAGCACGGGCGCGGGCGTCTTCGCCGGCGCGGCCAGTGCGTTCCACGAGGCGACGCGCAACTGCGCGAGCGGCCCGCCGGACTCGGCGGCGGTCGGCACGTCCGGCAGGCCCGTGGGCCGGTGGTCGCCGAAGGTGGCCAGTGCCCGCAGCGCCTTCGAGGCGAGCTGCGACTTCACGGGCGCGAGGATCTCCACGGCGGCGTCCACCGAGCCGCCGCGCAAGGCGGTGATCACGGCCGGCGTGCCGTTGAAGGGCACGACCTGCACGTCGATGCCCGCGGTGGTCTTGAACAGTTCGGCCGCGAGGTTCTGCGTGCTGCCGATGGCAACCGTCGCGACATTCAGCTTGCCCGGGTTGGCCTTCGCGTAGGCGAGCAGGTCGGCCAGCGAGCGGAAACGCGAGTTCTCCGGCACGACCAGCGCGATGTCGAAAGTGCCCAGCAGGGAAATCGGCGCGAAGTCCTTCTGCGCGTCGAAGGGCAGCTTCTGGAACAGGCCTTCGCTGACCGCCGTGCCGTTGCTCATGAGAAGCAGGGTGGTGCCGTCCGGCTCCGCCTGGGCGACGAGGGTGCCCGCCGTCACGCCGCCCGCGCCCGGACGGTTGTCGATCACCACGCTCTGTCCCAGTTGCTCGCCGAGCTTCTGCCCCACGGCGCGCGCGGTGAGGTCGGCGACGCCGCCGGCGCCGAAAGGCACGACGATGCGGATCGGTTTGGCGGGCCACTTGTCCTGCGCTGCCAGCCACGGCGTGGCGAGCGCGGTGGCCACGCCGGCCAGCGCGAAGGTCCTGCGACGAATGCTCATCGGACTATCGTGCCACACCGAGCAGCCGGTCCAGCAGCTCGGGATCGTTGCGCAGGCGGTCCGCCTGGCCCGCATGCACCACCGTGCCGTGGTCCAGCACGATCGTGCCGTGCGAGATGTCGAGAATGGCCAGCGGATGCTGCTCCACGATGATGGCCGCGAGGCCCTCCTGCCGCGTGATGCGCGAGATCGCCCGCAGCAGCTCGCTCACGATGATCGGCGCCAGGCCCTCCAGCGGCTCGTCGAGCAGCAGCAGCTTCGGGTTGACGACCAGCGCGCGGCCCATGGCCAGCATCTGCTGCTCGCCGCCGGACAGCTGCGTGCCCAGGTTCGTCTTGCGCTCCGCCAGCCGCGGGAACATCTCGTACACGCGCTCGGGCGTCCACGGCCCGGGGCGCGCCACGGCGGTCAGGTTCTCGTGCACCGTGAGCGACTTGAAGATGTTGCGCTCCTGCGGCACCCAGCCGATGCCGGCCTTCGCGCGCTCGTGCGAGGGCAGCCTGTGCAGCGCCACGCCGGCGAGCGTGATGCTGCCGCCATGCTGGCGCGTGGCACCGGCCAGCGTGTCGATCAGCGTGGTCTTGCCGGTGCCGTTGCGCCCCAGCAGGGCCAGGGTCTCGCCCTGCCCCAGCGCGAAGGAGACGTCGTGCAGCACGACGGCCTCGCCGTAGCCGGCGCTCAGGTTCTCGACGCGCAGGATTTCAGACATGGAGCGGCTCGTCCTCGTAACCCAGGTACACGGCCTTCACGCGCGGATCGGCCGCGATCTCGTCCGGCGTGCCCTCCGTGAGCACGGCGCCGTTCACCAGCACGGTCATGCGATCGGCGAAGCTGAAGACGAGGTCCATGTCGTGCTCGATCAGCAGCACGGAAACATCGGCCGGCAGTGCCGCCACCGTCTGCAGAAGTTCCTCGCGCTCGCCCGCCGGCACGCCCGCCACCGGCTCGTCGAGCAGCAGCACGCGCGGCTCGCAGGCCAGCGCGATCGCGATCTCCAGCAGGCGGCGCTTGCCGTAGGCGAGGTGCTCGGTCTGCTGGTCGGCCACCTCGGCCAGGTGGAACTGCTCCAGCAGTTGCTGCGCGCGCTCGGCCACGCGGCCGTCGTGCCCCAGCGAACGCCACCAGCGCGCACCCAGCCCGCGCTGCTGCGAGACGACGAGTGCCAGTGTTTCCAGCGGCGTCATGGAGGCGAACAGCTGGTTGATCTGGAAGGTGCGCACCATGCCGCGCCGCACGCGCTGGTGCGGCGCGAGATGCGAGATGTCCTGCCCTTCGAGCGTGATGCGGCCCGCGGTCGGCTCCAGCACGCCGGTGAGCAGGTTGATCAGCGTCGTCTTGCCGGCGCCGTTGGGGCCGATGAGGGCATGGCGGGCGCCGCGCTTCAGGTCGAGGCTGACGTCGTTGGTGGCGACGATGCCGCCGAAGCGCTTGACGAGGCCCTGGCAGGACAGGACGACTTCCGTCATCGAGAACCTCCCTCAGGCTTCGCCCCTGCCGGGGCTGCGCCTCCCCCCTCCTGAAGGAGGGGGCCCGCGCCTTCGGGCGGCCGTGCGGCGCTGGCCTTCCTCCACCAGGTCCACGGCTTGAGCAGCCGGTCGCGTCCCACCAGCACCAGCACGACGAGGAACAGCCCCAGCCAGAAGCCCCAGTACTGCTGCGTGATGCCGGAGATCCAGTCCTGCATCAGCTTGAACACGATCGCGCCGGCGAGGCCGCCATAGAGCCAGCCGACGCCGCCGATCACCAGCATCAGCAGCGTGTCGGCGGAGCGGTGGAACTCGAACACGTCGAGCGAGGCGAAGCCGGAGGTCTGCGTGAACAGCGCACCGGCGGCACCGGCCATCGCGGCGGCCACGGTGTAGATCGCGATCAGGCGCGCATGCACCGGCACGCCGATGGCCAGGGCCCGCAGCCGGTTGTCGCGGATCGCCTTGAGCGTGGCGCCGAAGGGCGAATGGACGATGCGGCGCGCCATCAGGAACAGGACCAGCAGCACGGCGAGCGAGTAGAAGGCGGCGGTGCGGCCCGCGAGGTCGAACTCGAACCGGCCTAGCACCGGCGAGAACACCAGGCCCTGGATGCCGTCGGTGCCACCCGTGAGCCAGTCGAGCTTGTTGGCCAGCTCCAGCAGGATCAGCGCCACGCCCAGCGTCACCATCAGGCGCGTGAGGTCGGAGCCGCGCAGCACCGTGAGGCTGGCGGCCAGCCCGAGCAGCGCCGCGGCCCCCATGGACACCAGCAGGCCCAGGTGCGGATCCGGGTTCACGTGCTTGCAGAACAGCGCCGACACGTAGGCGCCCAGGCCGAAGAACGCGGCGTGTCCCAGCGAGACGATGCCGCCGTAGCCCAGCACCAGGTCCAGCGACATGGCGAACAGGCCGACGATCGCGATCTCGTTGACGAGCGCCGCATGCGAGGGAAACAGCAGCGGCGCGGCGAACGCGAGCAGCCACACGACCGGCTCCCACGGCCTGATGCGGCTTGCGCGCTGCAGATCCGCCTGCGCGCTCATGCCTTGCCGCCTTGCCGCACGAACAGGCCGTTGGGCCGCCACAGCAGGATGGCGATCATCAGGCTGTAGACGATGAAGGCGCCCATCTTGGGGATGTAGTACTTGCCCGCCACGTCGGCCACGCCCAGCATCAGCGCCGCCAGCAGCGGGCCGGTGATCGAGGACGTGCCGCCCACGGCCACCACGATCAGGAAATAGATCATGAACTTGAGCGGGAACGAGGGATCGAGCCCCAGCACCTCCGCGCCCAGCGCGCCGCCCAGTCCCGCCAGGCCGGAGCCGAAGGCGAAGGTGGAGAGGAACACCAGGTTCACGTTGATGCCCATGCCGGCCGCCACGCGCTGGTCGTCGACGGAGGCGCGCAGGCGGCTGCCGAAGCGGGTGCGGGCCAGCACGAACTGCAGCACTATGGTGAGCGCAGCGCACACCGCGATGATGAACAGGCGGTAGTGGCCCATGCCCAGCGAGCCGATCTCGGTGCGGCCCTTGAGCCACTGGGGCAGCTGCATGATCTGCTGCGTGGAGCCGACGTAGTAGTCCACGCCGGCGACCGCCATGAACACCAGTCCGATGGAAAACAGCACCTGGTCCAGGTGCGGCTTGCGGTACAGCGGCCGGTACAGCGTGCGTTCGAGCACGGCGCCGAGCAGCGCGGTGCCCACGAAGGCGATGGGCAGGCACGCCAGGAAGGGGACATCGAGCCGCTGCATCAGCAGCACGGTGATGTAGCCGCCCGTCATGGCGAAGGCGCCGTGCGCCAGGTTGATGAAATTCATCAGGCCCATGGTCACGGCCAGGCCGACGGCGAGCACGAACAGCAGCATGCCGTAGGCGATGCCGTCGAAGAGGATGGTGAGCATGGGTTTTGGCGGTTCCTCCTTCCCCCTCCGGGGGAAGGTCGGGATGGGGGCGCCCCGGTGGCTCGTTCGGCGCCGGCGTGGGGGGGGGGGGGGGGGGGGGGGGGGGGGGGGGGGGGGGGGGGGGGGGGGGGGGGGGGG